>JAJZVB010000094.1 GCA_021845885.1 Pseudomonadota bacterium
CTTCTCCTCGTTCTTCTTCCTGAGCTCGGCTTCATAAAGCCTCGCCTTCAGCATGCTCATGGCCTCGGCGCGGTTCTTGTGCTGCGACCTGTCGTTCTGGCATTGCACCACGATGTTGGTGGGCAGGTGGGTGATGCGGATCGCCGAATCGGTCTTGTTGATGTGCTGTCCGCCGGCACCCGAGGCCCTGAACGTGTCTATCCTCAGGTCGGCCGGATTGATCGTGATTTCGATGGAATCGTCCACTTCGGGATAGACGAACACGCTGGCGAAGGAAGTGTGCCGCCTGTTTCCGGAGTCGAAAGGGGATTTCCGGACCAGGCGATGAACGCCCGTTTCGGTCCTCAGGTAGCCGTAGGCATACTCCCCCTCGACCTTGAGCGTCGCGCTCTTGATTCCGGCGACTTCCCCTTCCGATTCTTCCAGGACTTCAACCTTGAAGCCGCGCCGCTCGCAATATCTGAGGTACATGCGCTCCAGCATGGAAGCCCAGTCCTGGGCTTCCGTTCCGCCGGATCCGGCCTGGATGTCGACGAAGCAGTTGTTGGGGTCCATGGGGTTGGCGAACATGCGCCTGAATTCCAGTTCCTCGACCGACTTGGCGATTTCGATGGCGTCCTCGCCCACGCTTTCGAGCGTGGCGTCGTCGCCTTCCTCCTCGGCCATTTCGAACAGGGCCAGGGCATCCTCGAGGGATTGGTCGATTTTTTTCAGGCTATGGACGATTTCCTCGAGGGATTTCTTTTCCCGTCCCAATTCCTGGGCCTTTTTCGGATCTTCCCATAGGGAAGGATCCTCAGCGAGCATCGAGACTTCCGTCAGCCTTTCTTCCTTGGCATCGAAGTCAAAGATACCTCCGCAGTTCTGATTCCCTCACCCTGAGATCCTGCAGGCGGTTCGAAATGGCGTTGATCTGTTCAGCTTCCATGATTTTCCTCGAATCAAACGTCAAATTATACATGATGCATGACGGCGAGGGCGAGGATGACCCCGAATGCGACCGTGAGCATGCCGAGTGCGCATCGTTTGCCCAGGGTTGCGCCCCCCATGGCAAAAACCAGCCCGAGCTTGAAGCTGATGTTGGAGACCAGAGCGAGGCTGATCGCGGTTGCGGCGTCCAGCGCAGTGAGCTTGCCGAGCGACAGGAGCCTCAGGCTGGAGAGGGTGATGGCGTCGACGTCGGTGAGGCCGGAAACCACGGACAGTGCATATAATCCCCTGCTTCCTGCCATATCGGAGATCCATGCCGAGCTGAACAGCACGAGGGCATAGAGCAGGCCGAAGCCCAGGGCTGCGCGTATTTCGGCGGGATTGCCGATTTGCGGCAAAACAGAGACCTTTTTTTCGAGCAGCTTCCTGTACGAGTAGGCTGCAGCTGCAATGCCGAACAGAAGGCCGGATCCGAGTATGGGAAGAAGCTTGGGCAGGATGGCTGGCGAGACGACGAGGCAGAGCACGGTGAGCCTCAGGAGCACCACCAGATTGGCGAGCAGGATGACCACAACGGAAAGCGGGGTTGTTCCGGAATTATTGTGGCGCGCATAGGCGAGCGTGGTCGCCGTGCTCGATACCAGTCCGCCGAGGAGGCCGACCAGGGGAGCGCCGTGGCGCTCGCCCACGATGCGCAATGCGATATAGCCTGAAAGGCTGATTCCGGAGATCAATACCACCATGAGCCAGACCTGGTGGGGATTGAGCGCATTGTAGGGGCCGTAATTCCTGTCCGGGAGGATGGGCAAAATGATGAAGGTCAGCACGCAGAATTGCAGGATGGAGATCAGATCGCGGCGCGTGAGGCTCTGAGTGAGGCCGCGCAACTCGCTCTTGTAATAGAGCAGGAGGGTGGTCGTGATGGCCAGCATCACCGAGAGCGTGGAATAGCCGTACCAGACGAGCGCGCCGAGACCGTAGCACATGACGATCGCAGCGACCGTCGTCGTGCCGGGATCCCCTTCCGTCTCCCTGAAGTAGGCTGCAGCGGTCATGATGCCCACGATCAAAAAGCCTGTGGGAAGAATCCATAAGGAGCCGGTTTCGTCGGAGAGCAGCCCGGAAACCGTTCCGAAAAGGGCGACGAGCGCGAAGGTTCTGAGCCCCGCTTTTGCGGCAGGGCTCCTTTCCCGCTCGAGGCCGATCAAGAGGCCGATGCCTATGCTCTTGACGAAAGCGGGCAGGTATTCCAGGCCGTTTCCCTGCATGAATGAGAGGTCCATGCGCTTACATAAAATGTGCTTTTGACATATTCTTTTGACATTATGCTGATCAAATAAGCTTCACACCAGCCGGAAAATCAATGAGCACCCGAATTTGGCTAGTTTTCGCCCTTTTTTTCTGCCAGGGGGCTTTTGCATCAGGATTGAGCGACCCTTTCTCCACGGAAAGTCTGACCTCGGCTTCCCCTTGCAGCCTTACGGATGACGGGCATTCCCCCCTTTCTTTGGCCGATGTCGTGGAGCGCGCGCTTTGCAACAATCCCCAGACCCGCACGGCCTGGGCGAATGCCAGGGCCCAGGCTGCACAGGTCGGCGTGGCGAAAAGCGCCTATCTTCCTACGCTCAATGCCAGCCTTTCTTCCAGCGAGAACAAGGACTCCTCCATCCTGAGCCGGATTCAGGGCGCGGGCAATTCCTTTTACAGCCAGACCGGAACCACTTTCTCCCTGAACTATCTGCTCTACGATTTCGGCGCAAGGCGCGCCAATCTCGACAATGCCGTGCAGACCCTGATCGCATTGAACGAAACCCAGGACGAGACCATACAAAGCGTTTTTCTGGCCGCCTTGCAGGCCTATTACGGTCTTTTCGCGAACCAGGCTGCAGTCGATTCGGCGCTGGAGTCCGAGAAATCGAGCCTGGAAGGCCTGAATGCGGCATCCAACCGCTACCGGATAGGCACGGCCACCCTTGCCGACGAACTTCAGGCGAAGACCGCTTATGCCCAGGCCGTGCTCAACCGCATCACGGCCCAGGGAAACGAAAAAACGGCGGAAGGGGTGCTCGCGAATGCAATGGGGATGGAGGCGAACCATCCATTGCAGATCCTTCCGCCCGTGAGTTCGCCCGACGAAAAATTCGAGAAGGATGTGGGGCGTCTCATCGATGAGGCCAAGGCATCGAGGCCGGACCTGAAGGCGGCCGAAGCGCAGGTTCTCGCCGCCAAGGCCAACGTGGCTGCGGCTGTGGCTTCCGGAATGCCAACCATCACGCTGAATGCCGGCCAGAACTATACCCATTCGAGCATCTTCGATCCCTATCGCAACACTTCATTCGGCGTGAATGTCAATTTCCCGGTCTTCACGGGTTTCAACACCACCTACAGCATACGCGCGGCGCAAGCCAGGGTGGAGGCATCCAGCGCTGCACGGGACCAGGTCGCCATGCAGGTGTCCCTGGATGTCTGGCGAGCCTACCAGAACCTGATCACGGGAACGGAGACATTGAAGTCGACCGCCACCCTTCTGGAGAGCGCGGTCCAGTCTGAGCGCGTGGCGCTCGGCCGCTACAAGGAAGGGGTGGGCATCATCACCGACCTGCTGACAGCCGAAGCTTCCCTGGCCAGCGCAAGGCAGCAGCGCGTACAGGCGATGTACAACTGGCAGATCGACAAGGCCGTCCTGGCGCAGGCCATGGGCAGACTGAACGAAATTCCCCGAAAGTGAGCGAAATGAGAAAATTCCTGATGGCGATCCTGGCATTGGCACTGGCCGGCGGCGGCTATTACGCCTGGCAGAAGAGCAGGGTTTTGCCGGTCGAGCAGCAGTACAAAACCGCAAGAGCGGAAAGGGGGGGCGTGATCCAGACGGTTTCGGCGAACGGCACCCTGAATCCCGTCATCCTGGTCAATGTGGGCACCCAGGTTTCGGGAACGGTGAAGCATCTGTACGCGAATTACAATGACCACGTGAAGGCGGGACAGGTGCTTGCCGAGCTCGACCCGGCGCTTTTCAAGGCTCAGGTCGCGCAGAGCGAGGCGAACCTTGCCAATGCGAAGGCGACGCTTGCGCTCGATACCGCAAACGAGGCGCGCTCGCTGGCGCTTTACCAGAAGGGTTATGTCGCAAGGCAGGACCTGGATACCGCCGTGCAGGCGAGGAAATCCGCGCAGGCTCAGGTCGATCTGGCGCTCGCCCAGCTCGCCCGGGACCGCACCAACCTGAATTATTCCATCATCCGCTCCCCTGTTTCGGGCGTGGTCATCGACAGGCAGGTCGATGTCGGCCAGACCGTCGCGGCAAGCTTCCAGACGCCGACCTTGTTCAGGATCGCCCAGGATCTTCGCAACATGCAAATCGATTCGAGCTATGCGGAGGCGGACATCGGCCACATCAGGGTGGGACAGGACGTCCATTTCACGGTGGACGCCTTTCCTGGCCGGTTTTTCGAAGGCAAGGTTGCCCAGCTGAGATTGAACGCCGCGGTGCTGCAGAATGTCGTGACCTACGACGTCGTGGTTTCGGTGGACAATCCCGACCAGATCCTGAAGCCCGGCATGACCGCCTATGTCAACATCGTCATTGCGCAGAGCAAGAATGCGCTGCTCGTGCCCAATTCCGCCTTGCGCTTCAGGCCCGGAGGAGAAAAGAAAAGCGCATTGAAGCCGGGCATGGGCGTGGTTTACGCGATCAGGGACGGGAAGATCGAGGCTGTTTCCGTGAAAACGGGCATCACCGACAACAAGCTGACCGAGATCGTGGAAGGAAACCTGCATGCGGGCGACCTCGTGGTTATTGGGGATGCCCAACCCCCGGGAGAAGGGTCGCAGAGCACGTTCAGGATGAGAATGCTCTGATGGACGCGGTCGTCAGGACGGAAGGGCTTTACAAGGAATATGAAACCGACGCGGGAGCCGTGCCCGTCCTTAAAGGCATAGACCTTGCCATAGGCATGGGGGAATTTGTCGCGGTCATGGGGCCTTCGGGTTCGGGAAAATCCACCTTCATGAACATCCTGGGTTGCCTGGACGTGCCGACGAAAGGCAGGTACTTCCTCAACGGCAGGGATGTCGGAACATTGAGCGACGACCAGCTCGCGCGCCTCAGGAACGAGGTGATCGGCTTCGTTTTCCAGGGATTCAACCTGTTGCCCCGCGCGAATCTGGAGGACAATGTCTCGCTTCCGCTCGTCTACTGCAATGTGCAAAAGAGAGAGAGGACGAAGAAGGCGGTCGAGATGCTGGAGAAGGTCGGTCTGGGAAAGTATGCGAAATCGCTGCCCAACCAGATATCCGGCGGGCAGCAGCAGCGCGTGGCGATAGCGCGCGCGCTCGTCAACGATCCGAAGCTGATCCTGGCGGACGAGCCGACCGGGAATCTGGATACGAAAACGAGCAACGAAATCATGCAACTCTTCAGGGAGCTCAACCTGGAAGGGATCACCATCGTGCTCGTGACGCACGAACCCGACATTGCGGCCTATGCGAAGCGCCTGGTGAAGTTCGTGGACGGGATGCTGACCTACGACGGGGAAGTGTCGGGAGCGCATGCATGACGGGGCAGATGCTGATCGAGGCCTGGCGCGCGATGGGGGCGAACAGGCTGCGCACTTTCCTCACCATGCTCGGCATGGTGATCGGCGTGGGGGCCGTGGTGCTGATGCTGGCCATCGGGCAGGGCGCGCAGTACTCCGTCGAAGAATCGATTTCCTCCATGGGGAGCAATCTTTTCATCATTCTTTCAGGCTCCTCGACGAGCGGGGGCATGAGGATGGGGGCGGGGGCGACGCCGACGCTGACCGTGGCCGATGCCCAGGCTTTATCGGAATTGCCCGAAATATCGGCAGTCTCGCCCGCCGTTCCCGGAACGGCCCAGGTGGTCTACGGGTCGAACAACTGGAGCACCTCGGTTTACGGCACAACGCCCGCCTACCTCACCGTGCGCAACTGGAGCGTCTCCGAAGGCTACCCCTTCACCGATTCGGACGTGCGCTCGGCAACCCGCGTGGCGCTCATCGGTCAGACGGTCGTCGACAACATTTTCGGGAGCGAAGACCCCGTCAACAAGATCATCAGGATCAGGCAGAGCCCCTATCTCGTCGTGGGGGTGCTTTCCCGGAAGGGGCAGAGCCTGGACGGACGGGACCAGGACGACACCATCCTGATTCCCGTGACGACCGCCCAGAGAAAGCTTTTCGGCACCCAGTTCCAGGGATCCGTGCGCTTCATCATGGCTCAGGCGGCTTCGGCCCAGATGATGGCTTCTGCTGAAAAGGAGATGGAGAGTCTCCTGAGGCAGCGCCACCACATCCAGGAAGGCGCCGAGAGCGATTTCACCATACGCAACCTGACTGCGCTCGCGAACACCGCGGCACAGGCGACCCGGGTGATGTCAATCATGCTGGGCGCGATCGCGTCGATTTCCCTGCTCGTGGGCGGAATCGGCATCATGAACATCATGCTCGTCTCGGTGACCGAGCGGACCAGGGAAATCGGCATCAGGGTGGCGATAGGCGCGAGGCGGCGCGACATCATGACGCAGTTCCTTCTTGAGGCGGTCATCATTTCGATTTCCGGATGCACGGTCGGGGTGCTGCTCGGGGTGATCGGGGCCGCGGCCGTCAACCGATTCGCCGAAATCACGGTGGTGATCACCGGGATTTCCATCCTGATGGCCTTCATGGTCGCATCCTGCGTCGGCGTATTCTTCGGCTTCTATCCCGCGAGGAAGGCGGCCCTTCTCAAACCCATCGACGCGCTCAGATACCAGTAGGCCAGGCCCTGGTTCAGCCATATTTCGCAAACAGCACGGCGAGTTCGGACTTGTCGCAGATGCCCAGTTTCTTGTATATGGCGGTCAGATGGTTGCCGACCGTGGAAGGGGACAGGTTCAACTGTTTCCCGATTTCCTTGGCGCTCTGTCCGCTCGCATAGGCTCTGGCGATTTCATGTTCGCGGCAGGTCAAGGCATCGACGGGAAGATTCTGACGGGCTCTCAGGAAAAGCAGGCCATTCGAATGGGTCGCGTCGATGACCAGCCTCTTTCCCGAATACCTGCATTTTCCGCCGAGTATCCCCCTGACGGCTTCGGGCAATATCGGCCCCCGCCATCGCGGCCATTCCTTTTCCATCA
Organism: Pseudomonadota bacterium; assembly: GCA_021845885.1. Lineage (GTDB taxonomy): Bacteria > Pseudomonadota > Gammaproteobacteria > Burkholderiales > JABEVD01 > JABEVD01. Next base: position 7,064 of record JAJZVB010000094.1, read on the forward strand.
GATTCAGAAAGCCCTCGTCGACGGCAATCAATAGTCCTTTTTCATCCGAAACGGCGCGATGGCGGCAGGATTCCGGATCCTTTTTCATGAAGCTTTCGAGATATTTTTCCCGTCTTTCCTCGACCAGCTTGGGGGCGAGGCTTGCAAAGGCCGCCCTTTCTTCCGCGGAAAAACTGCACGAATCGAACCGGTGCAGGGAAAGGGCGTCGATCATTCCCGCCTGATCGTGGACGCCTATGTCGAAAAATTGCGGGATATCCACGGGAAGGAACACGAAGGGCAGAATGTCCTCCTTCTGCAGGGGGAATGCCCGGCCTTGCCGATGGGCATCATCATTCATGGTGCCATATCCCCAGAAACAGCCCTCGAAAGGGATGAGCCTGTTGATGAGCCCCATTGCCCAGACGGGGAAGATTTCGGCCGCCTGGACGATGCCCCCCTTGTGCATTTCGAGTATCGTCCGTTCGATCGAAATCTTCGAAACGGGAAACTCGCTCTCGTTCATTGTCGATCCCGTTTCTGGGGCATTTCCCCCATATCAAGATGCCTGTTCCGATTGTAAAATTCTAACAATATTAAGACAACATTAAGATGTTAAGCGAAAGGTGCCTGGTCTTGAAATATCAGTTTCTAAGCGAAAGGTGCCTGGTCTTGAAATATCAGTTTCAGGCTGAAGCCAGGGCTTGATGCCGCGGCTTGCATGGACCTTCAGCAGCCTGGCCGCAGCCAGGGCGTCGCGTGCCGCAAATCCCCCCCTCCTGACCTCGCGGAAGATCAGGCTGGCGAACCTGACCCGGGTCCAGTGACTGATGCAAAGTTCTCCCGCAGGAAGCTTTGCAGCGAAGATTTCGATTTTCTCTGAGGTCTTCTTCGAGAATGAGGGGGGCGATGA
>JAJZVB010000095.1 GCA_021845885.1 Pseudomonadota bacterium
AGGCTTTCAGAACCCCGGATTTCTCCTTCATGGAACAGGTGATGAGGCAGAAGGTGATTTTCGACGGGCGCAATGTCTATGATCCCGAGAAGGTGAGAAAGCTCGGCTTCGATTATTACGGCGTGGGGCGCTGATTATCGCATGAAAATCTTGTTGATCAATAGCTTGTATTTCCCAAATTTTATAGGGGGGGCAGAGAGATCAGTACAGATTCTGGCAGAATCGCTTGTTGCTAAAGGCAATCAAGTTTCGATGATTTGTCTTGCGAAAAAAGATGGCGAAGCGGTGATTAATGGCGTAAAGGTTTACTATCTCAAATTGGCCAACATTTATTGGCCGTTTGGACAGCGACATTCGCTTTTATCCAAAATAAGTTGGCACGTACTCGACATCAGAAACCGAACCATGGCGCGCCATGCAGGAAAAATCATCATGGCCGAGCAACCCGATGTCGTACACACGCATAATCTAACCGGGTTTTCTGTCGCCATCTGGAAAGAGGCGAAGAAAGGGAATTTTCGGATCGTACATACGATTCGTGATTTTTATTTGCTCTGTTTCAGGTCGTCCATGTTCAAGAGTGGAAGGAACTGCATTGGGCAATGCGGAACTTGTCGGCTGTTTTCGTTTTGGAAAAAAGCCACTGCGTCTTATGTGGACCATGTTGTTGGCATCAGTGATTTTGCCCTGAAGCGCCATCGAATGCATGGTTTTTTTAATAATACCCCGTCGGACGTTATCTATAATAGTTTCAGCAAAGAGAAACAGATTGAGAAGATTGCATCACACAAAATCAGATTCGGATACATTGGCAGGCTTGCACCAACAAAAGGGGTGGATCTTCTTCTGGAGGCCTTTGAAGAACCTGAAATATACAACAAAGCAGAATTGCGTATCGCAGGTGAAGGAGAGGAGGCGTTTGTAGATTCCTTGAAACAGCGCGCGTCAAATAGTTATATTCACTTTCTAGGAACCGTTTTGCCGGAGGATTTTTACTCGAAAATTGACGTGTTGGTTGTTCCATCGAAATGGCATGAACCATTGGGTAGAGTGATATTCGAGGCTTATTCATTCGGTGTTCCTGTGATTGGTTCGGATAGAGGTGGGATTCCAGAAATCATTAATCAGGAATCAACTGGGTATGTCTTTAACCCCGATTCAACGCAGAACTTGGTGATGGAGATGATGCGTTTTATCGACCAGCCAAGGCTTGCGAGAGACATGTCTGGGGAGTGCATGAAGAAAGCTCAAGAGTTTTTACCCGATGTGATTGCATCGAAATATGTGGCTATTTATCTTGATTTATTGCAAGGCGAGACCGTCGCATGAGAGCAGAAATGTTCAAAAGAAATGTAAATTGGGCTTCAATTCCCACCGTAGATGCTCTCCTATTTTATGGGGTCCTCTTATATCTTTTGACTCAGGTGCTTGACGGCCCAATTCGGTATGGTCTTAGTTTGTTGGGCCTAGAGGGCCTGCTTTATCTTAGAGACGTTATTTTAATAGCGGTCATCGGCGTGGCGATCCAGACAGCGCTGCTGAACATGAAAGCGAATCGCGCCTATATATATGTCTTTCTGGTATTACTGTTTTTTACGCTGATTGGATTGATCTATATCCCCAATGTCTTGCAGGTTTTGTTCGGGATCAAGATTTTGTTTCCTTTCATTGCTGGACTGATATGGTATGGGCAATTTGTCAGGCGTCTGGATGATGTATACAAATATTTTTCAGTTTTCTTGTGGGTTGCCTGTATTGGTGTGCTTGTCAATCTGGAAGTGGTATATCCTTGGCTTGGGCTGACCTATAGGATGGGCGGGATTCAAATCGAAGGTGGCCTTGATGAAATTACTGTCGGTTTTGCCAGATTGACGGGATTTGCCCGTTCGAATTTTGAGGCCGCAAGCCAAATTCTTTTGCTGGGAATATTTGTCGTGCGTTTCATCAAAGGCAGATTTGCCAAATTCTTGAGCTGGCTAATTATCGGAGCGGCGATCATTGTTACGACAACGAAAGGAATTATCGTTATATATGCAGTGATGAGCCTGTTCTATATCAGCTTCTTTTTGTTCAGAAATAAATTCAGACTGTTCCAGAAATCCTTGATTCTTCCTATGGGGGTAATGATCGGATTTCCGCTCTTTATAGATAGGTTGGATATCGACTATTCTGATCCGATTGATGTCGGGTTGTGGGCCTCGCTTAATGATCGTCTGATCAATGCTTGGCCGCCGATTTTCCAGCATGTAAAAGAGCAAGGAGATATCCTTTTCGGATTGGGTGTCGGAGGCGCCGGTTCGGGGGAATACTATTTCTCCAATGTGGGCTATGGGACAGTGGACAATTTCTTTGTTTACCTTTATGCATGGTTCGGATTAAGTTCTCTATTGCTTTACGCTTGGATATACATAAGGAACCTGAAACTGGATATCAACCGCAGCAAGCTTGATTTCTTCATCTATTCATTTTTAGTGTGTGCAATGTTGTATGGGAGCACGTCCGCCATTTTGGAGAGCCCCGTGTTTGCCTTATTTCTCGGGGTTGCATTGCGGCATCTCGCCACTTCTTTACACGGCAGGGCATGAATTATTTTAGCAAATTGTGTTTATGCAGCTATGCTGCTAGCAGTGATTGGTTGTCCAAGGCGGCAGACAAAAATATGCATGACTTTTCGTTGATAACAACATGATCACCATCGACGTGCGCTGGCTGAGTGCCTCAGGAATTGGAACCTACCTGAGGAACGTCATTCCGGGTATTGTGGCCACCTTTCCCGAGAGGCGCTTCGTATTGCTCGGCAATCCGGCTGAAATCGAAAATCTGCCGCTTTCAAGCTCGGCAAAGGTGGATATCGTCGAAGCCGGGTCGAAGATGTATTCCGTCGCGGAACAATTCGAGATTCCCGGGAAGATCCCGAAAGAAACTGAACTGTACTTCGCGCCGCACTACAATATCCCGCTGCGCTACCGGGGAAAAATGCTGGTGACGGTGTACGATCTTTTCCACATGTCCATGCCGGATCTTGTCGGGGGACTGCACAAGCGCCTCTATGCCAAGTACATGTTCGATGCGGTGCGCAGGAAGGCTGCCGCCATCATGACGATTTCGGAATTCACTCGGGACGAGCTCGTGCGCTTCACGGGAAAAGGAAGACAGTCAGTCCATCCCATCCATCTGGGCGTGGACGATTCATGGTTCGAGATACCGGCCTCTGAAAATCCGCACGGGAGACCCTATATTCTCTTTGTGGGGAACATCAAGCCCCACAAGAATCTGGGCGCGCTGATCAAGGCTTATTCGATGACAGAACTCCCGCACGACCTCGTCCTCGTCGGAAAGAAGGAAGGCTTCATCACGGGAGACAGCGCCTCCATGTTCGAAGCGGGAAAGTTCGAGGGAAGGGTGCATTTCACCGGAAGGGTGGACGATGCGCTGCTCAAGCGCTACGTGGCGAATGCCGATGCGCTGGTTTTTCCTTCCCTCTACGAGGGGTTCGGCCTTCCTCCCCTGGAGGCGATGGCGGCAGGCTGCCCGGTGATCTCCTCCGATGCGGCATCCCTGCCGGAGATTTGCGGGGACGCTGCATTGTATTGCGACCCTTACAGTCCTTCGGATCTTGCTGGGAAGATTAAGCATTTGATGGGTGACAAGGCATTGCGGGACGAATTTCGGGAAAAAGGCCTGGTTCGCGCCCGGCAGTTTACTTGGGAGTCCTGTATCCGGAAAACATGCGAAGTTGTGGATGGGTTGCTAAGCTAGAGAAGTATCAGTATGTTTTTTAATAAAAAGGTGGAGTGAAATGTACAAGAAAGTAGAAAAATGCAGGATTTGCGGCAATACGCATTTGGAACAGGTTCTGGACTTGGGGGAGCAGATGCTCACCGGGGTTTTTCCTCGCGAAAGAGGGGCCAAGGTCACGACGGGCCCGCTGCGTCTCGTGAAATGCACGGGAGGTGGCGATGTCTGCGGACTGTTGCAGCTCGAGCATTCCTACGATCTCGGCGAAATGTACGGGCTGAATTACGGCTACCGCTCGGGGCTCAACGCCAGCATGGTGTCGCACCTGAAAAGGAAGGTGGAAAGAATAACGGGACTCGTCGATCTGAAGGCTGGAGACCTCGTCATCGACATCGGCAGCAACGACAGCACGACGCTCCAGGCCTATTCGACCGACTTGACGCTTGTCGGCATCGATCCGACCGGCGTCAAGTTCCATAGCTATTATCCCGCACACATCCGGCTGATCCCGGATTTCTTTTCGTCCGCCCTCGTGAAGGAGCGTTTCCCGAACAGGAAGGCGAAGGTGGTGACCTCGTTTTCCATGTTCTACGATCTCGAGAATCCCGTGGATTTCATGCGCCAGGTTCATGAAGTGCTGGCAGATGACGGGGTATGGGTGTTCGAGCAGAGCTACATGCCGACCATGCTGAAGACGAATTCCTACGACACCGTCTGCCACGAGCATCTGGAATTCTATGCATTGCGCCAGATCAAGTGGATGGCCGACAGGGTCGGATTCAAGATCGTCGACGTCGAATTCAACGACGTCAACGGCGGCAGCTTTTCCATCACCGTCAGGAAATCGAACGGCGATTCGAGCGTTGCTCCCGCAGTTCAGGAAATACTTGATGCCGAGGTTGCGGAAGGACTCGACACCCTCGTTACCTACAAGGCGTTCGAGCAAAGGGTAGAGAAAAGCAGGAAGGATCTCCTCGAATTCATCGCAAAAGCGCATGCCGAGGGGAAGAAAGTGGCGGCCCTCGGCGCTTCCACCAAGGGCAACGTGCTGCTCCAATACTGCGGCCTGACCGAAAATGAAATCGAATTCGTCGGCGAGGTGAACGAAGAGAAATTCGGTTGCCATACGCCCGGGACATGGATACCCGTCATTCCGGAAGGCGACCTGCTGGAGAAAAATCCGGATTACCTCATCGTTCTTCCCTGGCATTTCAGGAGCTTCTTCGTAGGGAACAGGAAATTCACGAAATCGAATCTCGTGTTCCCCCTGCCCGAACTGGAGATCGTGGAATCTTGAGGTGAGGATCGCGCTGGTTCACGACTACCTCTGTGGCCTTGGGGGAGCGGAGCGGGTTTTCCAGTACATCTGCGAAGCTTTTCCGGAGGCCGACGCCTATACGCTTGCCTATAATCCCGATGCGGCGCTTCCCTATTTTTCGAAAAGAGGGATCAGGACAACATGGATGAACCGCTTCGTCCAGTCGATGGGCGCGTTCAGGCTGTCCTTCCCCGTTTCGACTCATGTCATGGAGTCGCTCGACCTGAGCGGATACGACATCGTGCTGAGTTCTTCCGCGACCGTCGCGAAATACGTCAGGGTGCCCAATGGCAAGCACGTCTGCTATTGCTACATCCCGACCCGGGCGATATGGCATTTCGACGAGTACTTCGGAGGCGGAGTCAAGGGCAGGCTGTTCAGGCTGATTCTCCCTGGCCTGAAGAAGCGTGATTACGAAGCTGCACAGCGGGTCGACCGCTTCGTCGCCATTTCCGAGGCGACGAGGGATTACATCAGGCAGTATTACGACCGCGAATCGGAGGTCGTTTATTCCCCCATAGACCTGGACAAGTTTTCACCTTCTTCCGATAAAAGAAATGATCATTACCTGATCGTTTCCAGACTCGAGCACTGGAAAAGGGTGGACTATGCCGTCGAGGCTTTCAACAGGCTCGGCCTGCCCCTCAGGATAATCGGGACGGGGGAAGAGGAGGAAAGGCTGAAGGCGATGGCCGGCCCCAACATCTCGTTTCTCGGCGTGGTCGACGACGAAACCCTTGCCCGCGAATATGCCGATGCGAAGGCGGTAGTCTTCACCCCCTTCCTCGAATACGGGCTGATTCCGCTCGAAGCCAATGCGAGCGGCGCGCCGGTGATCTGCTACGGCAAGGGGGGTATCACGGAAACCATGATCCCGTTGGGAGGTGGTGAGTCTCCTACGGCCGTATTTTTCCTTGAACAGACGGCGGAAGCGCTTATCGATGCTGTGCGGCGGTTCGAAGAGGCGAAATTCGACAGGGATGAGCTCGTCAGGCATGCTTCCAAATGGGGCGTCCCGGAGTTCAAGAGGAGAATCAGGGAGATGGTCGAATCGATGGGGAAAGCCCGATGAAGCTGCTTCTGATCGGCGGGAATGGTTTCGTGGGCAGGCATGTCGTATCCTTGTCCGGCATGTACGAAGTCGTCTCGACCGGCAGCGAATGCGACGTGAGCGATTGGACAAGCGTTGCCGGACTGATCGAAAGGGTGAGGCCTGACAAGGTCATTCACCTGGCCGCAGTCACCACGCTCGCAGAATCCTTTGAAAACCCGAGAAGGGCGCTCGACGTCAACTTCGGCGGGGTTTTCAACGTCCTTTCCGCCTTGCAGGAATCGGGCTTCGAAGGGGATATGCTCTTCGTCAGTTCGAGCGAGGTTTACGGTCATCTTCCCGAGAGCGCATTGCCTGTTGGAGAGGAATGGAGGCTGAAGCCGGCTAGCCCTTATGCAGTCGGCAAGATGGCTGCCGAGGCGCTTTGCTGCCAGTGGAGCCTGAACTCCCCGTTCAGGATCGTCGTGGCCAGGCCCTTCAACCATATCGGGCCGGGGCAGAGCGAGCGCTTCTCGATCTCGAATTTCGCCCGCCAGATCGCCGCCGTCAAGCTGGGGATTGCAGAGCCCGTGATCCATGTCGGCGATATCGATACTTCCCGCGATTTCACGGACGTGCGGGACGTGGCGCGCGCCTATCTGCTCCTGCTCGACAAGGGGAGGAGCGGCGAAATCTACAACGTCTGCTCCGGAGAGGACAGGACCATCCGGTCGATGATCATGTGCATGTCCGAAATCGCCGGTGTGGATGTGGAGCTTCGTTCCGATCCCGCTCGCATCAGGCCGAACGACCAGCGCCGCGTCTTCGGGGATCATGCCAGGTTGAGCGGGGACACGGGATGGCGGCCGCGCATTCCGATCGATCGCACGCTTTCCGACCTTTTGGACCACTGGAGCGAAAAACTCGATGCCTAAAACCGCGCGAATCCTGTGTCGAGTCCAGATTGTAATGGAAATGTAACTGGCAAAATCACGGTAAATCCCCTATGATCGAAGGGGTTCAACAACAAAAACGAACATGATTCCGAATTCAGCAGAGCGCGCGCATTCTGGGGGTGGGTTTCTGAGGCCCCAGTCGAGCAGGCTGGGCATCTTCAACCGTTTCCTGGACGCCTTCATCGTCTGGAAGTCCCTGCATGCCTCCTGCGTCTTCTTCGGCGTGGATTTCGGCAGGCTCTATGTGCTCTCGGCCCTGGTCGGGGTGGCCGGCTTCCTCTTCCTCGCGGAGGCGAGGTCCATCTACGCTTCATGGCGGCTGGTTTCCCTGAAGGAAATCTTTTTAAGGGTCGTCCAGACCTGGTTCATCCTGGCGATCTGCCTCGTCGGAGCGGCATTCGCCTTCAAGCTCTCAAGCAGCTATTCCCGGCTTGTCGTCGCCTTATGGTTCCTGCTTTCCCCGGCATTGCTCGTATTGCAGCGCATATTTGTCTATTCGATCCTGAGGGTGATGAGGGGGAAGGGATGGAATTCCCGGAACCTCGCCATAATCGGCGGCGGAAAGAATGCGCAGAAGCTCGCCGAATGGGTGAAGGAGTACGAATGGATGGGCTTGAAGCTCGTGGGCATCTATGACGACAGGAAGGAGAGAGGGGAGGGCGATGCGACGGGAACGGTCGAGGAACTCGTCGAGGCCGCAAGAAACGGGGCGATCGACTACGTCTATGTCGCCCTGCCCATGCGGGCCGAACAGCGGATCGTCGAGATCGTGAGCGCCTTTTCCGACACCACGGCCTCCGTCTACATCATGCCGGACTCCTTCGTCTTCGACCTGATGCACGCCAGATGGATCAACATGGGCGGAATTCCCATGGTGAGCGTGTTC
>JAJZVB010000096.1 GCA_021845885.1 Pseudomonadota bacterium
GCGGCAACGCGGGCGGCATGGAAAACCCCATCCGGAGCAAGACCAAATAGGGGAACGATAGCGTGGCTCGCGCTGTTCCCGGGTAGGTTGCTTGAGCCCAGGGGAGACCCTGGGCCTAGAGGAATGACTGTCCTAGACAGAACCCGGCTTACCGGCCAGCTTATCCGCTATTCCTGAGCCCCGCCGCGATGCCGTTCACCGAGAGCAGGATGGCGCGCTTCACCTTCTCCTCGCTGTCCCCTTCCCTGAAGCGCTTCAGCAGATTCACCTGGAGGTGGTTGAGCGGGTCGATATAGGGGCTCCTGTTCCTGATGCTGCGCTGCAATGTCGGGTTGTCCTGGAGCAGTTCCCTGTTCCCGGTGATGAGGAAAAGCATGTTCACCGTTTTTTCGAGCTCGACCCTGATCCTTTCGAAAATGGCTTCCCTGAGCGGCTTGTCTCCAACGAGTTCGGCATAGCGGGAGGCGATGTTGATGTCGGTCTTGCCCAGCACCATGTCCATGTTGGAAAGGAGCGTCTGCATGAAGGGCCATGTTTTGTACATTTCCCGAAGCAGCGCGAGCCCCTTTTCGCCTTCGCGATGAACGTACGATTCGGCTGCCGTACCGAAGCCGTACCAGCCCGTGAGCATGATCCTGTTCAGCCCCCAGCTGAATACCCAGGGGATCGCCCTCAAGTCTTCTATCCTGTCGGAAGCCCTGCGGGAGGCCGGACGGCTGCCGATATGCAGCTCGGCGATTTCGTTGATGGGCGTGGCTTCCCTGAAGAACCGGATGAAACCGGGCGTGTCGTAGACCAGGTTGCGGTAGGCTGCAAAGGCTTCAATGCTCAGCTCTTCCATGGCCCTGAAATGCTCCGGATTGTGCTGAAGGTTGTGATGGATCAGGGTCGCCTCCATGGTCGCGGCGACGATCTTCTCCAGATTCCTGCGGCCGATTTCAGGATCGGAATACTTGCTCGCGATCACTTCGCCCTGTTCCGTGATGCGGATCTGGCCGTTCACGCTTCCGGGAGGCTGGGCGAGTATCGCCTGGTAGCTGGGGCCTCCGCCCCGCCCGACTGTTCCTCCCCTGCCGTGGAAAAGCCTGAGCTTGACATCATATTTCCTGAACACGTTGACAAGCTCGACCTCGGCCTTGTAGAGCTCCCAGTTCGCAGTCAGGAAACCGCCGTCCTTGTTGCTGTCCGAATAGCCCAGCATCACTTCCTGCACGCCGTTCCTGCTCTTGAGCAGCTTCATGTAATAGGGGATGGAAAAAAGCTTTTCCATGATGGTCCCGCAGTTTCTCAGGTCTTCTATCGTCTCGAAAAGCGGGATGATGTTGACGTTCAGCTCCGGATTCTTTCCGGGCTTGAGCAATTCCGCCTCCTTGAGGAGAAGGGCGACTTCAAGCAGGTCGCTCACGCTGGCCGTCTTGGAAATGATGTAATTGGGAAGCGCCTGCCTCCCGTATCGCCTGTGGATTTCGCCAGCCGCATCCAGAATGTCAAGCTCGCCTGCCGTGCGATATTCGGCATGCGCGGAACGCAGCAGCCTCGATGTCGAGATTTCGTCGAGCAGCCATTTGCATCGATCTTCCTCGGGAAGATCGATGTAGCCCGCTTTTCCCGCATGCAGGAAAAGCTCGTCGACGGTTTCCTCGTGAATGCCGCTGTGCTGGCGCATGTCGAGCGGGGCGAGATGGAATCCGAAGACTTCGGCCGTCCTGCGCAAATGCCTGAGCCTGCCGTTGACGACCCGGTTCGAGCCGTGCGCATTCAGCGAGAGGATCAGGATGTCGAGTTCCTTGATGAAATCGTCGACATGCTCGTAGGGTTCGGAAATCCCGACAGGGGGGCGCTCGGCGGTATGATGGTCAAGCTTCTGCGAAGTGGCTGCAAGTCTCGAATAGATCCTGATCAAGGCGCGCCGGTAAGGCTCGTCTATCCTGTGGTCGGATTTGTCCGGAGATTCGGCGGCGAGTTTCTCGAGTTCGAACGAGATGTCGACAAGACGCAGGGACTGGCTCAGTTCCTTGCCCAGCCTGTGGATTTCCTCGAGGTAGAAATCCATGGCGATGGTCGACTGGCGTTCGGCCGCCCTGAGCGTGACCTGACGGGTGACGAAGGGATTGCCGTCGCGGTCCCCGCCTATCCAGCTCCCGATATGGAGGAAGGGGGGAATGGGGAATTTTTCGCCCAGGCGCTTTTCCAGGATATCCTCGATTTCGCCGAAAAGCCCGGCCACTTCCCTGAGGAAAGTATACCGGTAGAAGGCCAGGCCGTTCTCGATTTCGTCGGCAACCGTGAGGCGTGCCGAGCGCAATACCCGGGTCTGCCAAAGGGTCAGCACGATTCTTCTCAGGTCCTCCTCGTTCTGGGTCAGTTCCTCGGGGGTGAGCTGGATACGGTCCTTTTGCGTCAGCAAATCGGCGATTTCCCGCTGCCTGTCGAGTATGCTCTTTCTCTGAACTTCGGTGGGGTGTGCCGTTAGCACGGGGACGATCATCGCATTGTCGAAGAAGGCCTTGATTTCACGGCTCCCCAGGCCTGCTTCCAGTATGCGTTCGAGCGCCAGGGCGATGCTGCCTTCCTGAGGGGGCGAACCCGCGATCTGGTGGGCGCGGTGCCGCCGGTTGTGGTGCAGGTCTTCTGCGATGTTGGAAAGCTGCGAGAAGAAGCTGAAGGCGCGAACGACGAGGATGGTGTCAGTCGGGCTGAGATTGGCCAGGCAGGCTTCCAGCTCCATTTTCGCTTGCGGGTCGTCCTCCCGCCTGAAGCGGATGGCGCACTGCCTTATGGTTTCGATCAGGTCGAATGTATCGGCACCTTCCTGCTCGCGCAAAGTGTCGCCCAGGATCCGCCCAAGAAGGCGGATGTCGTCCCTGAGCGGAAGGTCCTTTTCTGGCGTTGTCGTGTGATCAGGCATCATTGATTGTTCTGGCGCGGGTGTTGTCCCCGGACTTGGGCGGTCCATGTTAAAATTGAAAAAACATGTCAGGAGGTGAATTTGTATCAAGCGGTTTCCCCCCCCGCAAGCATCGTCATCGCTTCGCGAGAAAGCGCGCTCGCCATGTGGCAGGCGCAATTCATCAGCCGTCAGCTCGGCTTATTATACCCTCAAACGAGGATCAGCATAATGGGCATGACGACCCGAGGCGACCAGATACTGGACAGGCCGCTTGCCGATATAGGCGGGAAAGGGCTTTTCATCAAGGAACTGGAGCAGGCATTGGAGGACGGGCGCGCCGATATCGCAGTCCATTCCATGAAGGACGTGCCCATGTCGCTCCCCGAAGGTTTCATGCTCGCCGCGATCACCGAGCGCGAGGACCCGAGGGATGCCTTCGTTTCGAACCGGTTCGGGAGCCTGAATGAATTGCCCGAGGGCGCCGTGGTCGGCACTTCCAGCCTGAGACGGGAAAGCCAGCTGAGATTCCGCTTTCCCCATGTCAGGGTCGAGGCCCTCAGGGGAAACGTCCAGACCAGGCTCAGGAAGCTCGACGAAGGCCAGTACGACGCCGTCATACTCGCCGCCGCAGGGCTCAAGCGGCTGGGTCTCGAAGGCAGGATCACTGCGCTGATCGAGCCGAATGAAAGCCTCCCGGCCGTCGGGCAGGGTGCGCTCGGCATCGAATGCCGTTCCGACAGTCAACATCTGCCCGATCTGTTGCGCCCTTTCTATCATGACGAAACGGCGAAGTGCGTCCTGGCGGAGCGCGCAGTGAGCGCCGTCCTCGGCGGGAGCTGCCAGGTGCCGCTCGGGGCCTATGCCGAGATCGGTGAAGGAAAAATGAGGCTCAGGGCTTTCGTTGCAAGCCCTGACGGGAAACTCATGATACGCGCCGAGGAGCTGGGGGAGCCCGATGCCTATTCGGCGCTCGGGAATCTTGTCGCCCAAAGACTGCTTGCTGACGGGGCGGGGGAAATACTCTCGGGACTCTCCTGATGCCCCCCCTTTCAGGCATTTCAGTGCTGGTGACGAGGCCCATCCATCAGGCCGGGAAGCTGATGGAGATCCTGGCGGGATTGGGCGGACATGCGGTTCCCTTTCCCGTCATCGAGATCGGCGACATTCTTGACGATACCCATCTAAAATCGATTATAGGGCATTTGTCCGAATACGATCTTGCGGTATTCGTCAGCCCCAATGCCGTGCAAAAGGCGATGGAGCGGATCGGGAAATTGCCGGAAGGGATGCTGGCGGCCATAGGCAATGCCACGCTCTCGGCATTGCAGGCATGCGGCGCGAGGCATGTGCTGGTTCCGGAAGCCCGCTACGACAGCGAGGGGCTGCTCGAATTGCCGGAAATGCAGGCGGTCGAAGGAAAGCAGATCGTGATTTTCAGGGGGGAGGGCGGTCGTGAGCTGCTCGGGGAAGCATTGAGCTCCAGAGGGGCGAGCGTCGACTATGCTGAATGCTACAGGAGACTGATTCCTGTTGCGCAAACTCCCCCGGGCGAAGAGGACATACAGGCCGTGACGGCAACGAGCGGGGAGAGCGTGAGGAATTTGTGCGAAATGCTGGGCTGGATCAGGAACAAGCCGATATTTGTGCCCCACGGGAGGATAGGGAAGATTGCGCAGGATCTCGGATTTCATCGGGTGGTGGTGACTGAAAGCGGGGACGAGGGTCTGGCCGAAGGCCTCGTCAAATGGTTCGAATTCGGGGAAAGCGCGCATGGATGAACGCGTAGGCAACTGGACGGACAGGGTGTTCACTTCCATCAATGTCCTCATCATGATCGCGTCGGTTTGCGCGGTCGTCATCGTCTGGCAATGGTTCGATACGCGCACCCAGATCGGCAAGCTCCAGCTTGAGCTCGCATCGAGGCTGGCTGCGGCGGAGAGCTACAACCAGGAAAGCAGGCAGCGCGCATCAAAAGCGCTGGAAGCCGAGCGTGTCGCCGAAGTGAGGCTGGGCATACTCGAGCGCAAGATGGCCGACTCGCAGAATCAGCAGGTCGCCCTTGAGGCAATGTATCAGGAACTGGCGAGGAGCAGGGACGAGTCTTCCCTCGCTGAAATCGAGCAGGTCCTGCTGATCGCCAACCAGCAGCTTCAGCTGGCCGGAAACGTGAAGGCCGCGCTGATCGCCCTGCAGAATGTCGACGCCACCCTGCAGCGCATGGACAGGCCCCAGCTGAAGCCGTTGAGGAAGGCGATAGGAAGGGATATGGACAGGCTGAAATCGATACCCTATGCGGACATCGTCGGCGTCAGCCTTCAACTCGACACCGTGCTCAACCTGGCCGACAGCATGCCGCTCGCCATGGAAGCGCATCCCCATCCGGCACCTCTCAAGCCGGAAAGGAAGGAAGCCAATGTATGGCTCGCTTTCGGGCGCGAGGCCTGGAATGACATCAGGCAGCTTGTCAGGATCCAGAACATGGAGAAGAAAGAAGTGCCTTTCCTGCTCCCTTCCCAGTCCTATTTCCTCAGGGAAAACCTGAAGCTGCGACTTCTTTCCGCGAGGCTCTCGCTGCTCGCCCACGACCAGACCGGCTTCAGGGATGACCTGAAGCTGGCGCAGGACTGGATCAACAAGTATTTCGACGCCAACTCCCCCGAGGCGAAGGAATCGCTCGTCACCCTGCACCAGATTTACGGCAGCGAAATCGCGATAGACAGGCTGGACATCAACGACAGCCTGAACGCCATTCACGACTTCAGGGCCTCAAGGGAAAAATGAAGACGATGCTCTGGATCCTGGCGATCTTCGCAGCCGCCGTGGGACTCACGCTGGCGGCGAAGCCCAATACGGGCTATCTGCTTCTGATTTATCCCCCTTACCGCATCGAGCTTTCCTTCAATTTCTTCGTGGTGCTGCTCTTCACCTTCCTGTTCGTCATGTACGGCGTGATCCGGCTGACCGCGAGCATGATCGCCCTTCCCGAAAAGTCTCGCGAATATCATCTCAAGCGCGCCATGGAAAAGAACCGTTTCGTCATGCTGGAAGGGCTGGTTTCGTATTTCGAGGGGCGTTATGCGAAAGCCGAGAAGGCTGCAGTCCAGGCCATGGAGGCGAAGGAATCCGTCGCGCTCAATGCCGTCGTCGCGGCGAGATCCGCGCATGAATTGAGGGCCTTCGAGCGCCGCGACGCCTATCTCGCCCGGGCCGAGGAACTGGAGCCTTCAAGAAGGACGCTCAGGCTGATGACGGGCGCCGAGCTCTTTTTCGAGGAGCGGCGCTACAATGACGCGCTCTCCGTGCTGAAGCAGATCAAGAACGGGCGTGCGCATACCGCAGCGCTCAGGCTGGAACTGAAAATCCAGCAGCATCTCAAGGACTGGGATGCGGTGCTCGATCTCGTCGCCCAGCTCGATACCCGAAACGCATTCGATGCCGCCTATTCGGAGCAGCTGAAGCGCCATGCCAGGATAGAGAAGCTAAAGAGCAAGGTCGGTGAAGGGAAGGAGCGGTTTCTCGCCTACTGGCAGAAGATCCCGGATGCCGAAAAAAAGGAGGCGAAAACGGCATCGGTCGCCGCGCAGACCTTCATTTCTTTCAAGGAATGCGCGATCGCCCAGAAGGTGATCGAGGAAAGCCTGGAGGGCCAGTGGAATTCCCATCTTGTCGCGATTTATGCGGATTGCCCGGAGCCCGACACGGTGAAGCGCATAGAAAGAGCCGAAGCCTGGCTCAGGCAGCATGACGACGACGCCGTGCTGCTCCTTTCCCTGGGCAGGCTTTGCATGCACCAGAAGCTCTGGGGCAAGGCGAAAAACTATCTCGAAGCGAGCCTTTCCGTCCATCCCAGCGCCGCGGCGCATCTGGCCCTGGCGAGGCTGGCCGAAACGATGCAGAAGCCCGAAGAGGCGGAGCACCATTACCGTCTCGCGCAGGAAATGATCCTGAGTGTCTAGCCTTCCGTCATCGTTTTTTTCGAGGCTCGGATCGATCTTTCCGAAGGAGAGGTGCTATGTCGATGTCGTGGACTGCTATGCCTATTCCTACGACAATTCCAGGAAGATCATGCCGCCTGACGCGGTCGTCTTTCCTCTCGATTCGAATGAAATCCGTTCGCTGATCCTGCTCTGCAACGAGCATGACGTGCCCGTCACGCCGAGAGGGCGCGGAACCGGAACGGCGGGGGGGAGCATTCCAGAGCGCGGGGGCGTCGCCCTTTCGCTCGAGCGCATGAGGAAAATCATTTCGGTCGACGCTGAAAATCGGGTGATCGTCGCGGAGCCCGGCGTGCTCAATCAGGAGATCCAGGAGGCCGCGGGCAGGCATGGTCTTTTCTGGCCCCCCGATCCCTCTAGCGCAGCCTATTGCAGCATAGGGGGGAATCTTGCGACATGCGCAGGCGGACCCCATGCGGTCAAGTACGGCACGACCCGGGATCATGTTCTGGGGCTCAAGGCGATCACCGGGGCGGGGGATGAAATCAGGGCGGGATGCTACACGACCAAGGGGGTGGTGGGCTACGATCTGACCCGCCTCATCATCGGCTCGGAAGGCACGCTCGCCGTGATCACCGAGGCGACGCTGAAGCTCACGCCCAAACCGAGGGTCGCGGGCGGAATTTCAGCGCATTACCGGGATGCGGAAAGCGCTGCACTTGCGATCATCGCCGTCATGGGCCAGCCCGTCGTTCCTTCAGCCCTCGAATTCCTTGACGAAGGCTCCCTGAACCTGATCCGCTCGCGTCATCCGGACATGCTGCCCTACGAATCGCGCGCCATGCTGATGATCGAAGTCGAGGAAGAGGGTTCCGCAATACGCGACGCCTGCAGAAATCCCGGGCTGATCGGAGCCGAAAGGGCGGCGGATACAGGCGCGCTCTGGGCGGCCAGACGCGCCCTTTCCCCCTTGCTGCG
>JAJZVB010000097.1 GCA_021845885.1 Pseudomonadota bacterium
CGATATAGGGCTGGTGGAAGGGGGGCTGTGCAACGAGGAAAACCTGGCGGTTCTGAAAAAATTCCGGGAAAACTGCGTCATTCTCGTTGCAGTCGGCGCCTGTGCGATCAATGGCGGCATTCCGGCGATGAGGAACCATTTTTCAATAGACGAATGCCTTGCAGAAGCCTACCTCGACGGAGTCGGGATAGAGAACCCGCAGATTCCTTCCGATCCCGAACTTCCCGGGCTTTTGAAAAAGGTTTGCCCGGTGCACGAAGCCGTCAGAATCGACTACTTTCTTCCCGGATGCCCGCCTTCTGCAGGAGCATTCGAGGTGCTTCTGGAAGCGTTGCTGAAAGGGGAAAAGCCGGAATTGCCGAGGAATCTCATCCATTATGACTAGAATCGTCATCGATCCCCTGAGCCGGGTCGAGGGGCACGGCAAGGTCACGCTGCTGCTCGACGAAGAAAACAGGGTGGTCGAGGCGCGCCTCCATATCGTCGAATTCAGGGGTTTCGAGAAATTCATCCAGGGCCGCCCTTACTGGGAAGTGCCGGTTCTCGTGGAGCGGTTGTGCGGTATCTGCCCGGTCAGCCATCATCTTGCCGCAGCCAAGGCGATAGACGGAATCATGGGGGTCGAAAAGCTCACGCCGACCGCCGAAAAATTGAGAAGGCTGCTGCATTTCGGGCAGGTATTGCAGTCGCATGCGCTGCATTTCTTTCATCTCGCTTCCCCGGATCTCCTTTTCGGTTTCGATTCTGAAATTGCACACAGGAACATCACGGGGCTTTTGAAGGATTATCCCGATCTCGCCTTGAAAGGGGTGAGGCTCAGGAAATACGGGCAGGAAGTGATCCGCGTGATCATGGGCAAGCGCATTCACGGTACCGCCGCAATTGCCGGTGGAATGAACAAGGCATTGTCCTTCGAGGAAAGGGATGCTTTGCTCGGCAATATCGACGAGATCATTTCCTGGGCGGATGCCTCGGTCGATCTTGCCAGGGATATTTTTCTTTCGACTCCAGAATATCGGAATTTCGCGAAAGTATCCTCCCCCTTCCTTTCCCTTTCCGGAAAATGCGGCGAACACGAACTCTACGACGGGCATCTGCGTTGCAGAAGCGCCGGGGGGGATTTTGTTTTCGACGAGATCACGGATTCGGGCTATACAGGGCTCATCAGGGAGGAAGTGAAACCCTGGAGCTACATGAAGTTTCCCTATCTCGTCATGCTGGGAAAGGAAGCGGGATGGTACAGGGTGGGGCCGCTCGCCAGAATCAACAATTGCGACCTGATTTCCAGCCCCATGGCCGAGGCAAGACGAAGGGAATTCGTGTCCGATGGCTGGCCCGTGCATGCGCCTCTCGCCTACCACTGGGCCAGGATGATCGAACTCCTGCATTGCGCGGAGAAAATCAGGGGGCTTCTTGAGGATACGGACATCACCGGAGGCGATCTCAGGGTCGAAACGGAAATGGGGCGTGAGGGAATCGGCGTGATCGAGGCGCCGCGCGGCACGCTCATCCATCACTATCGTGTCGACGACCAGGGGCTGATCGAGATGGCGAATCTTGTCGTTTCGACGACGCACAACAACCGGGCGATGAATGAAGCCGTGCTCAAGGTGGCGAAGCGGGATATCGACGGAAAAAAAGAGGTCACTGAAGGCATGCTCAACCGGATCGAAGTTGCAATCCGTGCTTTCGATCCCTGTCTTTCCTGCGCAACCCATGCCGTGGGCAAGATGCCCCTTCTGGTCGAAGCTGTCGATGCGGAGGGGAATGTGATCTGGAGCATGGGGAAATGAGCGGAACTGCGGTCATTTGCTGCGGCAATCCGAGCCGCGGCGACGATGCGCTGGGCCATCTGTTTTTCGACAGGCTGGAAAAAGCATCCGGTGAATTCGAGGTTTTCTGCGATTACCAGCTGCAGATCGAGCATGTTTTCGATATGAATGACAGGGAATGCGTGATTTTCGTCGATGCCGCAGTGGACATTGCCGGCCCGTTCGAAATGCGCGAAATTTTTCCCGGACGGGACATGAGTCACAGCACGCACGTCCTGTCTCCTCAAGCCCTGCTCGATGTCTATGAGAAAGTCATGAAAAGGACTGCCCCCAAAGCCTATCTTTTGAGTGTGAAAGGGGAGTCTTTCGGCCTCGGCGAGTCCTTGAGCGCCAATGCGCAGAAAAATCTCGATGCGGCATGGGATTTTCTGAAGGATTTTATGGAATTGAAGAGCGACTTGGGGAAAGCTGCCATTCCGGGTTAGAATTGAAGAATTTTGTTGCAGGCAGGAGAATCGAAATGCAGATAGGCATCCCTCTGGAGATCAGGGCGGGGGAGAAGCGGGTCGCGGCGACCCCCGAGACGGTGAAAAAGCTTGCCTCGGCCCATTCCGTTTTCGTGCAGGCGGGAGCGGGTCTCGGAGCGAGCATTCCCGATTCCGAATATGAGGCCGCAGGGGCGAAAATTCTGGGAAGCGCCGCAGAACTTTATGCCGCATCCCGGCTCGTCCTGAAGGTCAGGGGCCTGGAAGAATCCGAATTTCCTCTGGTGAAGAAGGACTCCATCCTGGTCGGACTCCTTTCTCCGCACGAGAAGGAGAAGATGGAAGCCTATGCGAAACAGGGGCTCACCGCGTTCGCCATGGAATCGATCCCCAGGATCAGCCGTGCGCAGAGCATGGATGTGCTTTCCTCCCAGGCCAACATAGGCGGATACAAGTCGGTGATCCTGGCCGCGAATGCCTACGGGCGCTTCTTTCCCATGCTGATGACTGCAGCGGGAACGGTCAAGGCCGCGCGCGTGCTCGTGCTCGGCGTGGGAGTCGCAGGTCTTCAGGCGATCGCAACAGCGAAAAGGCTGGGGGCCGTGATCGAGGCGTTCGACGTGCGCCCTGCGGTCAGGGAACAGGTGTTGAGCCTCGGCGCGAAATTCGTCGAAGTGCCGCTGTCGGAAGGAGAGTCCGCCGAGACTTCCGGGGGCTACGCCAGGGAGATGTCCGAGGAATACAAGCAGAAGCAGGCCGGGCTCATCAAAGCCCGCGCGATACAGTCCGACATCGTCATCACGACTGCCCTGATTCCGGGAAGACCCGCCCCCGTCCTTCTGAAAGAGGAAACGGTTGCGGCGATGAAGCATGGCTCCGTCGTGGTCGACATGGCCGTCGAATTCGGCGGCAACTGCCCCCTGTCGGAGAAGGACAGGATCGTCGAAAAGCATGGCGTGACCCTGATCGGCCATACCAATCTGCCTGCCATGATGGCGGCGGATGCGAGTGCGCTCTATGCGAGAAACATGCTGAATTTCATCAATCTGCTGTTCGAGCCCAAAACCGGGGAATTGAAGATTGACCGCGAGGACGAAATCATCGCCGGCACCCTGATCTCGATGAACGGCGAACTGGTCAAAAAGTAAGGAGAAAATCATGGGCGGCGCAGTCGATCCCTTTGTCATCAATCTCACCGTTTTCGTGCTGGCGATATTCGTCGGCTACCATGTCGTGTGGAATGTCACCCCTGCGCTTCACACCCCGCTGATGGCGGTGACCAATGCGATCAGCGGGATCATCATCGTCGGCGCCATGCTCGCCGCAGGGCCCTCCAAAATCGATTTCGGGACGATAGTCGGGGCAATTGCCGTGACGCTCGCGTCCGTCAATGTTTTCGGCGGCTTCCTCGTGACGAGGCGCATGCTCGAAATGTTCAAAAAGAAAAAGAGGTAAACATGTCCGCGAATCAAGTCGCCCTCGCTTATCTCGCTGCTGCAGTTCTGTTCATCCTGTCGCTGAAGGGGCTTTCCTCGCCGGTTTCGGCGAGGCGGGGAAACGCCTTCGGCATGGTCGGCATGCTGATTGCCGTGCTGACCACGCTCACGCTCACCCACAATTACGCCCTGATCCTCGCCTGCATCCTGGTCGGCGGATCGATAGGGGGGACGGTTGCGAGAAAAATCGAGATGACGGCGATGCCGGAACTCGTCGCCGCGATGCATTCCCTGGTGGGGCTCTCTGCGGTTTTCATCGCGGTGTCCGCCCTCAACAATCCTGTCGCCTACGGCATTGCAGGTCCTGACGGTTCGCTCCATTCGGAAAGCCTGATCGAACTCTTCATCGGCACTTTCGTCGGCGCGATCACCTTCACGGGATCGGTCATCGCCTTCGGCAAACTTTCCGGGAAAATCAGGAGCGCGCCGGTTTCCTTCACGGGCCAGCACTGGGTCAATCTCGCATTGGGCCTTGCCATGCTGGGATTCGGCGTTGCCTTTTATCTCACCCAGAGCTGGACGCCCTTCATCGCCATGACGGCGATCGCCCTGCTTCTCGGGGTGCTGCTCATCATCCCCATCGGCGGCGCGGACATGCCCGTCGTGGTTTCCATGCTGAATTCCTATTCGGGATGGGCTGCGGCCGGCATCGGCTTCACCCTCAACAACAACATGCTGATCATCGCGGGTTCTCTCGTCGGAAGCTCGGGCGCGATTCTCTCCTACATCATGTGCAAGGCGATGAACCGCTCCTTCATCAACGTGATGCTGGGCGGGTTCGGCGCAGCGCCTCAGGAGGAGCAGGCGGCGGGCGGGGCGCAAAAGAGCGTGAGGAGCGGGAGCCCCGAGGATGCGGCCTACCTCATGGGCAATGCCGAGAGCATCGTCATCGTCCCCGGCTATGGCCTTGCCGTTGCGCGCGCCCAGCATGCCCTGCAGGAAATGACGCATGTCCTGACGGAGAAGGGAATCAAGGTGCGCTACGCCATCCATCCCGTCGCGGGAAGGATGCCGGGCCACATGAACGTGCTCCTGGCCGAAGCCGAAGTGCCTTACGAGCAGGTGCTGGAAATGGACGAGATCAACAGCGAGTTTTCCGACACCGATGTGGTGCTCGTGATCGGGGCGAACGACGTGGTGAATCCGGCGGCAAAAAACAATCCGGGCAGCCCGATCTACGGCATGCCGATACTGGAAGCCTACAAGGCGAGGACGATCATCGTGGTCAAGCGCAGCATGGCCGCAGGCTACTCGGGGCTCGACAACGATCTTTTCTACATGGACAAGACCATGATGGTTTTCGGGGATGCGAAGAAGGTCGTCGAGGAGATGGTGAAGTCGCTGTAAGTCTGTTATCTTGGGTCCATTCGCAAAAGGAGCGCCATGGACCGGAACATCAGCAATCTCCTGGGTAAAATTCGGGCGCTGGAAGACGAACTCGAAGCTGAGCTTGCCAGAAAGCGGGATGAACTGCGCTTTTCCATTCAGGACAGGAAGATACGCTTCGAGCGGGAGATCGTAGAAGAGCACCGGAAGCTCAAGACCTCCTTGATTGCCTATGTTGCCCAGGCCGAACTCAAGCATGTTCTTGTCGCCCCCGTCGTCTATCCGCTGATTTCCCCCTTCCTCCTGCTCGATTTTTTCGTGACCCTGTACCAGTTCGCCTGCTTTCCGGTTTACGGCATCCCGAAGGTGAGACGGCGCGACCACATCGTTTTCGACAGGCATCATCTCGCCTACCTCAATCTCGTCGAGCGCATCAACTGCGCCTACTGTTCCTACGGCAACGGCCTTCTCGCCTATGTGCGCGAAATCGCGGGAAGGACAGAGCAGTACTGGTGCCCGATCAAGCATGCGAGCCGCGTTCACGGCGCGCATTCGCGTTACCGCCGCTTTTTCGATTTCGGGGATGCTGCGGGCTATCAGGGAATTCTCGAAAAATTGCGCCGCGATTACGGCGAGAAGGAATGATCGGGTTCACGTTTGAGAATGCCGAAGGTATGTCATAATAAGCGCAAAAGCGCCCATGCGTTTTTCTGGTAAATTGGAGGCATCATGGAGAATACTGCTCGCTGGACTATCAAGGTTTCAAGGGATACCGATATTTCGCTGCGCACCTATTTGGCCCAGCAAGGAAAGAAAAAAGGCGATCTGTCCAGGTTTATCGAGCGCGCCGTTCAGAAAGAGATACTTGCGCAAACCGCAGCTGACGTGAAGCAGCGCAATGCCGATTTGCCGGATGAGGCGTTGGAGGCGCTTATCGATGAAGCAGTGCGCGCAGTGCGCGCAGAAATGCATGCACAAGCCAAGGCGGGCATCCGGTAACAGATGGAATGCGTGTCATCCTGGATACGAATGTATTGGTGGCTGCGCTGATTGCCCCGAATGGCCCACCTCATCGCTTGTTCGAAGCATTTCTGGGTGATCGGTTCACGCTCATTACGGGAGACATGCAGATCGAAGAGTTTTCACGAGTCACACGCTATCCGGCTATCCGCAGCCGCATCCATCCCGCACAGGCGGGCAGAATGCTCAATGCCATCCGTTCGCTCGCGGTGAACATTGAAGGTCTCCGCACCCCATCGGTTAGCCCCGATCCGCATGATGATTATCTGTTTGCGATGGCGGACGCAGGCGAAGCGGATTATCTTGTGACAGGCGATAAATCCGATGTATTGAACTTGGTGCGGCATGGGCGGACGCAGATTGTCACTGCGCGGCAACTGGCAGCGCTTCTGAAGCTATAAGAATCCATCGCCCATGGCAGAGGGGATCAGCCTGACAAATGGGCTGTTTCGATGCACAATAGACGTCATTTCACATAGAAAAATCAGAAAAGTACAGCATGCCAACCCTGAACTGGATCGGCAAACAAGCCGTCGTCAAACACCACAAGGAAGTTCCGTTCAGGCTGCTGGAGACTGCGCCGGATTTGTCCTGCGGCGACAGCGGGAACCTGATCGTTCAGGGCGACAACCTGCATGCGTTGAAAGCGCTGCTGCCGCGCTACGCGGGGCAGGTCAAATGCATCTACATCGACCCGCCATACAACACCGGCAACGAAGGCTGGGTGTACAACGACAACGTGAACAGCCCTGAAATCAGGAAATGGCTGGGCGAAGTGGTCGGCAAGGAAGGCGAGACGCTGGACCGTCACGACCGCTGGCTGTGCATGATGTATCCGCGATTGGTGCTGCTGAAGCAGTTTTTGCGGGAAGACGGCGCGATATTTATTTCGATCGACGACAACGAGGTGGCGACGCTGCGGCTGTTGATGGATGAGGTTTTTGGGCAGAAAAATTTTGTGGCGACTATTGCGTGGCAACGGAGGATTTCGCCGGATGCGCGACTCGGCTTGAGCCAAGCGCATGACCATATCGTGGTGTTTGCAAAAAATAGTGATGCGCTAAATTTGTACTCAATTCCTCTCAGTAAAGATCAGGCGAAGAATTTCAAAAATCCTGACGGCGACCAAAGAGGTAAATGGACTTCAACGGATTTCACGGCACAGGGATGGCGACCAAACCAGATGTATGAAATACGGACTCCTTCTGGTGCTGTATTTTCCCCACCTCAAGGGCGATGCTGGGCAAACATTGAACCCGTCTTTCAGCAACTTTTGAGCGAGGGAAGAATGTGGTTTGGCAAAGACGGGAAAGGGCGTCCTCGTATTAAAACTTATCTTGCCGAAAGTTCTGGAGTTCGAGCATGGACTTGGTGGACAAATCAAGAATGTGGACACAATCAAGAAGCCAAGAAGGAAATTAACGAAATCATTGGGCATGACGTTCCTTTCGACACGCCCAAGCCCACCCGTCTGATTCAGCGCATCCTGCAAATCGCTTCCGACAAGGATTCGCTGATTATGGATTCCTTTGCCGGTTCCGGCACCACGGGGCATGCGGTGTTGAAGCAGAATGCCGAAGACGGCGGAAATCGCCGCTTCAT
>JAJZVB010000098.1 GCA_021845885.1 Pseudomonadota bacterium
GACGATGCCATCGTGGTGGTCGAGAACATCCACAGAAGAAGGCTGCTCTCCGACGCCCCCCTTTCCGAAATCATTCCGGAAGCGGTCGACGAGGTGGGGGGACCAACCATACTCGCCACGCTCACCGTGATCGCCGCGCTCCTGCCCATGGCTTTCGTGACCGGACTGATGGGCCCCTACATGAGCCCCATACCCATCAATGCGAGCATAGGCATGCTGATTTCCCTGGGCATCGCCTTCGTCGTGACGCCATGGCTCGCCTTCAGGCTGGCCGGGAAGCCTGTCCATCACGAGGGGGGAAATCCGAAAACGATGGCCTTCTTTTCCAGGAAGCTCACCCCTTTTCTCAGGAAGGAAGCGGGGAGCGGGAAAAGGAAACTGCTCCTGGTCGGGATCGTCGTCCTCATCATGCTCGCCGTGTCGCTGGCCGCAGTGAAGCTCGTCGTGCTCAAGATGCTGCCTTTCGACAACAAGTCCGAATTCCAGGTGGTGGTCGACATGCCCGTCGGAACCCCACTCGAGGACACGGCGAAGGTATTGCATGAAATCGGCAGTTATATCGCCACGATTCCCGAAGTCACCGATTACGAGGCTTATGCCGGAACGGCTTCGCCGATCAATTTCAACGGCCTGGTGCGACAGTATTATCTCAGGGACGGCCCGGAATACGGTGACATCCAGGTCAATCTCCTGGACAAGCACAAGCGTGAAAGGCAGAGCCACGAAATCGCATCGAGCGTGATCGCGAAGGTGGCCGAAATAGGCAGGAAATACGGCGCGAAGACCAAGATCGTCGAAGTGCCTCCCGGGCCTCCCGTATTGTCTCCCCTGGTTGCCGAAGTTTACGGCCCCGATTATGCCGGGCAGATCGGCGTGGCGAAGGAAGTGAAGGCGGCATTCCGGGATACGGCAGGCATCGTCGGCATAGACGACAGCGTCGATGCGGATGCGCAAAAGATCACGCTGAGGGTGCTGCAGAACAAGGCGGCGCTCAGGGGGGTTGCGCAGAAGGACATCGTGGAAGTGATGAAGATCGGGCTTTCCGGTGAGAATGTCACCCCCGTGCACAGCCTGAACGCGAAATACGAGATTCCCGTGACGGTCGCGCTTCCTGCAGACAGGAAAGGCAACCTGGACGATTTGCTGAAGCTCCAGGTGCGCTCGGTGAAGGGCGAGCTCATCCCGCTATCCGATCTCGTCGAGGCCGTGCCTGTCCCCAGGGAAAAGACCATTTACCACAAGGATCTCCTTCCTGTCGTCTATGTCGTCGGGGACATGACCGGAAAAATCGACAGCCCGCTCTACGGCATGTTCGAAATCCGTTCGAAAATAAAGGACATGAAGCTGGCCGAGGGGGGAACATTGAAGGAATATTTCATCCACCAGCCCAAGGATCCCTATGCGGGCTACAGCGTGAAATGGGACGGCGAATGGCAGGTCACCTACGAGACGTTCAGGGACATGGGCATCGCCTACGGGGTGGGGCTCGTCCTCATTTATCTCCTGGTGGTGGCCCAGTTCAGGTCCTATGTCGTTCCGCTCGTCATCATGGCGCCCATTCCGCTCACCCTCATCGGCGTGATGCCCGGGCATGCGCTTCTTGGCGCCCAGTTCACCGCGACCTCGATGATAGGCATGATCGCGCTCGCCGGCATCATCGTCAGGAACTCGATCCTGCTCGTCGATTTCATCAATCTTCAGCTCGAGGAGGAGGTGGAATTCCAGGACGCCGTGATCTCGGCGGCTGCGACCCGGGCCAAACCCATTCTGCTCACCGGACTTGCCGCGATGATCGGCGCCTTCTTCATCCTGGACGATCCCATTTTCAACGGCCTCGCCATATCGCTGATTTTCGGCATCCTGGTTTCGACCATACTCACCCTGGTCGTGATCCCGGTGCTTTATTACGCCCTGCTTTACAGAAAAAAGGAGTGATTGTTGATGACTACCAACCGAATCGTTAGAATTGTCGCCGGGTTCTTCGTCATGGTCTCGCTTGCGCTCGGCGCAGAGGGCAGTCCGCTTTTCATGAATTCGAAATGGCTCTGGTTCACCGCATTCGTCGGCTTCAATCTTTTCCAGAGCGGCTTCACCCGCTTCTGCCCCCTGGATTCCATATTGAAGAAATTGGGGGTCAAGGAATCGAGCTGCGCCTGAGAAATTTTCCGACGGGACTGATTTTCGCGGGATTGATGGGGTTTTTGCCCTTCCTGCAATGGAAGCACTATTACCCCATCACCGACTTCTACACCGAATGGCTGGCCGCATGCCTCGGCCTTCTCGCGCTTTTTTTCAGTTTCAGGCGGCTCGACCGCCTTCCCCTGATTGCCCTGATCCCGCTTTCATTGATTCCCGTTGTCTGGCTGCAGCATACGCTCGGCCTGATCGCCTATCCTCAGCAGGCCTTCCTGATTTCGCTCTATCTGCTTTGGGCGGCGCTCATCGCCATGCTCGGGCATGCCCTGAAGAATGAATTCGGGCCGGGGAAAGTGGCCGAGGTCCTGGCCTGGTTCATCCTCGCGGGCGGGCTGCTGAATTCTTTTTGCGCGATTTTTCAGCATTACCATATCGGCACGGTTTTCGATGCCTTCGTCACCCCCGATTCGGCCGAGACGGTATACGGCAATCTCGCCCAGCAGAACCATTTCTCGGATTACACGGCGCTTGGCCTGGCGAGCCTGCTCTATCTCGCGTCGAAAGAAAGGATGCCCTGGTATTTCCCGGTCCCCTTCGCGCTCTTCATGCTTTTCACGCTGGCGCTCTCGGGATCGAGAAGCGCATGGGTTTTTCTGGGCGCCATGGCGCTTCTTTCGATTCTTTTTTACAGGAAGGAAAGGAAGCTGCTTTACGGTTCGCTCCTTCTCGTGCCGGTATTCGGCATCATGCAGTTCGCAGCCCATCTTTCCTTTCTCGACCCGAATCATGCGACGACTTCCGCTGACAGGCTGCTCGTCATCGCCAGAGATAGCGGAATCAGGCTCTATCTTTGGCGCGAAGCCTGGCTGATGTTCCTCAAGGCGCCCGTTCTGGGGGTGGGATTCGGCCAGTTCGCCTGGCATCATTTCGGATACGGCCCCTTGTTCAGGAATCCCGCGATCACCGGCCTTTACAGCAATTCGCACGACATCGTCCTCAATTTCCTTGCCGAAACCGGACTCATGGGCAGCCTGCTCGTTTTCGGCGGGCTTTTTTTCTGGGCAAGAAGAATCGGTATTTCATCCGACATTCATGCATGGTGGCTGATTGCCTGCCTCTCGATCCTCTTCCTGCACAGCCTCGACGAATATCCCCTTTGGTATGCGCATTTCCTCGGCCTTTTCATGCTCTTCCTGGGGATGGGCGAAAGCAGGGCTTTGCGCCTGCCTTTCGCGAGAGGGGCAGTGGCCTTCCTTTTGATTTCAGGAAGTTATATGACGACGGGCCTGATGCGGGATTACCTCGATCTGGAAGGATTGCTCTACCCGCGTTATCATAACGGCAAGCCGCCGCTCAAACCTGCAGCGCTTTATGCCGGGCTGCAGCAGTTCAGGAAGGGAACCCTGCTCGCCCCCTATGTCGATTATTCCCTGGCGGAGATGCTGCCCATGGACGGGAAGGATCTCGAGCGCAAGCTCGAGCTGTGCGAGCGCGCCGCGCACTTTTCCCCTTCCGGGATTGTCTTATACCGGTACGCAGCGCTTCTCGCCCTGGCAGGCAGGGAAAGGGAGGCTGAAATCGAGGTGGAGCGTTCAGCCTCATCCGACCCGGATCTGCTGCAGGAGGCGTTCGAGCTTTATTCCGGCCTTGCCGAAAAGCATCCGGATGAATTTTTGCCTCTCGTCGGAGAGGTAGTCATGAAACTTAAGGAGCAAGACCTTGCATTTCGTCACCAGTAATCTTCCGCTTTTTCTCGCTGCCCTGGTCAGCGGGCTGATGCTCGCCTGGCCCATTTTCAGGAAGCTTTTCGTCAATTTTCCCGAGATCGATACGGTCGAGGCGATCAATCTGATCAACCATCAGGATGCCGCCGTGCTCGACGTGCGCGAACATCATGAATATGCATCGGGCCATCTTCCCAATGCGAGGCATATTCCTTCTGGCAAGGTGAGCGAAAGGATGGACGAGATCGAGAAACTGAAGGGAAAGCCCCTGCTCGTTTATTGCAGAAGCGGCGCTAGATCGTCCAGCGTTTGTGTGTTATTGTCGAAAAAAGGATTCGGCAAGGTTTACAACCTCAGGGGAGGGATCCTTTCCTGGGAAGGGGCGAAGCTCCCTGTGGAGAAATGATGGCCAAAGTCAGGATGTATTGCACGGCTGTCTGCCCCTACTGCGTGATGGCCGAACGCTTTCTGAAATCGAAAGGTGTGACCGAGATCGAAAAGATCAGGGTCGACCTCGATCCAGCGAAAAAAGCCGAAATGATGGAAAAAACCGGCAGACGCACTGTTCCACAGATCTACATCATGGATTATCATGTCGGCGGCTACGACGATCTGTCGGCACTCGACCGAGCCGGTAAATTAAACGAACTGTTAGAACAGGAAAAACGATGAGCGAACAACAAGCCCCCGTATTTGCGATCGAGAAGATCTATGTCAAGGATCTTTCACTCGAAATTCCCCATGCGCCGCAGATTTTCCTGGAGCGCGAAACGCCCCAGATCGACATCCAGCTGCATACAGAAGGAAAGCCCATCGCCGAGAATGTTTTCGAGGCGGTTTTGACCGTCACGGTCACGGCGAAATTCTCCGAAAAGGTGCTTTTCCTGGTCGAAGCCGCCCAGGCGGGCATATTCCAGATCCAGAACGTCCCCGAATCGGACATCGAACCCATACTCGGCATCACCTGCCCCAACATCCTTTTCCCCTATGCGAGGGAAACGGTTTCCGACGTGGTGACGCGCGCCGGCTTCCTGCCCGTCGTCCTGAGCCCGATGAGCTTCGAGGCGCTTTACCAGCAGCGCCAGCAGGCTCAGGCAGGGCAAGAGGAAAAAACGCACTGAAATGAAGCGCTTCAGTCTCCTGGCTTTCCTGATCGGCTATTCGGCTGCGGCTCTCGCGCAGGAATTCGTTTCCGTAGGAGACCAGCCCGCCATACTCTACGATGCGCCTTCGCTGAAGGCGAAGAAGCTTTTCGTGCTGAGCCCGCATTATCCGCTCGAGAGAGCGGTGGTTCTGGCGAAATGGGTGAAGGTCAGGGATAACAACGGAAAGCTCTTCTGGGTCGAGAAATCCTCCCTGAGCGACAAGCATTACGTGATGGTTTCCGTTCCTCTCGCCGACATCAGGCAGTCCGCATCGATTGATGCGCCGCTTGTTTTCCAGGCGAAGGAAAAGGTATTGCTCAATATTTCTGCGGCGCCTGCAAACGGCTGGATCGGGGTCGCGCACCAGGACGGACAGAGCGGATTCGTCAAGGCGAGCCAGGTCTGGGGCGGATGAACATTGCGATTCTCGGGGCGGGCGCATGGGGAACGGCCCTTGCGATCGGCCTTTGTCCCCGTCACAGGGTTTCGCTCTGGGTCAGGGATCCCGACCATTGCCGCGAGATGCAATCATCGAGGATCAACAGGCGCCATCTCGACCCTTTCCCCATTCCAGAGAACATCCTGCTTTCGAACGACCTGAATGCCGCGTTCAGCGATGCGGAGCTTGTCGTGATCGCGGCCCCGATGTCGGGGCTGCGGGAAATGTTCAGGGCTGTCGCCGCATCTGGAAGAAAGATACCCGTCTTATGGGTTTCGAAGGGATTCGAATCGGGAACCTCGAAGCTCCCTCACCAGGTGGCGATGGAGGAATACGACGAAATCGCCCCCTTCGGCGTTCTGTCGGGGCCCAGTTTCGCCAGGGAGGTCGCTGAAGGATTGCCGGTCGCCCTCACGCTCGCCTCGAACGACCGCGATTTCGCATCCCGCACTGCGGCGCTCCTTCACAATCACAGGATCAGGATCTATTCGAGCGAAGACCTGATCGGCGTCGAAATAGGCGGGGCGGTGAAGAACGTGATGGCGATCGCCTCCGGAATTTCTGACGGCCTCGGGCTCGGGGCCAATGCGAGGGCTGCATTGATCACAAGGGGCCTTGCCGAGATCACGAGGCTCGGAATGAGGCTGGGGGGAAGGCTCGAGACTTTTCTCGGCCTTTCGGGGGTCGGCGACCTTGCCCTGACCTGCACGGGGGATCTTTCCAGGAACAGGAAAGTGGGCTTGATGCTCGCAAAAGGAATGCCGCTCGACCGAATACTGGAAGAACTCGGGGCGACCGCGGAAGGGGTTTATACCGCCAGGGAAGTCGAAAGGCTCGCGAAGCGCCTGGATGTCGACATGCCGATCACGAAGGCGGTCTGCTCCGTGTTGTATGAAGGCGTTCCCGCCAGCTGCGCCGTCGAGGAATTGATGAAGCGCGATCCCAAGGCCGAGAGCGCCCTTTGATTCAGTCGCGGCCCCGTTTCAGGTGGCCTGAATATTGATTTCCCTTTGAATTTAGACCATTATAAAAATAGATCCGGATCAGGTATCGGACATGACGCTTTTATTCCCGTCAATCAGGATGTCCGGTTCAAGTTGCGCGCCCCCGAACGCGGATCGCAATCCCTGCCGGGGATGGGAACGAGTTGGATGGTCGGATTAACAGGGGGAAACCATGACTACAAGTGACAAGCCGGTCGAAGTGAAGCGAGTCGCATGCGTGATATGCCTGAAGGAAGTGCCCATAACCGAAGCCACAGTTCCTGAAGCGGAGGACTACGTGATGCACTTTTGCGGCCTGGAGTGCTATGAAATGTGGAAGAACCAGCGCGGAAAGCCCGATGATCAAGTCGAAAAATCTCGCTCATGAGGTGATTCTCCAAGGGCTGCGCAGTGGTTCCAGGCGAGGCGCCCCTGATAGAGGACGGAGATAAAATGCCCACAATTTCCATGTTTTATGGAATTCTTATTCGGATGTTCTTTCGTGACACACAGAAACATCCTGTACCATACATTCATGCCGACTTCCAAGGCAAAAATGAGAATTGCCGAACTCCGGGCCCGGCCTGATTGGGTGCTATCCATTGTGGCAGACGATGGCCGTATTGGCCAATTCGATGTTAGCCCCTATTTTCAGTATGAGGCATTTGCCCCTTTACGGGATCAAAACGAATTCAATAAGGTTGTCAATGGCGGCTACTTCGTTGAATGGGGTTGTGGTGCCGATTTGTCAGCAGACACCATCGAGGCACAATGGCATGTTGTCGGCAGCACTGACGTCGATAAATCCTAACAAGCGCTTCGCAAGGAAAATCGGGATGCCCGATATGCGGCTTACCGGGAATTGTTTGACGCTGGTCTAGCCTCTGATATGATTGAGAAAATCAGCCAGCGGACGAACGGGGGATTTGCTTTGGGTGATGAACGCTTTTTGGCTGAGATTGAAGCAATGTTGAATCGCCGGGTATCTCCTGGTACGGCAGGGCGGCCGAAAAAATCGAGAAAGCGAATCTGAAATAGTGGTCTGTCCCTTATTCCCGTGGTCTGTCCCTTATTCCCTATTCTTCAAGCGTGAGGCAATCCATTTGATGCGGGAAGAAAAGGAAACCGCGAGAATCGAGGCATTTAGCGATGGGGTCTTCGCCATCGCCATCACGCTGCTTGTGCTCGAGATCAAAGTGCCGAGTCATGAAAAAGTCTTGGAGC
>JAJZVB010000099.1 GCA_021845885.1 Pseudomonadota bacterium
GTATTGCCTGTCCTGAACACCACCGTCTGCCCGGTCTGGAGGTCCGTTGCGACGGCCGCGAAGGGTTTCCCGAGTTTTTCCATGGGGCGGAATTTCACCGCCCTGTTGACGAAATCCTGGAGCATTTCCCCCTTGATGAAGCCGCGCTCGGAAAAGCTCCAGTCGCCCACCTTGCCCTCATCCATGGTGAGCGCGACTTTCTGCAGGTCGAAACCGCTGTATCCGTCCGCATAAAGGGCGCCGACCACGGATCCCGCGCTCGTCCCCACCACGATGTCGGGATGTATTCCCTTGGATTCGAGCGCCTTGATCACGCCGACATGGGCGAAGCCCCTGGCAGCGCCGCCGCCGAGAACCAGGGCGATTTTGTGGTGGACTTCGGCCTTCTGGGCTTCGATGGGCGCAGGCTTGGGCGGCACGCCAGCGCAACCGGCAAGGAGGGCGGCAATGATTAAAATCAGGTAGTTCATTTTGCTATCTGGAAGCCCGTATCGAACACGGGAACATGCGGGGACTTGTATTTTTCGAGGATATCGTAATAGTTGCGGATGTTGGCGACCATGATGACCGCTTCCCCCCCTCTTGCGAATCCATGCTTGAGGGAACCGAAGTAGCCGGGGCTGGAGAGAAGCGGGAGCGTGTCACTCAGGTCGACCCAGGAATTCGGATTGCGCTTCAGTTTCTGCGCCAGCACTCTGGCGTCTTCCAGGTGGGCAGTGCCGACATTGTAGGCTGCCAGGGCAAACCATGTCCTGTCGGGTTCCCTGATAGAGGCAGGGAGTTCGTCCTTCAGCATGGCGAAATAGCGGGCGCCTGCGATGATGCTCTGCTTGGGATCGAGCCTGTCGGTCACTTTCAGCCTGTCCGCGGTTTCGCTCGTGAGCATCATCATGCCGCGCACCCCTGTCGGGGATGTCGCGTGCTCGTCCCAGCGGGATTCCTGATAGGAAAGCGCTGCGAGAAGCCGCCAGTCTATGCCCGTCAATTCGTCGGCTTCCTCGAAATAGGGCTTCAATGCATTGAGCCTGCCGTCCATCTTGCCCAGGAAATTCACGATGTCGTTCTGGTCGAGCCTGTAGATATGGCCGTAATAGCGGTCGACGAAGCGCGCAAGCGTGCCGTCCTTTTCTATATCGTCGAAGAAATCCTGGGCCTTCTGCATCAGGTCGGGATCGGCGTCATCGGGGAAGGCCCAGGCGAGGCTGCTCGAGGCTCCGACATCGAAGGCTGTTTCGAGATTCGGGTAATAATGCTTGGCGATGTCGACTTGATTGGAATAGGCGATCGCATAATCGGCCGTGCCATCGGAAACGGCGGAAAGCAGTTCGTCGCTTGAAGCCGTTTTCTGTTCGCTGAAATCGATGGAAGGGTATTTCGCCTTCAAATCCCTGACCAGGGAGGCCAGAACGGGATTGGTTATGTAGGCGATGCGCCTTCCTGATAGATCGGAAAGATTCTTAGGCTTCGGATTCGAAGCATTGTAAACGAGCTGGGGCCTGACGCCGAAATAGGTCGGGCCGAATTTCATTCCCGATTCATCTCCTCCCTCGGGAATGACGAGCCCCGCAGCGGCAAGATGAACCTTGTGATGATCGACCGCCTCCGCAATCTGCTCCCTGTTTTCGAAAACCACGAATTTTGCCCTTTTGCCCATTTTCTGGGCGAAAAGGCTGACGAGATCATATTCGAGGCCGGTATAGTTCCCCTGGGAATCCTCGAAGAAGGTGGTCGGGCCGTTGACCGTGCCCACGACGAGCTCGTTCGTCTTGTCCAAAGGCGGAACATGCCATTCGGAACGGCCGCAGCCCCCCAGAAGGATCAGGAGAAGCAGGGCGCACGTCCTTGGAAATGTTCCGGATATCGGTCTTCTAATGAATGTCGTTGCGGCAGAAATGGCTCGCCTCCGGGTTCGGCATCCGGGCAAGTTTATCATCAAAGCATGAAATAACCCTTACGAAGTGATTATGTTCTCAACAAAACGGCGATAAGCTGCTAGAATTGCGTCCTTCCGGAGAGGTGGCAGAGTGGTCGAATGTACCTGACTCGAAATCAGGCGTAGGCGCAAGTCTACCGAGGGTTCGAATCCCTCCCTCTCCGCCATCCGCTTCTATAATGGGTGGATATCATCCATCGTTCCCGCCTATGCCGCATAAAAGCCTCAACCCGGCAACCGGTTTGCTGCTGAAGGAATTCGTAAGCTGGGATGCGCTGCGTCTGCATTCAGCCCTTGAAAAAGCCCGGATCGCTCAGCAGTCCTGGGCGAAGACCGGTTTTTCATATCGCGCGGCAGTGCTCAACGGCGCGGCGAAGCATTTGCGCATGGATTGCGACGGGCTTGCGGCTCTCATCACGCTGGAAATGGGAAAGCCGTTGCATGAAGCGCTCGCCGAAGTGAGGAAATGCGCCACGGTTTGCGACTATTACGCGGAGCATGCTGAAGCATTCCTGAAACCCGAGCCTGTCGCAACCGACGCCCGGAAAAGCTATATTGCGCATCTTCCGCTCGGCCTTGTGCTGGCCATCATGCCCTGGAATTTCCCGTTCTGGCAGGCGTTTCGAGCGGCGGTCCCGGCATTGATGGCCGGAAACGCGGTCTTGCTCAAGCATGCGCCCAATGTGCCGCAATGCGCGCTCGCCCTCGAAGCAATTTTCCGCGAGTGCGATTTGCCCGAAGGCCTGTTCACGACCCTTTTGATCGAGACTGACCTGGTTCCCGAAGCCATTTCCCTTGTCGACGCCGTGACTTTCACGGGTTCGGAGGCGGCCGGACGCAAGGTGGCGGCTTGCGCCGGGCAGAATTTGAAAAAATGCGTGCTGGAGCTCGGCGGATCCGATCCTTTCATCGTGCTGCACGATGCGGACCTGGAATCGACCGTGGACACCGCCGTGGCTTCGCGCTTCCAGAATTGCGGGCAATCCTGCATAGCCGCAAAGCGCTTCATCGTCGTGCCGCAAATCGCGGAAGCATTCCTGGACAGTCTGAAGATCAAAGTGGAAGCGCTCAGGATCGGCGACCCGATGCTCGAATCCACGCAAATCGGCCCGATGGCCCGCCTCGGCCTGCGCGATGCATTGGAGAGCCAGGTCAATGATACACTCGCCATGGGCGCGGTTGCCGTGACGGGCTGCAGGCCCGATTCGAGGGAAGGCTACTATTATCTTCCATCCATCCTCGATCAGGTCGCGCCCGAGACGCCGGCCTGTAAAGAAGAACTGTTCGGCCCCGTTGCAGTCGTGATCCGGGCGCAAAGCGAGCAGGACGCGATTCGCATTGCCAATTCGACCCGCTTCGGACTGGGCTCCTCGATCTGGAGTCGTGATGCGGCGCGGGCGGAAAAACTGGCGGCCGATATCCAGGCAGGCTGCACTTTCGTCAACGGCATGGTCAAGTCCGATCCCAGGCTGCCTTTCGGAGGCGTCAAGGCTTCCGGTTACGGGCGCGAGCTTTCCAGGATCGGCATGCATGAATTCGTCAATGCCAAGACGGTCTGGATCCGCTAGCCTCAGAGCCAGATGCCATGCTGCGAAGGTTCGAAGGGCGGCGTTCCCCAGGAGACGAACGAACCGAAAAGGAAGCTGAGCGCGGAAATGAATATGCTGGCGAAGAAGGCGGTCCAGAACCCTGAAACGGTGAAGCCTCTGACCAGGGAGGAAACCAGCAGGATCATCAGCGCATTGATCACGAAAAGGAACAATCCGAAGGTGAGCAGCGTCAGCGGAAAAGTGAAGACAATGAGCAGCGGCTTCACGATGGCGTTGGCAAAACCGAGAAGCAGCGCCGAGATGATCAATGAGGGCGTGTCGGCGAACCGGATGCCTTTGAATACATAGCTCGTCACCCAGAGCGAAAGGGCCGTGATGGTCCAATGCAGGAGAAACGGTGTCAGGTTGTTCAGCATGGTTTTGCAGTTCCTTTTATGTAAGTCATTGTAAATCAATGTAATGATTTGTTGTAAGGTCAACCTCTGAAACAGGTCGCACGTTATCGGCCTTGTGGCGCCACGCCCATGATCGATACTTCCAAGGAGAAGGAAATGTACAAATTGGCTGCGCTGGGTATTGCCCTGGCATTTTTCTCTGTCCCTGCATCTTGTGCGGAAGACATGAATCCTGTTCGTCACGACCGCATGGAACTGGAGCGCGATCTGGCGGCGCGCAACCATCTTCGCGGGTCAAGCCTGAATCAGAGTATAGCTCCGATGAGTCCTCGATTTCACGGCTTACATCTGCAATCTTTTTCCGGTAGAGTTTGAATCCCCCTTTGAAAGAGATCAGCCATGCCAGAACAGCCTTCCGACGACGACTTCCTGCCGGGCACCTTGATTACGGGAACCAAGGGCCGGATCATGCGCTTCTACGGGAAGATCATCGACGTCATCGTCATATTCCTCATCCTTGTCATGCTTTTGACCCTGGTGGTGGCCTTCGTCGGGGTTCTCGCCGATCTCGGTGATGCCTTGCACGGCTTCCGCCATGAAGCGGCCATTCAAACGCTCGTGACTGCGATCCTGTCGGTCTTCGTGCTGATCGAATTGTTCCGCACTTTCACCGATTATCTGGAATTCCACCGCATCCGTTTGCGCGTGCTGACCGAGGTGGCCATCATCTTCATCCTCAGGGAAATCTTCATCGGCCTCTACAGCCATGAATTGCAATGGCAGGATATCCTGGCCCTGTCGTTTCTTCTCGCCGTCCTGGTTTCCGCGCGCATCGCGGCCGTCCGCTTTTCGCCCAAGAGTTGAATAGGAGATTATTCACAGTTTCTGTGAATAACTCGGCCGGGATCGGAAATAAACCCGAACGGATCAAGGCGGCTTCTGGGAAGAGCGAAAAATATGCAGCGCTGCCCATTTACAAACGATTACAATTTGAAACGGCTTTCTAATTAATCAGGCTGCAGCCCTGTGTAGAATCTGGCATTCCGTCATTGGGTTGTCAATCATGCAGCCATTCCTGCCAGAAATTCTCAAAATCGCTTCCCTGATGGCCGAAGGGCAATTCGAACGCGCGCTCGAGCTTGCCAAGGCCTGCCTTGAGGGCGACCCTTCGAATGCGGAATTGTGCAATCTTGCAGGCCTCTGTTCGAATAGCATGGGGAACCTTGAACTGGCGGAAGCATTCTGGTCGAGGGCCCTCGCCATGAATCCGGAAGCCCTGGAACCTTGTTTCAATCTGGGTCTGCTGTTGTTGAAGCGCAATGCGGACGAGGAAGCCGAACGATGCTTCAGGCAGGTTCTGCAATTCTCCCCCGAGAATGCAGCCGCATGCGCGAATCTTGCGCTGCTTCTCGAAAGGGCCGGGAGAGCCGAAGAGGCCGAGCAATTTCATTACAGGGCCGTCAGCCTGGCAGGCGAATCCGCCGAAATCCGCTTCAATCTCGCCAATTTCCTGGCCGCGGAAGAAGCCGTCGAAAGAGCCAAGTCGGCTTTCATCGACGTGATCAGGATCATGCCCACCCATTTCGGGGCCTGGATCAATCTGGGCAATCTGCTCTTCGAGACGGGTTTCACTCAAGCAGCCCATACCGCCTATTCGGCGGCAGTCTCCCATTATCCGGAAGAAACGTCTGCGCGCGTGAATCTGGGCAATGTGCTTTTGCATATGGATGAACCTGAATCTGCCGAAAAACAATTTTCCGCTGCGCTTGCCATCGATCCCGAGCTTGCCGAGGCCCACCAGGGGCTGGCTTCCGCCTTTCACAGGCAGGGCGACATGGAAAGAGCGGCCCATCACAGGAAAAAGGGATTCGGCGGCAATCCGGTTTCCCATCTGCCCTATCGCGGCCGCAAAGAGGCGGTTCCTCTGCTTGTTCTGGCCTCCTCCCTGGAAGGCAATGTCCCCTGGCGCTTCCTGATCGACCCGCATTTGTTCAGAGTCACCATTGTCGCAGTCGAATGCTTCAACCAGGCCGAACTCCCAGAAAACAGATTGATTTTCAATGCAATAGGGGATGCCGATCTGTGCCGGGAAGGGCTCGAAATCGCGGCCAATCTCGTCGCGAAGACGGATTCTCCGGTGATCAATCCGCCTGAAAAGGTGCTGAAAACAGGGCGCATCGGGACTGCGGAAAGGTTTTCCCATTGGCCCGGCGTCGTCACGCCTGACATTTTTCTCCTTTCGAGGGGGCAGGAACTGAAGCAATTTCCGGTATTGCTGCGTTCACCGGGCTTTCACGGCGGAAATTATTTCGTGAAAGCCGACGACGATGAAGCATTGCAGCGCGCGTTGGAAACGCTGCCCGGCGACAGGCTCCTCGCGATGAATTTTCTCGATTCGCGCTCGGAAGACGGCCTGTTCAGGAAATTCAGGGTCATGTCGATCAACGGGAATCTTTATCCGATACACCTGGCCGTTTCCGGGCAATGGAAGGTCCATTACTTCAGCTCGGACATGGCTGAAAACGAGGCTCATCGCAGGGAGGAGGAGGCTTTCCTGAGCGACTTCCAGTCCTTCCTGGGAAGGGATGCGGTATCGGCCCTGGGGAGAATCGGCGATACGCTGGGCCTGGACTATTGCGGCATGGATTTCGGCGTCGGCAGGGATGGCAGCATCCTCCTTTTCGAAGCCAATGCGACAATGGCCTTGATCCTCCCGGGATCGGAAAGGCAATGGGATTACAAGCGTTCAGCCGCAACGAATGCATTGGAAGCGGCAAGGAAAATGTTCGCGGGCATGATCGACTCATCAGGCAGGTTATGAAAAGGATTTATTTCTGGACGGCGGTCGCCGCCCTTATTTTGGGCGCTTCGATTTACGGATTGTCGCAGCCCGTCCACAAAGCGAAGTTCAAGGGGCAGAAAATCCGCGTTGTTGCCAGGGCGGCCAGGCTGGGCAGCATCAACGTCGTGTTGAAAGGGCTGGGCATAGTCACCCCGATCACCACCGTCACGGTGAAGTCCAGGGTGGATGGCGAACTCATGAAAATCTATTTCAGGGAAGGCCAGACGGTAAAAAAAGGGGATCCGCTTGCCCTGATCGATCCCCGCCCTTACCAGGCGCAGATCGATCAGGCTGAAGGCCAGCTGATGAGGGACAAGGCGCTTCTGGCCATCGCAAAAATAGATCTTGCGCGCTATCAGGGGCTGGTTGCCCAGGATTCGATCGCCAAGCAGCAGTTCGATGACCAGAAGGCGCTCGTCGATCAGTACGAGGGGGCGGTGAAAGCCGACGAGGGGGCGCTCGAAAACGACAGGCTTCAGCTCGTTTACGCCAGAATCAATTCCCCCGTAGAGGGGCGCCTCGGCCTGAGGCAGATCGATCTCGGCAACATCATCCATGCCACGGACGTAAACGGGCTGGTCATCATTACCCAGCTTCACCCCATCACCGTGGTGTTCACGCTTCCGGAAGACAGCCTTCCCATTGTGCTCGAGAAAATGAAAAATCCCCTCAAGGTGGAGGCCTACGATAGGGACTGGAAAATAAAGCTCGCGCAAGGCAGGCTCCTCACCGTGGACAACCAGATCGACACGACGACCGGCATGGTGAAGCTCAGGGCGGTTTTCAAAAACAAGGACGATGAGCTCTTTCCCAACCAGTTCGTGAATATCGTGCTTTTCGCAGACACGCTGAAGAGCCGGGTATTGGTGCCTTCGGCTG
>JAJZVB010000100.1 GCA_021845885.1 Pseudomonadota bacterium
TGACTGAGCCTGCTTTCAGAGGCCATTCCGTGCTCGCGAAATGGAATCATTCTATGGCACACTATAGCCGGAATATTTCCAGATTCGGAGAAAACATGTTTTTCGGCAAAAACAAGAGCGAAGATCTGCGCGTCAGGCAGCTCGAACAGCAGCTCCAGGAAAGCGAAAGGATCGTTTCGGAGCAGAAGGAAAAGCTTCAGGCATCGGAAAGCCGGGCTCGGCAGCTCGAAGCCGAGCTCGAAAGGTTCAGGGGATTGACCGCGCATTTCAGGGAATTCGGCCTTTCGCTTGTCGATGTACAATCCAGCCTCGCCACCCTGTCCAATGCCATGCACCTCGAAAAGAATCACGCGCTCGATGCCCAGGGCGTCTCGATGAGCAGCCGTTCGGACATAGAGCGGATCGCCTTCAATCTTTCCAATCTTGCGGAAAGCTCGAAGCTGGCCGCAACCAAGGTCGGGGAGCTGGACGAAAGCGCCCAGCAGATCAGCCGCATCATCCAGCTGATCAGGGAAATCGCCGACCAGACCAACCTGCTCGCCCTGAATGCGGCCATCGAGGCGGCGAGGGCCGGTGAACAGGGAAGAGGCTTCGCCGTGGTGGCCGACGAAGTCCGGAAGCTCGCCGAGCGCACTGCAAGCGCTACCGGGGAGATCGCCGATGTCGTCGAAAGGATCAGGAACGACAGCGCGTCGAGCCGCGACCAGATAGGGATACTGGCAGACCAGTCCGGGGAATTCAGCAGGGACGGGCAATCCGCTGCGGGCACGATGAATCGGCTTCTCGACCTTTCGGCCAGCATGGAAAAGGCGATTGCCGCATCCTCCCTGCGCGGATTCTGCGAACTTGCCAAATTCGATCACCTGATCTACAAATTCAGGATTTACCAGGTTCTGCTCGGGCTCTCGGCTGAGGACGAAACAAGCTTCGCCAGCCACACCTCATGCCGTCTCGGAAAATGGTATTACGAAGGAGAAGGACGGGCGTGCTTCTCGCAATTGCCGGGATACAGGGAAATCGAGCCCCCCCATATCGAGGTGCACCGCTGCGGAACAAATGCATTGAAAGCGACCGACACGAAGAGTATGCTCGAAAACGTGACCTGCATGGAAGAAGCCAGCCTGAAGGTTCTGCAAGGCCTTGAAAAAATGGCTAAAAGCGGGGAACAGGACAGCGAACTCTTGTGCGCGGGTTAGAATGCCATGGCCAGCCTGCAGGAAATCCGGGGCAAGATCGGCACCGTGCAGAACCTCAAGAAGCTGACCCATGCCATGGAAATGGTGGCGCAGTCCAAGATCCGCAAGGTACGCGACTGCATGAACGCGGCGAGGCCCTACGGCGAGAAAATCAGGACCGTTTCGGCCCACATGAGCCGGTCCCATCCCGAATACAAATCCCCCTATCTCCGGGAAAGAAACGGCACGGACCGGATCGGCCTGCTTCTCGTCACCTCCGACAAGGGCATGTGCGGGGCCCTGAACAGCAATGCATTGCGCCTCGTACTGGGCCAGATGAAGGAATGGGCCGGACAGAAGAAAAGCATTGAAGTCTGCGCGCTGGGGGCGAAGGGGCTCTCTTTCATGAAGAGAATGGGGGCGCACATCGTTTCGTTTGCAGTGGGCCTGGGCGACACCCCGAAAATGGAGCAGCTTTCGGGTCCGGTCAGGATCCTGCTTCACGCCTACCGGGACGGCATGCTCGACGCCGTTTTCATCAGTTACACGAAATTCCGCAATACCATCGTGCACGAACCCGTGATGGAACAGATTCTTCCGTTGAAGGGGGAAAGTCTCGGCAGCCCTTCGGGCTACTGGGACTACATCTACGAACCGGACCCCAAAATCATCGTCGACGAGATGCTGAGGCGATACATCGAAGCGCAGATCTACCTCGCTGTCGCTGAAAACATGGCCTCCGAGCAAGGCGCGAGAATGGTCGCGATGAAGGCGGCATCCGACAATGCAGGCCATGTGATCGAGGAGCTGAAGCAGATCTATCACAAGACCAGGCAGGCCTCGATCACGGAGGAAATCACCGAGATCGTCGCAGGCGCATCGGCCGTTTGAAGGGAGAACAACATGGCCATGACCGTCCAGGTCGACATCGTCAGCATAGAAAAATCGCTGTTTTCCGGTCTTGCCGAATTCATCGTGGCGCCAGCCGAATTGGGCGAAGTCGGCATTTATCCGGGGCATGCCCCCCTGATCGCGAGGCTCAGGTCCGGCTTCGTCAGGCTGAGGCTCCCGGACCGCGAAGAGGAAACCATTTACATTTCGAGCGGCATGCTTGAAGTTCAGCCCAGACGCGTGACCGTGCTTTCCGATCTCGCCCTCTTCGAAGCGGACATGGAAAACGGCAACCTTCCAGAAGCAAGGAAGAAATTCGACGAAACCATGAAGAACCGCGTCACTTCCCTGGAATTCGCGAAGATCGAGGCCGATCTC
Source organism: Pseudomonadota bacterium (assembly GCA_021845885.1). Taxonomy (GTDB): domain Bacteria; phylum Pseudomonadota; class Gammaproteobacteria; order Burkholderiales; family JABEVD01; genus JABEVD01. Next base: position 2,445 of record JAJZVB010000100.1, read on the forward strand.
GCCAAGGCCTTCATGGACCTTCAGGGCATGCAGCAGCTGAAGCACAGAAAGCGCGGGATTTGAGCAGGATAATCTGGATGTCCATGACATTCGTTCCCGTGGGCCCTGTCCTGAAATGGCTTTGCATCCCGGATGAGGCGTCGAGCGCGTCGAAGAAGCCGTAGGAATCGTTGGCCTCGAGATAGCTTTCCGGGATCAGCCCGAAAAGGCGCGCCGATAGGCAGGTATGGCCGTCCACGATCGCGCCCGCCGCATCGGTGGGGCCGTCGGTGCCATCCGTTCCCGCCGAGAGCATGGAAATTCCTTCACGACCTTCGACGGCGATCGCGAAGGCGAGCGCCAGTTCCTGGTTCCTCCCGCCCTTTCCTTCCCCCCTGACCGTGACTGTCGTTTCCCCTCCTGAAAGCAGGCAAAGCGGCAATATGTCCTTCGCCAGGGCGATTCCGGAAAGGAATTCCGCGGCCTTTCTCGCCTCGCCCTGCAGGGTCGAAGAGACGATTTCGGTTCGATAGCCCAGCCTCTCGGCCTGATTTTTTGCGGCAGCAAGCGCCTGACCGATGTTCGCCACGACGAAAAGCGCCTCTCCTCGAGACTGCTTCAATGTCTCCTGGAAAAGCCCTGCCTTTCCCTTTTCGAGATGGGCGATCACCCTTTCCGGCATCTTCTCTTCAAGGCCGTATTTTTCTATCGCATCCAGGGCATCGTTGTAGGCCGAGCCGTCTGATGCGGTCGGGCCCGATGCGATCACGTCCTGCCTGTCTCCTATGACGTCGGAGACGACCAGGGTCAGGATCCTCGCAGGGTAGGCCGCCATGGCGAGCCTTCCGCCCTTCACTTTCGAAAGATGCTTCCTCACGGCATTCAGCTCCGAAATCGACGCGCCCGAATTCAGCAGAAGGGCCGTCGCCGCCTTTTTGTCTTGAAGCGTCAGATCGTCTTCAGGGAGAACGAGAAGCGAAGAGGCTCCTCCCGAGAAAAGGCATAGGAGCAGCGTCCTTTCGTCAGCCTTTTCGGCCATTTCCAGGATCCGCCTCGCACCTTCTTCCCCCTTTTCGTCGGGTATGGGGTGCGAAGCCTCGATCTGCTCGATCATGTCGAGCCTGACCCCATGGCCTTCCTTGACGATGACCAGCCCTTCAGAGATTCTGGAGCCGAGCCGGCTTTCGATGGCCTGGGCCATGCGCCCCGTGGCCTTTCCAGCGCCTATGACGATGATTCTATTGTATTCGGAGAGATCGAAATTTTCCCCCGAGACTGAAAGGAGATTGCCTTCGACTTTGACCGCATCGAGAACGGCCCTGAAAGGGTCGACCGCTTCGATTGCAGCATGATAGATTTCCGCAAGATCCCTAGAAGCGCTCATTTTCTCCGAGATAGCGCCATTGCCCTTGAGGCAATTCGCCCAGCTTCACCCTGCCTATCCTCACCCGCTTGAGCCCTGTCACCTTCAGTCCGACGAGTTCGCACATCCTCCTGATCTGGCGCTTCCTGCCTTCCCTCAAGACGAACCTCAGCTGGTCCTCGTTCTGCCATGAAACCTTTGCAGGCCTCAGTTTCACCCCGTCGAGCGAAAGACCGTGATTGAGGAGGGCAAGGCCATTCCCGTCGAGCTTCCCTTCCACCCTCACCAGATATTCCTTCTCGATTTCCGAATTCTCCCCGATGAGCAGCTTGGCGATCCTGCCGTCCTGGGTGAGGACGAGAAGCCCTGTGGAATCGATGTCCAGCCTTCCGGCAGGGGCGAGACCCTTCAATTGCCCGTGCTGGAATTTCAAAGGCGATTTGTCCCCCTGGAACCTGGATTGGGCATTGAGCAGCGACACGGCGGCCTTGTATCCCTTTTCGGGCTGCCCCGAGACATAACCCATAGGCTTGTTGAGCACAATGGTGACCGGGGGGACTTTCCTCGCCTCTTTGGCAAGCTCGATTTTCTGGGCAGGATCGATCCGGGTGCCGAGCTCGGTCACCTTCACCCCGTCGACATACACCCATCCCATTGAAATATAATGGTCAGCCTCCCGGCGCGATGCGATCCCCTGCTCCGACATCAATTTGGAAAGCCTGATCTTCTCCATCACTCGGGCTCGAACCAGGAAAGCTTCTCCCTGAGGCTCACGACGCCCCCGACGATGATCAGCGTGGGCGGGGTGAGCTTCGCCCCTTTGGCGAGCCCGGGAAGCGTTTCGAGCGTTCCCGTCAGCACCTTCTGGTTCCTCGTCGTTCCCTGCTGGACCACTGCGGCAGGGGTGGATGAAGGCAGGCCGTGCTCGACGAGCTTGGAACAGAGGAAATCTATCCCCGTGAGTCCCATGTAAACCACCACCGTCTGCCTGGGTCTGGCCAGCATTCCCCAGTCGAGATCCATGCTGTTGTCCTTGAGGTGCCCGGTCACGAACACGCAGGATTGCGCATGATCCCTGTGCGTCAGCGGTATTCCCGCATAGCTGGAAACCCCAGAAGCGGCCGTGATTCCCGGAACGACCTGGAAGGGGATGCCGTTTTCGGCGAGCTTCTCGATTTCCTCCCCTCCACGGCCGAAAATAAAGGGATCCCCTCCCTTCAGCCTCAACACCCTTTTCCCCTGGCGGGCCAATCTCACCAAAAGCGCGTTGATCTCTTCCTGGGGCATGGCGTGATTGCTCTTCTTCTTTCCCACGTAGATTCTCTCGGCATCCCTTCTCGTCATTTCCAGAATGGGCTTCGATACCAGGTTGTCGTAGAGCACCACGTCGGCCTTGTGCATGAGCCTCAGGGCCCTGAAAGTCAGCAGGTCGGGGTCTCCCGGCCCTGCCCCGACGAGATAGACTTCGCCATGATGGGGCTCGTTCCTTTCGATCATGTCCATGAGGAGCGCCTCGGCCTTCTTTTCTTTGCCCATGAAGACCTTCTCGGCGACCCTGCCTTCGAAAACCTCCTCCCAGAATATCCTTCTCTCCGAAGGCTTCGAGATTTTTTCCCTGACCTTTTCCCTGAAGCGGGAAGCGAACCTGGCGAGCCTGCCGTATCCTTCAGGAACGAGCGATTCGAACCTCGCTCGCAGCAGCCTTGCGAGGACCGGGGAAGCCCCTCCGGTCGAGAAGGCGACGACGAGCGGGGAGCGGTCGAGTATGGAAGGCATGACGAAGCTGCAGAGATCGGGATTGTCGACCACGTTGACGGGGATGTTCCTTTCCTTCGCCGCAACCGAAACCTGCATGTTGACTTGCCTGTCGTCGGTGGCGGCGATGACGAGCGTCATGCCTTCGAGCCTGGATTCCGTAAATCTTTCTGGGAAATACTCGATTTCGAGCTTCTTCAATCCTTCGCAGAGTTCAGGGGAGACCACGGCGACTTTCGCACCCGACTGGAGCAGGATGGAGACCTTGCGCACGGCGACTTCTCCTCCGCCCACGACGAGGCATTTTTTTCCCTTCAGGTTCAGGAATATGGGGAAGAAATCCATCAGGCCACCCTCTCCGGGAAGGATATGTCCCTGCTCTCCCAGTATGCTAGGGCGAGCTTTTCGGCTTCCTCCATGGAAATGCGCTTCAATGCCTTCAGCGCGATGGCCGCAGTGCCGATGACGCTCATTTGCCCGAATTCGTCGTCGATCTCCCCGCGCCAGAGTCTGGAAAGGCGCGAGACATCCATTTCCTCGTCCTTCACATGCCTGACCGAGAAGAGCGCGGGCCATTCCTCCTCGTTCATTTGCCCTTCCAGCACCGTTCTCACCCTGCAGGCCAGATCCGGGTTCCGCTCGGCTTCCCCCCCTTCCCCCTTGAAAACGACGATGTTCTCCCCCAGGAGACTGGCGGCATGCTGATGCGAATCGAGGTAGCCCGGATGGAAGATGCCCTGGAAGGAAAGCGAGGCTGAAGACGGATTCAGCATCCTGGCTATGGTGTGGACAGGCGACCTGAGCCCGAAAAGCGGCCTCAGATCCATGATGCTCTGCAATTCCGGGCTCAGCACATCGAAGCTCAGGAAGGCGAAATTCTTTTTCTTCGCCTTGTCCAGCGCATCATTCAGGGAGGAAGAAGGGGAAATGCCGAGCGAATTCAGGGCGTCGACCGCATGCACCCTGTCGCCCCCGCCTTTCATGCCGTGCATCAGGACTGAAATGCCATGGCTTGCCAGCAGCAATGCCGAAAGCACATACCAGGGAAGCTGCCTCCTTTTGCCTGCATAGCTCGACCAGTCGAGGTCGATTCCCGGCAGGGTTTCAGGAATCGGGATAGACCGCCTCGCTGCGGTCACGAATCCCGCGAGCTCTTCTGCGGTCTCCTCCTTCACCCTGAGCAGCATGAGGAATGCGCCGAGCTGCACGGGCTCGACTTCTCCCGCGAGGATCATGCCCATGGCGTTTTCCGCCTCTTCCCTTGTGAGGGCGCGGGAGCCGTGCCTGCCCTTCCCGAGGGTCTTGATGTATTGCGCGAATGGATGCTCTTCAGTCATTTGTAGCCTCGACAGGTATGCTGCACGGAGTTGCAGCGATCATCCGATAGATTAACATCAAAATCGGGCTTCCGGCCCAACCCGATCGGGTTAGTCGGATATCGCAAACAGGGGGGATCCGGTTCGGGCTGCCCGGTATTATTTTCATCCGGACAGCGGTCATTGTCGAACGGCCGGTAACCGGCAGGCAATTCGGTGAGTCGAAGTTCGGCGACTAGAAACATCACACTGTCGCGGAATATTCGAAAATGCGAATAGACTAGCAAAGATGGCTTTGTGATACGATTTGTCGTCTGCACCCGAGAAAAATACCCATGGCCAAGGAAGCCCAAGCCCGGATTAAACTCAACAAGCTGCTTGAAGAAGCCGGTTGGCGTTTTTTCGACGGGAACAGAGGCCGCGCCAACATCGTGCTCGAACCCATCAGATTGCTGGCCGAACAAACTGTCGGCGCGCAGGGCATGAAAATCGACCGCATGTTCTTCGAGGGCTTCGAGAACACCGTCAAGGCCGATCCGGTATTGCAGCAACAGGTCGAAGACGGCCATTGGGATCAGGCCATCGACCACGTCACCAAAAACCTGTTCGACAAGCCAGCCGAGTTCTACAATCTGGACAAGCTGCGCCGCGCCGCAGGAGTGGATCGCCGCCTTACCTTGCGTGAAATTCTGGA
>JAJZVB010000005.1 GCA_021845885.1 Pseudomonadota bacterium
GATTACTACATTACTCGCTTTGGGGATCCTCGTGTAGGTGTCAGGGGGAGGGCCGTGTAGCCAGATGCCGTGCCCGCTTCGCCCCTCGTGTCTATCCCATGCATTAGGATAGCTGATCGGGAAAGCACCTATTCCGTAGAATGCGGGTAGCTTGCTCGCGGGAAGATGCTGCGTTACGTGATAAACCCCGATCGGCGTCCTTTCATCTCCTTCCGCAAGTTTCTCGCCCGATTTTTTGCCGCTCGTAATGTAGTAATCGGCGACGTACTGCGGTTCGCCGTCAACATTTCGGTAAAGATAGAGAGCGGATTTGGCGAGATCGGCGACAATCGCATATTTCTGTTCGGGCCGTAGCTCAATCAGGTTGCTCGGTACGAGTTCGGTCCCGGGTCTTTGCTCCTGGCGCATCATGCGAACAAGCGCTTCTTGCCTCAGCCCCTGGAGGCGATCGGGGGGGGCGCCTGCGACGTTCCCCAGTTGGCTGATTGGCCGACTGTGGGCAAGCAAAATGTCTCCCTTGATCAAATTTGCCAGCCTGAAATTGGGATTGGACTTGAGAAGACTGTCGATATTGGAAAGCGCGGAATTCATCTGGCTGTTGCTGATATCGACGAGGCTCTCGATCAAGAGCTCATCGGGAGACGCTGCCGAAGTTTGGGCCGAAGCGAACAGAAGGGCAGCCAGGATCGAATATGAATAAAACGTCTTCAATTTCCTAATTTTTCGCTTTCAATTAGCCACTTGTCATCATGCGATTTAGATAGAACCATAATCTTCATCGTTGTATCTGCGAGAGAAGGGGATTTATAAGATTGCATGAAGCGGATTGTTGCATGACTAGCATCCGAGAAAGTCACTTCCGGATTCGATATCGTCACGAGAATGGAGCTGGGCTTTTCGATTCGTACCTTCCGCAATGCCTTCCAGTGAGCAAGACCTTTTCCGTCAAGCACCTCGAAATCCGGGGAATAATAGGAAAAGTAGCCTTCCAGATTCTTGTTCGACCAGTCCCTGGCCCAGGCTTGGATCGTTTCAATTACCGCCTGCGTATCCGTTCCGGAAGCATGTTCTGCCTCGCCTGATTTGACAGGTTCCGCAGCATCCGATGATTTCTGCATGTTGATTGTCTGCTCTGCCTGCTTGGAAGAGGCAGAGATCATTTCTCTCGAAAAAAGGGTTTTGATCAGTACGAGCCTGGTTTGATCCTTGACCTTCGACTTGTCGAGCTGAAGCGCCTTATCGTAAGCCTGGCTCGCCAGCTCGGCATAAACATCATCCATGTTTTTATGTGCGATGGCATAGCTGGGATGGGTTTGGATTGCCGCCTGCAGCTCATCCTTGGCTTTCTCGTACTGTTCCTGATCAGCGTAGATGACGGCAAGGTTGTTGTGGGGTTCCGGGAGATCGGGGTAATCTTCGCTCAGTTTTTTGAAAACCTGGATCGCATCCGATGTTTTCTTCTCTTCAGTCAGGATTAATCCTTTCAGGAAGCGGCCCTCCGCATCCTTCGGATGTTTGGCAAGAAATGCGTCTACTTTCTGCATCGCAGCGGCATATTGTCCGCCTTTGAAAAGTTTTCTCGCATCGCGCATTTCGTCGGCCATGGCAGCGGCACCCCAAAACAGCAGGGAGCCTATAAGGCAAGATCTGCCGAGGCGGACAAATGAACCGATTTTCATGGTGAATATATGTTTCAGGTGGGTGCGTTCTGAATTTTATAGCAAAATACAGTAATTCTATCAAAATTGAGCCGCTCCTGCCGAATCAGCCCCCGGAAAATTCGGAAAATTCGAAAATTCGGGGACAGACCACAATTTCGCTGTATACCACCTGTCGGGTCAGTTACGCAGTTTCATTTTTTTCATATAATAGTATATTGAAGTTGTGGGTTATTCCCCTCTCAATTCAAAAGGAGGTGCGAAGTGAACAAGTCAATGTTGATAGGGCTTGCGGGCGGAGCTGCCGCAGCCACGGCAATAGGCGGGGTCGCGGGTTACCAAGTGCTGCATCGCGCACCCGGTTATGCCCAGGTCATCAGCGTACAGGAAGTGGACCAGAATGTCCGCGTGCGACATAAGGTATGCGGAGAACAGGCGGTCACCCGGGAAGCGCCGGTGCAGGACGGGAATCGCATCGCCGGAACGGCGATCGGCGCGCTTCTCGGCGGTGTATTGGGCAACCAGATAGGCAACGGCGGCGGCAGGACACTCGCCACCATTGCGGGGGCGGCTGCCGGCGGCTATGCGGGCAACGAGGTGCAGGGGAACATGCAGCGATCCGATCGGCAGACGGTCATGGAAACGCGATGCAGGATGGAATATTCCAACCAGAAGAAATTGCTGGGCTACAATGTGACCTATCGTCTCGGCCCGAAAACAGGAGTTGTGAGAATGGACCACGATCCTGGCCCCCGGATTCCCGTCAAGGATGGTCAGCTGGTTTTGACCGGGACGAGGGTCAATCCTTCCTGAAGTCAGTCCAGAGGCAGATAGCGGACTTCCAGGAGCTCGAGATCCTCCCGCCCGCCCGGGGTGTCGAGGATCACGACATCGCCCGCCCGTGCTTTCGTGAGCGCGCGGGCGATGGGCGAGATCCAGCTTACGCGTCTTCTTGCCGTGTCGATTTCATCCACGCCGACGATGCTGACGGTGAATGTCTCATTCCTGCCGTTGAGGACGGTAACTGTCGCGCCGAAATAGATCTGATCCGTGTCGCGCCCTTCAGGGTCCACCACTTCGGCAATCTCCAGCCGCTTGGTGAGGAAACGTATGCGTTTGTCGATTTCTCTCAGGCGCCTCTTTCCGTAGATGTAATCGGCGTTTTCAGACCTGTCTCCGTTCGATGCAGCCCATGAAACGGTCCTGACGACTTCGGGCCTCACCCTGTCGAGAAGATCCATCAGTTCGTTTTTGAGGCGGAGATGGCCTTGCGGGGTGATGTAGTTCTTCACCCCAGAGGGCAAGGGCGAGGAAGATTCACTCGAATCTTCCTCATTTTCGCTTTCCCTGACAAATGCCTTGCTCATCTGCTTCATCCATTCTTCAGGAAATGCTTCGCAATCAATTCGTTCATCATGGCTTCAAGCTTGTTTTCCTCGGAATTGGCAATTTCAAGATAAAGCGCATGGGCGATGTTGCGAAATATATCGAGAAGCTCAGGGTCGAACCGCTTGCCGCTATCCTGCATCAGCATATTCATCGTTTCGTCGAAATCGATCGGGTCCTTGTAGGGGCGCCTTGAAGTGAGGGCGTCGAAAACGTCGACAATGGTGAAGATCCGGGCATTCAGGGGAATTTCATTTCCGCGCAGCCCCCTCATGTATCCGCTTCCGTCGAACTTCTCGTGATGATATTCGACCACTTCGCGCGCACCTTTGAGCCATCCAGAACGCCTGATGATGTCGACGCCGAGCAGCACATGGCTGCGCATCTTCCTGAATTCCTCTTCGTTCAGCCTGTCGGGCTTGAGCAGGATGTTGTCGCTGATGCCTATCTTGCCGACATCGTGAAGGAAGGCCCCCGCGATCAGGTTGCGGATCTGGCCGTTGTCCAGGCCGATCGCTTCGGCGAGGCGGATCGCATAGATGGTGACCCGGTAATTGTGCGCATTGGTATCCGAATCGCGTTTCGCGATGGCGCTGCCAAGCACATCCATCAGCTCGATATTGCCCTTCAGCAGGTCCGAGGAAAGCTTGATGAGTTCGCGGTTGAGGGAAATGATGATGGGATAGAGCATGACAGCCGTGATGAAGCACACCACGATCACCAATAAAAGGGTGCCGACAATGTCGATTTCGATGTTCTGGAATGTTTTCGCGTCAACCTGGTAAATGCCATCGAAATAACCGAGCGGCCTGGAATCCTTGTCGTAAATCGGTAGCAGAATCTGCATGTAAAGATGCTTTTCTGCCAGAAATCTCTTGTAATGGACTGAAGAGACCCGGGTGAAAGGGTGGACGGCGAGCTTCCTTTCTATCCCGGCATCGTGCGGATTGGTTTCAAGCAGGATCTGCCTGCCATTCTCGTCATAGAGCGCAATCACGACAAAATGCCTGGCGAGGAGCGCCTTCTGCTTCAGGCTGCCCAATTCTTTTACGCTTGACCTGTCCAGAGCGGAAGTGAAAAAGCCTGATTCTTCAAGCGCAAGCCCCATCACCAGTTTGTCCACTTTCTTCATTTCAAGATAAAAGACGACCGAACCGATGGCGAGGGAAAGCAATAGCCACCCTATGAAAAGACGCTTGAAGACGTGTTTGCGGATATTGTTCATCAGGCATGTCGCGGACCGAATGATCTCATCCTAGCATCGCTAGGCCGAATAATGTTGCGACCTCCGGATGATCTGGTCCTTCGGATATTCGTACAGGGTGACAACGGTGGATTCGAAGCCATGCGAATAAAGAAATTTTGCGGCTTCATCCAGCGTCTTGAATTCGCGCGGAGTGCGGTCGTGCTTTGAATTGACAAGAAATCCGTGATCGCCGTAATTCGTGGTGAAAAGAATGACCCAGCCGCTCGGCAGATAGAAGATCTCCGGGTATTTCATCGTGCCATTGTATTTTTTCAAATCCGACTCTGTCCATGTCTCTTCCATCTAGCTCTCCTTTTGATCGAAATTCGGGTTTTTTAGGCTTTAACTCAGCATGGACGGATCATCTCCGTCCTCGCGAAATTATGCCACCCTATCCGTTTCGGGGCACATGAAGGATTTTTCAGATTTGGAGTCTGGAAGGAAGGGAACTGCCCCTTTTTCGGGGCGGTCTCGGAAGGGTCAGGCCTTGAACTGCCCGGTTTCTATCCATTCGTTCCTGAGCAGAATCCACCAGTCTACGGCCAATCCTTTCAGCACGTAATCGTAGGGAAGCCACCCATATCCGTGATCTCCCCAGCCCGCGCCCCAGGAATTGCGGATCAGGAGCGCGCCCTGCGTTGCCGGCGCTGGGCAATTGGGATTCTTGATCTGCATGCCGTCATCGTAACCCACTGCCACGATGGCATGACCTCCGACGCATTTCTCGCCCGGGCAGGGAAAGGGAATCGCGCCGTTTGCGCCGACATGGTAAATCGAATTGTAAACCGTGAAACCGAACATGGGCGGAAGCCCGGCTGCCAGGTAGGATTTGATGGTATTCAGAAGCGCATTAGCCGCCACCCCTGCCGGGTCGAGGCGAACATACTGGATAAGCCTGGTAATTCTGGGCGAAGGAATAGCAGAATGCGCTCGGTTCGCTGTCGAAGACGGCGACGTTGTAGGGCCAGTATTCTTCGGGCGGAACGCCGAAAAGGGCCAGCGACCCCATGGTCGTCCGCAGATAGGCCCCCGTGTCGCCTGCCGCGTGCATCAGCGAGCGCGTCGTCTTGTACAGGAAAAGTCTGGATGCATCGATGAATCTTCCAAAAGCCCTGCGCTCATAATATTCCACCACGCCCACGCCCGCATTGGCCGTGCAGGATCCCAGCGCTCCCTGGTTCTCGACCGGCGAACACCAGGGCCTGAGATCCACCGAATGCGGAAGCGCCTTGAGAGGATGGGCCAGGTTCGCCTTTTTCAGCATAGGGATGACGGCTTCATGCTCGGCCGTGTAATCCCTGATGTCCGGATAATCGCGAAGCCATCCCATTCCCAATTTGGCCGAAGGCTCCATCCCAACCCGCGGCGAGATCGCCTGCTCGGGTGCTCTCGTGACCGCATAATCGGGCTGTCCGCCCATGATGAATTTGACTGCCTGTTCCATGACCCTCTCCTTTTCAAATCAGGAGCCTTTTTCCAGGATAGGCTCCGGTTCCTGTTTCTTCACGGTAGATCAGGTTGGTGGGTAGTCAAGCAGGGGTTCTGTTTTTTCCGTCTCGCCCATCGCACGAGCGCAGCCTCGAAATCGGGAAAATCGCGGCCATCCGGCCATTTCATTGAAAGCAACCGGAGCGCCTCTTCCCTGTCATGGAGATTCCAAGGGATATAGCCCAGATCCCTGGCGGAATGAAGGACCGGATCCAATGGCAGGGGGCATGCCTTTTTCCATATTCCCCGCATTTCCCTGAGGAAAACCCCGGCCGTGACAGGGCCGATTCCCTTGGCCAGCGCCTTCAGCCTTGCTTCGAGGTCTTTGGGGTCGACGGCTTCCGAATTAAGCCGGTTCAGGTTTCCGGCATAGCGCAGCTTCAGGTTTTCAGCGGCTTCGAGAAACTTCGTGGCGGTCTTGAAGTCGTATCTGACGTAGCTTCCCTCGTCGAGGATGGACACGAGCCCTTCCCATCCCGTTTCCAGAATGGCGTCAGGATTCAGAACGCCGTGCCTTTCGAAGCTGCGATAGGCTTTTTCAGCCAGGTCCCCGGAAATCCTCGCGCCGAAAAGCATGGCCGCGATCAGCCACTTGAAAATTTCTTCGCTTCTCCCTGAAGAAAGATCGATTCCCAGTTCCTTCGAGAACCTTCCGCCCAATTTCATGACGAGTTCGATGGGGGTCATGGTCATCCTCTGTTCTATGCTCCAGTATAGGAGGTGGGCCATGGAGAGATTGAAATTCGTCCTGGGCGGCGACGCGATGCTGGGAAGGAATGTCGGGCAATGGATAAAGCGATTCGGGCCGGATTATCCCCTGGGGAAAATTTCAGGCATCATGAAACAGGCCGATCTTGTCATGGTGAATCTCGAATGCGCCATCACCTCATCCAACACATTGTGGAAAGGGGAGCCCAAGGCCTTCTATTTCGGGGCGCCGGTCGAGGCGGTCGATACGCTCGTCATGGCCGGCGTGGATGTCGTGAACCTCGCCAACAACCATGTCCTGGATTTCGATTACAAGGGGCTGGACGACACCCTAAAGCTTTTGAGTCAGGCGGGAATAATTCATGCGGGCGCCGGGAAAAGCAGCCGGAAGGCTTCGAATCCGGCCTTTTTCGAAAGAAAAGGCATCAGGTTCGGGATGGTCGCGTATTGCGACCATCAGGAAGATTTTGCGGCCGGCCAGGAGACTTCAGGCATCAATTACATCGATCTTTCCGAAGAAGAGGCCGTTTTGTCGAGATTTCGCATGGATCTGAAGAGAATAGGCAAGGTCGAATGGCCAATCCTTTCCATTCATTGGGGACCGAACATGGTCCACCGCCCTTCAGCCTGCTTCACGAGGCTGGCGAGAAGGGCCATAGACATGGGCTATGCCATGATATACGGGCACAGCGCCCATGTGTTTCACGGCGTAGAACTCTACAAAGGGCATCCCATCCTGTATTCATGCGGCGATCTCGTCGATGACTATTACGTTGATCCGCAGTTCGGGAATGATCGTCAGCTTCTTTTCGAGCTTCAGCTGTCCGGGGTTCGTCTCGAAAGGATAAGGCTGCACCCGGTCTTCATCGAAAACTGCAGGACGATTCCTGCTGAAGGAAAAAGGCGAAAATATATCATCGAGCGCATCGCCTTCCTTTGCGGGGAAATGGGAACGCAAGTGCTTACTGACGCCTCAGGCCAAGCTGAAATTGTTTGCTAGGCCTTACCAGAAGATTTCCATGCTTCTCGGCGGCCAGGGGCTCCTCAGCAATTTGACCGTGAATCCGAGCCTGACGAGTTCCGATTCGAGCGCATCGAGATTCACCCCGTTGGCGATCATTTCGATGGTGATGGCTGTTTTCCCTGCTTTTGCTGCATTTTCGATGTCGTTCATGGTCTTTTCAAGGATGTCGAGAAGGTGGTTTTCCCTCCATGCCCTGCCCATTTCGACAAGCGATCTTGCTTCCTGCGCTGTCATCAGCTTCATTTTTTTCTCCGAAATGCGGGATTCTAAAATAGCATATTTTGGGCTTCCGTTCGCCGCCCTTTCGTGCTGGAAATGCTTTTAAAAATGCTGAGATGCCTATGAAACAGTTCCACGAACTGGTCGACGCCGTTCAACATAATGCCATATCGCCGACGCGCGCCATGCCGGAAGCATGACGATGTGCGCTTACCTGATGGAGATGCAGCAGTATTACCGCTGGGAGAACGGGATCCCCTATTCGATGAATCTGAAAAAGAACGAGGTGGGCGCATGGCTTGCCGAGCGCGAGAAATTCTGGAACGAAATCGAAAATCTGCCCTATTCGCCCTTGCCCATAGGAGAGGAATTCGATCCTTTCGAAGCCGAGACCGTCAATCGCCGCATCATTCCTGGTTTCGGGCTGCGAGTACGCCCGCGACCTCACCGCCCCGCCTGCAGCTCTTCAGAACGGGACCATCTTTCTGCGCAGGGAGGGAATCTACCGCATGTCTGGGAAAAGACGGGATTATGGAAAAAGAACGATACGGCCGATCCCAAAACAGCCCTTGAACGCTGGTTGAGAAGGAAAGCGAGGCGATCATTCTGCACGAGCTCGGGGAAGGAATGGCTGGAGAGCTGCTCGGCAGCGGCTGGGAAAACATGCTGGCATCGGCTTCAGTCGGGGAAGAAGTGCTCATTCGGGGCGTTCGAGACCTGCTTGCGGACTGCCTTTCAACATTGCCCGTCATGATCGAAAGGGGGATCCTTTCCCGGAAAGGGCGGAAATCCGCCTCTAGGCGTGATGCTCGATCGGGTTGCCGTAGAGCGGTTTCGCGCCAAACTGGGTGCTGACGGCATAAGCGGCGCCGCAGGCGAGCATCACGGGAAGAACGAGATGGAACTGGTTGGTCATTTCGAGCACCATGACTATCGCCATCATCGGGGCGTGAGTGACCGCGGAAAGCACAGCGGCCATGCAAATGATCGCCATCACCACGGGATCCACTCCCGCCAAATGGCCAAGTCCGGTTCCGAGCAGGTAGCCGCTCGTCGCGCCGACGAAAAGGGTGGGCGTGAATATGCCCCCTATGGCCCCGGAGGAAGTGCTCGCTACCGTGGCAACCACCTTGGCAATGAACACAATGGCAACCCAGTCCCAGGACAATCCGCCGTTCAGCACTTTCGATACGACATCGTAACCGTTGCCCCAGACTTCGGGGACGGGCGCCGAAATCAGCCCGACCACCAAACCCCCAAGGCTCAGGCGAAGCCAGAGCGACCTGATTTTTGCAAAGGCTTCCTTCGTTTTTTCGATGAGCTTGAGCAGTCCCAGTCCGAGCAGGCCGGAAGCCGCGCCTGCGGCGAGTGCGACGAGGAGTCCGCCCGGTGTGACCGGCATGGGTGCGGTCGCGGGCATGACATAGAGCGGGCTTGGCTCCACCGTCCAGAAAATCAGCGCGCTGGCAGTCACGGCGGAAATCAGAACGGGTGCTACGGTATGGCGGGCGAAGAAGCCCAGCGCGAGTTCGAGCACAAAAACGACCCCCGCGACAGGGGCATGATAGGCAGAGGCGATGCCTGCAGCGATGCCACATACCAGGACCGCGTTTCTCTGGTTTTCAGGCAAGGGAAAGATTATGGCGAGCCAGGACGAAAACCATGCAGAAAGCTGCACCATCGGGCCCTCCCTCCCTATCGCGGCGCCCGATCCCACGGAAAAAAGGGAGGAAAGGGTTCTGACGGCATTGGTTCTGTCGTTGAGCCTGATTTGCCCTTCCCTCGCCGCATCGATATAGTCGATATGAGGGCCTGTTGCCCAGGATTTCCCGAAATGGAGCGCCAGCCCTGCAAAAAGCCCGCCTGCGGTCGGCACGAGAATTCTGACCCAGACAGGAAGCGACAGCGAATCCTGGACTAGGCTGCCCGTATGCCGGGTCATGAGCCATTCCATGCCGCTGCTCAGTGTATGAAAGGCGTACATGGCTGCAGCGCCCAGTACGCCGGCCAGGAATGCGGCAAACCAGAGCCTTGCAGTGTCTTTCATGCTGGTTTCACTCGGAGTCATGCGCATTCGCCTCAAGCAGGAATTTAAGAAGTATATATGGATTTTCTGAATTTTTTCTACCGGAATTCCAGGGAATGAAGTAATCTTTATAACATTGATTCGATGGCAAGGGGAATGCCCATGTACAAAAGAATACTGGTGCCTGTGGATGGAAGCAAAACTTCCGATGCGGCGCTCAAGGAAGCGGTCGAACTGGCCAGGGACCAGGGGGCGAAGCTTCGCATCGTTTATGCGATAGACGAGGCTTCGATCGTGGCTGGATCGGAATACGGCGACATGCTCGGGGCCGAGAAGAGTCAGATCGATTCGGGAAAAAGGATACTGGAAAAGGCGAATGCGATTTTTCCCGAAGCTGAAACCCGTTTGCTGGAAACGGAAAGGATCGGTCAGGGCATCAGCGAAGTCATCGTCCAGGATGCGAAGGCATGGGGAGCCGATCTCATCGTCGCCGGCACGCATGGCAGAACCGGATTGCGCCATCTCCTCATGGGAAGCGTGGCCGAAGGCATCGTACGCATTTCAAAAGTCCCCGTTCTCCTGGTCAGGGGCGGCGCCTGAAATAGACTTCCGTTCCATAGTGGATCAGATACCCCGCATAGCTTCCTGCGATCACGTCTCCCAGGAAGTGATATTCGGTGACCAGGAGCGCAGCGGCTAGGCCCAGCCATCCCGCCAGAATCAGGGGCCTCGCGCTGGGGGAGAATTTCCACAAGGCGAGAAACAGGGGCGTGAAAACCAGCATGTGCCCTGAAGGGAACCCCTGGAAATCCTGCCCGCCATGGAACCAGTGGAAGGAATAGGCGTCGGGCTGGACGAGCCACAGCCTGGTATTCACCCTGCCGAAAAGCCATTTCAGCAAGTTTTTTGCCACATAGGCGAAAGGCAGAGAGGCGCCGAGGACCTGGAAAAGATGGGTGCGGCTGTCCGATATTCCTTTTCTCGAGAGAAGGGAATAGCCGGCCCATGAAATAGAGCAGACGATGAGGACGGTCAGGAAAAGCATGTCCGGCAGGGAAGCGACACCGCGGCTGAACTGGAAGCCTTTTCCGGTATGATCGAAAATGAAATCGGCCACCCTGACATCCAGATAGCCGATACTCAGGGCGGTCAGGACGATTGCCGCCGCCAAACCCGAAATAAATTTATGCATCGCTTTTTCATTCTATAAGAAAAGGAAATTTCATGGCCATAGCGATATTCCTGCATTTCTTCGGCGCCGTCGTCTGGGTCGGTGGCATGTTCTTCGCCTACATGGCCCTGCGCCCCGTGGCAGCCGAACTGCTCCCCCCTCCCCAGAGGCTCCCCCTCTGGATGGGCGTATTCCAAAAGTTCTTTCCATGGGTATGGGCGGCGATAATCCTGCTTCTTTCAAGCGGCCTTTTCATGATCATGCTGCTCGGCGGATTCAATTCCATCCCGTGGAGCATCCATGCGATGCTCGGCACGGGCATCCTGATGATTCTAGTATTCTTCTACGTTTATTTCTTCTGTTTTTCAGCACTGAAAAAGGCCGTGGCGTCAGGAGAATGGAAGGCGGGAGGCGAAGCGCTTTCCTCCATCCGCAAGCTGATCGCATTCAATCTTTCCCTGGGTATCCTGGAAATCGTTTTCGCAGCCCTTTTCAGGCCATGATCCTGCTCGTCGCCTACTGGGTGGTCTACTTTTCCCTGCATTCGCTGCTGGCCTCGCTTTGGCTGAAAAAAAGGGTTTCCGGGCATTGGCCGGACTTTCCATACAGAATGGCCTACAACATGCTCGCAGCGATGCTTCTCGTTCCCGGCGCTTGGCTGCTCTGGGGGATTCAATGGCCCGCGCTTTGGGCATTTTCAGGTTTCTGGAAATACGCCGCATACCTGCTTCAGTTCCTTGCCATCGCAGGGTTTCTCGTTTCGCTGAGATATTACGACATGAAGGCCTTCCTCGGCCTGAAATCCGCAAATGAGGAAAATTTCACGATTTCCCCCTTCCACAGGCATGTCCGCCATCCCTGGTATTTTTTCGCCCTCCTGCTGATCTGGTCTCAGGACATGAATTCGGGAAAACTGGTGACCGACGTCATGGCGACCCTCTACCTTTTCCTGGGTTCATTGCACGAGGAAAGCATGCTGCTGGAACGTTTCGGGAAAAGCTATGCCTTATACAGGGAAAAGGTTCCTGGCCTGATTCCCCTTCCCTGGAAATATTTGAGCGAGGATGAGGCCAGAACTCTAGTAAAATAGCCTGATGCAAAAAGCGCAAGACATTTTCTCCTACCGTCCCTACTGGGCGAAGCGTTTCGGCGTCTCCCCCCATCTTCCCATGACGAGAGGCGAGATGGACGAACTCGGCTGGGATGGCTGCGACATCATTCTCGTCACGGGGGATGCCTATGTCGACCATCCCAGTTTCGGCATGGCGCTGATAGGCCGCCTTCTCGAGGCTCAGGGTTTCAGGGTCGGGATCATTTCGCAGCCCGACTGGACGAATGTCGAAGATTTTTCGCGGCTCGGAAAACCCGGGCTTTTCTTCGGGGTCACGGGCGGGAACATGGATTCGATGGTGAACCGCTACACGTCCGACAAGCGCATACGCTCGAACGATGCCTATACTCCGGAAGGTCTTGCCGACAAGCGTCCTGACCGCTGCGTTCTGGTGTATTCGCAGCGCTGCAGGGAGGCTTATCCGGATGTGCCCATCATTCTGGGCGGAATCGAGGCAAGCCTGAGAAGGATTGCGCATTACGATTACTGGTCCGACAAGGTGAGGCGCTCCGTGCTGATCGACGCAAAGGCCGATCTGCTCGTCTACGGCAACGGCGAACGCCAAGTTGTGGAAATCGCGCATAGGCTCGGCCGTGGTGAATCCGTCGACATGCTTACGGAAATCAGGGGAACGGCCTATACATTGAAAGAGATTCCAGAAGGCTGGGACATTCTCGATTCAACCAGCGTGGACAAGCCGGGCAAAGTCTCCCCTCATGCCGATCCCTACGCGGAAAAGCCGGCCTGTCATGAAGCCGATCCTGTCGAAGCCGATACGGGAAGGAAATCCGTCAGGACGGTGATTCGTCTTCCCGGATTCGAGGAAGTGAAAATGGATCCGGTCCTCTACGCCCATGCCTCCCGCGTCCTGCATCAGGAAACCAATCCCGGCAATGCCAGGGCGCTGATTCAGAATCACGGAAACAGGGAAGTCTGGCTGAATCCTCCCCCCATTCCGCTCTCGACTGAAGAAATGGATCGCGTCTATGGCCTTCCCTACAGCCGTCTTCCCCATCCGCTTTACGGAGGGGCGAAGATTCCGGCATTCGAGATGATCCAGCATTCCGTCACCATCATGCGGGGCTGCTTCGGCGGATGCACTTTCTGCTCGATCACGGAGCATGAGGGCAGGATCATCCAGAGCCGTTCGGAAGCCTCCATTTTGAAGGAAATCGAAACGATCAGGGATGTTTCCCCGGCCTTCACGGGCGTGATTTCCGATCTCGGCGGACCCACTGCAAACATGTACAGGCTGGCCTGCAAGAACCCAGAAATAGAGGAGAAATGCAGAAGGCTTTCCTGCGTCTATCCGGGAATATGCAAGAATCTCGAAACAGACCACAGTCATCTGGTTTCGCTCTACAGGAAGGCGAGAAGCCTTCCAGGAATAAAGAAGATATTGATCGCATCGGGCCTGCGCTATGATCTTGCCGTGCTTTCTCCGGAATACGTGAAGGAACTTGCAACGCATCACGTCGGCGGATACTTGAAAATCGCGCCCGAGCATACCGAAGCGGGGCCGCTTTCCAAAATGATGAAGCCCGGCATAGGTGCCTACGACCGCTTCAAGGCGATTTTCGACAAATTTTCGAAAGAGGCCGGAAAGGAACAGTATCTCATTCCCTATTTCATCGCGGCCCACCCGGGCACGACGGACGAGGACATGCTGAACCTCTCGCTCTGGCTGAAGAAGAACGGATTCAGGGCTGACCAAGTTCAGGCTTTCCTGCCTTCGCCCATGGCATTGGCCAGCGCGATGTATCACTCGGGGCGCAATCCCCTCCACAGGATTTCAAGAAAAAGCGAAGCAGTCTATATCCCCAGATCGCCCCTACAGCGCCGGCTTCACAAGGCCTTCCTGCGCTATCACGATCCTGAGAACTGGCCCGTGTTGAGGGAAGCGCTGATGAGAATGGGCAGGGCGGATCTGATCGGAAACGGAAAGCATCATCTCGTTCCGCGATGCCAGCCTGCCGGGATGCAGGGCGCAGGAAAGCCATTCAGGACGCAGCATGTGAGGCCGGTCCGGAAGAGGGGGAAATCATGAAAAGACTGGTCGTGGCGAGCAGCAACAAGGGAAAGATTCGTGAAATCAGCCAGATACTTTCTCCCCTTGGATTCGAGGTGATTCCACAGGCGGAATACGAAGTGCCCGATGCGGAAGAGCCCCATTTCACTTTCCTGGAAAATGCGCTCGAAAAGGCGAGGCATGCCAGCCGCCTGACGGACATGCCTGCGCTTGCCGACGATTCGGGAATCTGCGTCTCGGCCCTGAACGGGGAGCCCGGCATTCATTCGGCGAGATATGCCGGGGAGCCGAGATCGGACAGCCGCAACAACCTGAAGCTGCTCGATGAACTGAAAGATTGCGAGGACAGGCGGGCGCATTACTATTGCGTGATCGTTTATCTGAGGCATGCGATGGATCCCGAGCCCATCGTCGCCGAAGGGAAGTGGGAAGGGGAAATATTGAGGGCGCCGAGAGGGGAGGGCGGCTTCGGGTACGATCCGCTCTTTCTTGATCCGGCGCTCGGCAAAACGGGGGGGGAACTCGACCGCGGAATCAAGAACAGGGTGAGCCACAGGGCCAGGGCATTGGCGGTGCTGCTGGACAAGCTGAAATGCCTTTGAACTTCGAATCGCTCCCCCCCCTTTCGCTCTACATCCACATACCCTGGTGCGTCAGGAAATGCCCTTATTGCGACTTCAATTCCCATGAGGGCGATTATGACGAGGAAACCTATGTTTCGGCATTGATCAGGGATCTCGAATCCTGCCTGCCGAAAATCTGGGGCAGGAGAATTTCAAGCCTCTTTTTCGGAGGCGGTACGCCGAGCCTGATGAGCCCGCACGCCATCGAAAAAATTCTGGCTCAGGCGAGAGCGCTGCTCGGGATCGATCCCATGATCGAAGTGACCATGGAGGCGAATCCGGGCACATTCGACAGGGAAAAATTCGGCGCATTCAGGGAAGCCGGGGTCAATCGTCTTTCCCTGGGCATCCAGAGTTTCAACGATAGGCATCTCGGCATGCTTGGGCGGATCCATGACGCGAAACAGGCTGCGCTTGCCGTTGAGACGGCATTGAAGCAGTTCAGGAATGTCAATCTCGATCTGATGTACGCGCTGCCTCAACAGAACTTGGCTGAGGCTGAAAGCGATTTTTCGATGGCACTCTCCTTCGATCCGCCCCATGTTTCGGCCTATCATCTGACCCTGGAGCCCAATACCTTTTTCCACAAGCATCCTCCTGAAATCCCCGATGAGGATGCCTCTTTCGAGATGCAATGCATGATCGAGGAAATGCTGGAGAAGTCCTATCGTCATTACGAAACTTCCGCCTTTGCGAAAGAAGGCATGCAATGCCGCCACAACCTGAATTACTGGGAATTCGGGGACTATGTCGGGATAGGCGCGGGAGCCCATGCGAAGATCAGCGGGCCTGAAGGCATTGTCAGGCAGATGCGTTTCAAGAACCCCAAAGATTATGTCGCGAAGGCGTTTTCGGGCAATCCCGTTCAGGAAGAGCATGAAGTTTCTGATATTCCCTTCGAATTCATGATGAACGCGCTGAGGCTCAACGAAGGATTTCCCCTGCAGCTTTTCGAGGAAAGGACGGGGATGTCGAGGGTTTTTATTTTGCCGGAACTGGATGAGGCGGAAAGGCTGGGATATATAGGCAGGGATCATCTGAAGGTCGTCCCGACGCTTCGCGGGAAACGATTCCTGAACGATCTTCTCCAGATTTTTCTTCCCTAGAGCTTGCCCGCCGATCCGCCTAGTCCCTGGAGGGGGCCGAGCGGATTCCTGTTTTCCTCGAATTGGTGGATGGACGGCTCTCCTCCTGAAAGCTTGTAAACGACGACATTGTTCTTGATGAGAATGACGCCGTCGAAACGCCAGCCCACGACGTCGACCTTGCGCTTGAAATCCAGAAAATCCGCCCAGAAATTGCCGTAGCGGGCCCGCTTCGTCGTGCTCTGGTTGATCTCGAAGCCTATGCATTCGATTTTTGCGCTGATGCAGTCTTTAACGCCTTCGTCCAGGTCCTGCGCATTGATCGAAGGGCTGGGTATGAACCGCCTGAGGATGTCTGAATAGTTGAGGATCGTGATGTTGGGGTTCACCGAGGGCTCGAGCCCCATTTTCTTGAGATCCCCGACTGTGGTCTTGTTGGGAACGATCTTGTCGAATACATCCTGAACTTCCTGGAAGCTGTGCCATGGCCCGATCGTGATGACCTCCGCCTTGGGCAGGAATGAAGTGCACCCGCCGAGAAAAAGAAGGGCCAGGACAGTTTTTTTGTTCATCATGCCATAATTATATTTCATCGGCCGGAATGGGCCAGGGAAATCGGAGAAATCGACATGATGCGCATGCTTATTCTGGCTTTCGTCTTCTTTGCGGGGTGCGCCGAAATGAGGCCCGACTCAGGCCGCGGATGGGGATACAGCTACAAGCGCATCGCTCCCGATACTTATCATATCCATGTGAGCGGGAACCGGTTCACGTCAACCGGGGATGCCGAGAATCTTTTCAGGAAAGCGTCGAACAAGGTAGCCGAATTGAACCATTGCAGGGATTACAAGGTCGAGACCTATTCCACCTATATCGACAATACCCTTTATGGGGCGGGTGATCCTGAAATCGACGGAAACATCATTTGCCTGCGCTGATTTTCCTGAAAATGATGTCGCGGACGCCGTGGCCCAGCCCTATCCCCCTTTGTTCGAACTTGGTGAGGGGGCGGTAATCCGGGCGATCGGAATAGTCCTTTGCCCTGTTCGTGAGAAGCGGCTCGGCATTCATGACGGAGAGGATATGCTCGGCATAGTCCTCCCAGTCCGTTGCGGCATGGATGTAGCCGTTCTCCATGAGTTTCCTGCAAAGCAGGGCGATCAATTCGGGCTGGATGAGCCTGCGCTTGTGATGCCTTTTTTTTGGCCAGGGATCAGGGAAAAAGATATGGATGCCGGAAAGGGACGAGTCGGGAATCATCTTTTCCACCACCTCGACGGCATCGTGCTGGATGATCCTGACATTCCCGAGATGGTCCGCTTCGAGCAGCTTGAGCAGGCTTCCCACGCCGGGCGTATGCACTTCTATGGCAAGATAATCCTTTTCCGGGTTTTCAAGCGCTATTTTTGCGGTCGACTCTCCCATGCCTGAGCCTATTTCGAGGATTTTCGGGGCGCTTCTGCCGAAAACCTGGTCGAGCTCCAAAAGGGATGGCCTGAATGCCAGGCCGTATTTGGGCATCAGGTTCTGGTGGGCGAATTGCTGGGCTCTTGAAATTCTGCCCTGTCGCAGGACGTAGCTGCGTATGGGTCTGTTGTCTCGATTCATCCGGCAATTATACCGACATTACGTGATAACATGCTTGATCTTCAAAGAAATGCGAGAAAAGATGAAAAGGGTTTCATTTTCGTTCATGCTTTGCGGCGCGGATGCCTGCGCCGCGCTGCCTGACGAGATACAGGTTTATGAGGACTCGAATGGATCCTGCAAGCGTGAAACGCGAACTCAGAAAAAGTATAATTGGAAAGCGAGATGCCCTGTCTGTCGAATTCCGCGCCTCCCTGAGTTCAGTCATCACGGGCAAAATGAAGGGGCTGGATGCCTATCGCAGAGCCGAAATCGTTCTCGCCTACATGAGTTTCGGCAGCGAATTCGGAACGGATGAATTTGCAAAAGACGTGCTGGAAAACGGCAAGGCCCTGGTATTGCCGAAACTGAATGGCGAGAGAAGCGGTCTCGATCTCTATCTTGTCACCGATCTTTCCGACGGGCTCGAGGCCGGCGCCTGGGGCATCAGGGAACCCAGGGGGGGGGCAAGGATCGAGGATTTCTCGCTGATCGACTTCATCCTCGTTCCGGGCGTCGCTTTTTCGAGAGAAGGCGGAAGGCTGGGTTACGGCGGGGGATTCTACGACAGACTGCTCGTCAACAAGAGGATCGATTCGGCTGCCGTTGCCGCAGCCTATTCCCTGCAGGTTGTGGAAAAGGTTCCTATCGAGGAGAACGACGTGTTTGTGGACGGCGTCATTACTGAATCAGGCGAATATTTTCGGAACAGGGAAATTCAATGAGTGCAAAGATTATCGACGGTAAAAAGATCGCGGCCGAGATGAGGGAGGCGCTCAAAGAGCGGGTGAAAAAGGCGGGTCCAGGGCTTGCCGTGATCATCGTCGGGGAAAATCCCGCCTCGCAAGTCTATGTCAGGAACAAGGAAAGGGCCTGCATCGAGGCGGGAATCCGCTCGGAGGTCATCGCTTTTCCCGAAGAGGCGACGCAGGAGGCTGTCATGGCGCGCATCGACCTGCTCAACAAGGATCCTGCAATTCACGGCATACTCGTTCAGCTGCCCCTGCCCGCCCATTTCGATTCGAGGAAGGTGCTCGATTTCATTTCCGCCGGGAAGGATGTCGACGGATTCCATCCCTGCAATATGGGCACTCTGTTTTTGGGGAACCCGGGCCTGCAGCCCTGCACTCCCCACGGCATCATGAAGATGCTCGAACACGAGAAGGTCGAAATCAGGGGAAAGCATGCCGTCGTCGTCGGGGCGAGCAACATCGTAGGCAAGCCCATGGCGGTGATGCTGCTTTCCAAAGGGGCGACGGTCACGATCTGCAATTCCAAGACCCGTGACCTCGGGCATCATACCCGGGATGCGGACATCCTCGTGGTTGCAGTGGGCAGGCCGAATCTCGTCACGGGCGACATGGTCAAGGAAGGCGCAGTCGTGATCGATGTCGGCATGAACAGGCTTCAGGACGGCAGGCTTTGCGGCGACGTGGATTTCGATTCCGCGTCGGAAAAGGCCTCCCTGATCACGCCCGTTCCAGGGGGGGTGGGGCCGATGACGATCGCCATGCTGCTCGAGAACACGGTCGAGGCCGAAGAGCGTTCGTGGCGTCGCTAGGGTATAATGCTGGGCGTTTCAACAGATTTGAGGTAGGAATATGGCTTCAATGCCGGATCAGGATCCGCAAGAAACACAGGAATGGCTCGACGCCCTGGAAGGGGTGCTTCAGCAGGAAGGGGCGGAGCGCGCCCATTTTCTTCTCGAGAAAATGACCGAAAGGGCCAGGAAGGCAGGCGCTTACCTTCCTTTCAACGTCAATACGGCCTACCTCAACACCATTCCGACGGAGCGCGAGGAGCGCTCTCCCGGAGACCTCGAGATCGAGCGCAGAATCCGTTCCTACATCAGATGGAATGCCATGGCCATGGTGGTGAATGCGAACCGGGGCTCCGACCTTGGCGGGCATATCGCCAGCTTCGCTTCCGCCGCGACGCTTTACGACGTCGGCTTCAACCACTTTTTCCATGCGCCTTCCGAAAATCACGGCGGCGATCTCGTCTATACGCAGGGCCATTCTGCGCCCGGAATCTACGCCAGGGCCTTCCTCGAAGGAAGGATCACGGAAGAGCAGATGGAGCATTTCAGGCAGGAATCCGAGGGACAGGGGCTTTCCTCCTATCCCCATCCCTGGCTGATGCCGGATTTCTGGCAATTTCCCACGGTATCGATGGGACTCGGTCCATTGATGGCGATCTATCAGGCGAGGTTCATGAAATACCTCGAGGACAGGGGAATCGCCAAAACGGAAGGCAGAAAGGTCTGGGCTTTCATGGGCGACGGCGAGATGGACGAGCCCGAGTCCCTCGGGGCGATTTCGTTGGCTGTCCGGGAGAAGCTCGACAATCTCGTTTTCGTCATCAACTGCAATCTGCAGCGCCTGGACGGGCCTGTCCGCGGCAACGGAAAGATCATCCAGGAGCTGGAAGCCGATTTCAGGGGGGCGGGCTGGAATGTCATCAAGGTGATATGGGGATCGAGATGGGATCCCCTGCTCGCGAAGGACAAGAACGGTCTGCTCCTGAAGCGGATGGAAGAGGCGGTGGACGGGGAATACCAGAATTACAAGGCCAACGACGGCACCTACGTCAGGAAGCATTTCTTCGGAAAATATCCCGAGCTGCTCGACATGGTGGCGAGCATGTCCGACGAGGATATCTGGAGGCTGAACCGCGGGGGGCACGACCCCAGAAAGGTCTATGCCGCCTATCATGAAGCGGTCAAGCACAAGGGGCAGCCCACCGTGATTCTCGCCAAGACGGTCAAGGGCTACGGCATGGGGGATGCGGGGGAAGGGCAAAACACCACCCATCAGCAGAAGAAAATGAACGAGGATGCGCTGAAGGCTTTCAGAAACCGCTTCAGCATTCCCATTTCCGACGAGGTCATCGGGCAGGCGCCTTTCTTCAAGCCCGCTGAAGACAGCGCTGAAATGAAATACCTGAGGGGAAGGGTGGCGGCCATGGGCGGCGCTCTTCCTGCAAGGCGCCGCAAGGCAGAACCTTTGAATGTCCCCGAGCTTTCCGCATACGAAGCCTATCTGAAAGGAACGGACGGTCGCGAGATATCGACGACCATGGCCTTCGTCAGGATACTTTCCATGCTGGTGAAGGACGCATCCATAGGCAAGCTCATCGTTCCCATCGTTCCGGACGAATCGCGCACTTTCGGGCTCGACGGGCTTTTCAGGCAGCTCGGCATCTATTCCTCGGTCGGGCAGCTTTACGAGCCCCAGGACGCCGGGCAATTGATGTACTACAGGGAAGACAAGCACGGCCAGATCCTGCAGGAAGGGATCAACGAGGCGGGGGCCTTCTCTTCCTGGATCGCCGCTGCGACGGCCTACAGCACCCACGGCATCTCCCTGATTCCCTTCTACATCTATTATTCGATGTTCGGCTTCCAGAGGGTGGGGGATCTGGCATGGGCTGCAGGAGATATGCGCTCCAGGGGATTCCTCCTCGGGGGAACCGCCGGGCGGACCACGCTCAACGGGGAAGGCTTGCAGCACGAGGATGGCCATTCCCATGTGCTGGCGTCCACCATACCGAACTGCATTGCCTACGATCCGGCCTATGCCTTTGAACTCGCGGTCATCATCCAGGACGGCATGAAGCGCATGTACAGGGATCAGGAAGACATCTTCTATTACATCACCCTGATGAACGAGAACTATGCCCATCCCGCCATGCCGGAAGGGGTGGAAGAAGGCATACTGAAGGGGATGTACCTGCTTGCGGAGGCGAAGGTCGGGAAATGGGCGAAAACGCCCAAGGTCCAGCTTCTGGGCAGCGGAACGATACTCAGGGAAGTGATCGCGGCAGCCGAACTGCTCCGGGAAGATTTCGGGGTGAGTTCGGACATCTGGAGCGTGACGAGCTTCACCCAGCTCCGCCGCGATGGCCTGGAATGCCAGCGCTGGAACATGCTTCATCCCGAGGAAAAGCCGAAGACAAGCTACATCGAATCCTGCCTGAAGGAAAGGGCGGGGCCCGTCATCGCTTCGACGGATTACATGAAGATCCATGCCGACCAGATCGGGGCTTTCGTTCCCGGGACCTACAGGGTATTGGGAACGGACGGCTTCGGCCGCTCTGACACCCGCGAGAAGCTGCGCAGATTCTTCGAGGTGGACAGGCATTATGTCGCCGTCGCGGCCCTCAAGGCGCTTTCCGAAGAAGGCAGCATCCCGCCTGAACAGGTGACCGCCGCGATCAAGAAATACGGCATCGATCCGGAAAAACCGAATCCAGAGACGGTTTGAGAGAAAAACATGAGCCAAACAATGGAAGTGAAGGTGCCGGATATCGGCGATTTCAAGGATGTTCCCATCATCGAGCTGCATGTGAAGGAAGGGGAAAGGATCGAGGTCGATTCCCCCCTCATCACCCTCGAAACGGCCAAGGCGGCGATGGAAGTGCCTTCTCCTTATGCGGGGCTGGTCAAGTCCGTTTCAGTGAAGGTCGGGGACGCCGTATCGGAAGGCTCCCTCATCCTGACCCTGGAAGCCGAGGAGCAGGCGGAGCCGGAAAAGGCGCCTGCCCCGACGCAGGCGAAAACCGAAGCGCCTGTGAGAGCCGAAGCGCTCAGCGCAGCGAACATGGCAATCAAGTCCTTCGCGGGAATCCACGCCAGCCCTTCGGTGAGACGGTTCGCCAGGGAGCTGGGCGCAGATCTTTCCAGGGTCGAGGGAACCGGACCGAAGGGGAGGATACTCAAGGAAGACGTTCAGTCCTTCGTGAAAGGCGTCATGACTTCCGGCGTTTCCGCCGCTGCGCCCGCTATGCCTGCTATCGATTTCTCGAAATTCGGTTCATTCGAGGAGAAGCCGCTTTCCAGGATACAGAAGATTTCCGGGGCCAATCTCGCCCGGAACTGGGCGGCCATTCCGCATGTGACCCAGCACGACGAAGTGGACATCACGGAGCTCGAGTCCTTCAGGAAGTCCATGATGGAGGAGGCGCAGAAACAGGGGGTGAGGCTCACCCTCCCCGCCTTCCTGATGAAGGTCTGCGCAGTCGCGTTGAAGAAATTCCCCACATTCAATGCCTCCCTTTCGGGCGAAACGCTGATCCTGAAGCAGTATTGCCATATCGGCATGGCTGTCGACACCCCGGATGGCCTCGTCGTTCCCGTCATCAGGAATGCCGATCAAAAGAGCGTTTTCCAGCTCGCCGTGGAGCTTTCCGAATTGAGTTCGAAGGCGAGGGAAGGAAAGCTTTCGATCAACGACATGCAGGGAGGATGCTTCTCGATATCCAGCCTGGGCGGGATAGGGGGAAGCTTTTTCACGCCCATCATCAACGCGCCAGAAGTCGCCATACTCGGGGTGTCCAAGGCTGTCACGAAGCCGGTATTCAGGGAGGGCAATTTCGTTCCCCGCCTGATGCTGCCGCTTTCCCTTTCCTACGACCACAGGGTCATAGACGGCGCATTGGGGGCGAAATTCATCGTTCATCTGGGTTCGCTCCTTTCCGACATCCGCAGGCTGGTATTGTGATCTGGTGAAAAGCGGCTCCAATCCTGTCGGCATTTTCGGCGGCACATTCGATCCCATCCATTTCGGACACCTGAGGCTCGCCCAGGAGGTGGCGGAGCATTGCGGCCTTGAATCCGTTCATATCGTTCCTGCGGGAAAGCCGCCCCACAGGAATGAACCGCATTGCGATCCTGCCATGAGGATGGAAA
Source organism: Pseudomonadota bacterium (assembly GCA_021845885.1). Classification (GTDB taxonomy): domain Bacteria; phylum Pseudomonadota; class Gammaproteobacteria; order Burkholderiales; family JABEVD01; genus JABEVD01. Next base: position 23,090 of record JAJZVB010000005.1, read on the forward strand.
TGGTCAGGATCGCGTCAAAAGGCAACCTCCTCTTTCTTCCCGACGACCGGGAAACAGCCAAGGAAACGCCCTGCTATTCCGTCGAAACCCTGCTTCAATTGAGACGCGAACTGGGAAGCGAAAAGCCTTTCTGCCTCATGGTCGGTGCTGACGCCTTTCTTGGGCTCGCAAGCTGGCACAACTGGCGCGATCTTTTCGATCTCGCCCATATCCTGGTTGCGCAAAGGCCGGGTTTCGACATCGGGTCGAAAATGACAGAGCCCCTGGGAATGGAATACAGGGCGAGAATATCGAATGACGCGGAAGCATTGAGGCATTCCCCTTCCGGCAGGATCGTCGTGGTGGATGTCACGCTCCTCGACATTTCTTCTTCGATGATCAGGGAATGCCTTTCCAGGGGGCGCAGCGCGCGCTATTTGCTTCCGGACGACGTGCTCGATTATATTGGAATTCATGGCCTTTATCGGGAGCAGAATGAAATCTAGGGAAAAGGTGAGTGCGGTGGTGTCCGCGCTGGAAGACATCAAGGCGGAAAACATTGCCGTTCTCGATGTTTCCGGGTTTTCCACGCTTTTCGAATGGATGGTGATCGCAAGCGCCAATTCGACGAGACAGACCAAAGCGTTGGCCAATCACGTCCAGGAAAAGCTGAAGGAACTGGGACAGGCAGTGAACGGCGTGGAAGGCCTTGAAACGGGTGAATGGGTGCTGGTCGACCTGGGAGACGTGATCGTCCATATCATGCAGCCTGCGATCAGGCAATATTACAATCTGGAAGGGCTATGGAGCCCCGTTCCCCAGGCCAGGGCAGGCTGAATGAAGCTTCACGCCCTTGCCGTGGGGAACAGAATGCCTGAATGGATCACAGCGGCTTGGGATGAATACGAGAAAAGGATGCCTCGCGAGGCAAAGGTGATCCTCAGGGAAATCAGGCCCGAGAAGCGGGATTCAGGGAAGAGCGTGCCGCAGATCCAGGAGGTCGAGGCTGAAAGAGTCAGGACGGCCATGCCCCGGGACTGCTTCAGGGTGGTGCTCGACGAGCGCGGAGAGCTGCTCTCGACCATGGAATTGGTCAGGCTACTTGAAGGATGGATGAGAGGCGGAAAGGATATCGCCTTCGTGATCGGCGGGGCGGACGGAACCAGCCAGGAATTGAGGGAGGAAGCCGAAAAAGTGCTTTCCTTTTCCAGGATGACGCTTCCACACGGACTGGCGAGGGTGATGCTCATCGAGCAGCTTTACCGGGCTGTTTCCATCATCCATCATCATCCCTACCACAGGGAGGGATGAATTGATCTACCTGGTCTCAACCAGCCCGAGACGCCGGGAGCTTCTGAATCAGATCGGCATCCGTTTCGAGACGCTGCTGCTGCGTTCCAACCCGGCCCGGGGGGGCGCCGTCGACGAAACGCCCATTCCGGGGGAAAATATCGAGGATTACGTGAAAAGGATAGCTGAAGCAAAGGCCGCCTCGGGATGGAAGCGCCTTGCGGAAAGAAAGCTCCCCTTTCATCCCGTGCTCGCTGCGGATACGGCGGTTTTCCTTGAAGGGAGGATAGTGGGAAAGCCTGAAAATGCCGACGCTGCAATAGCGATGCTGGAGAGCCTTTCCGGACGCGAGCACGAGGTGCTGACTGCCGTTTGCTGCGTCTATTTTGACAGGATCGAAACCGTGCTTTCCAGGTCCAAAGTCAGATTCTGCGAGCTTTCGGGCATGGAAATAAGGGAATATGTTTCCACGGGAGAACCGATGGACAAGGCGGGCGGTTATGCGATCCAGGGAAAGGCGGCCCGTTTCATAGAAAGAATTGAAGGCAGCTATTCGAGCGTGATGGGATTGCCGCTTTATGAGACGGGACAATTGCTGAGCAGGATAGGGAAAACATGACCGACGAGATTCTGATCAATGTCACCCCCCAGGAAACCCGCGTTGCAGTGATCGAGGAAGGGGTGGTTCAGGAACTGCATATCGAGCGCGCTTCCAGTTTCGGACTGGTGGGCAACATCTATCTCGGAAAGGTGAGCAGGATTCTCCCCGGGATGCAATCCGCCTTCGTCGATATCGGCCTGGAGCGCGCCGCATTTCTGCACGTCGACGACATCTGGGAGCAGAGGCAGGATACAAGGCCCATCGAAAAGATCCTTTTCGACGGGCAGCATGTCCTCGTCCAGGTGATCAAGGACATGATCGGCACGAAGGGGGCGAGGATTTCGACCCAGATCAGCATCGCGGGCAGGCTGCTCGTCTTTCTTCCCCAGGAGGCCTATATCGGCGTCTCGTTGAGGATAGAGAACGAGTCGGAGCGGGAAGTGCTGAGGGAGAAGGTGCAGAAACTGGTTCCGCCCGACGAGAAGGGCGGCTACATCATCAGGACGATCGCCGAAGGCGCGACGGACGAGAATTTCCTTTCCGACATCGCCTACCTGAAGAAGATATGGGCGGATATCCAGGAAAAATCCCTGACCGCATCGGCTCCTTGCCTGCTTTACCAGGATCTCAATCTCAGCTTCAGGGTGCTCCGCGATTTCGACAACGACGACGTCGGAAGGATCAGGGTCGATTCAAGGGAGACCTACCAGAAACTGCAATCCTTCGCTTCCAGCTACATCAGGAATGCCGAGGGAAAAATAGAGCGCTATTCCGGGGAAAGGCCGCTTTTCGATCTTTACGGGGTCGAGGAGGAAATCCAGCGCGCGCTTGCCAGACGCGTGGAGCTCAAGTCCGGAGGCTATCTCATTATCGACCAGACCGAGGCGCTCACCACGGTCGACGTCAACACGGGCGGATTCGTCGGGCACAGGAATTTCGACGACACGATATTCAAGACGAACCTCGAAGCGGCGATCGTGATCGCAAGGCAGTTGAGGCTCCGGAACCTGGGCGGCATCATCATCGTCGATTTCATCGACATGGACAATGCCGAGCATCGGGAGGCCGTGCTCAACGAATTCAGGAAGGCGCTGTCCCGCGACCACACGCGGATGACCCTGAGCGAAATGACCGCCCTGGGTCTCGTCGAGATGACCAGGAAACGAACCCGGGAAAGCCTCGCCCATGTGCTTTGCGAAACCTGCCCGACCTGCCAGGGGAGAGGCGAGATCAAGACGGCTCAGACGGTATGCTACGAGATATTGCGCGATCTTTTGAGGGAGGCGCGCCAGTTCGAGGCCAGGGAATACCGGATACTCGCGTCGCAAAAGGTGGTCGACCTTTTCCTCGACGAGGAGTCCCAAAGCCTCGCGCAGCTCGCCGACTTCATCGGCAAACCGATCTCTCTCCAGGTCGAAAGCGTCTACAGTCAGGAACAGTACGACGTCGTGCTGATGTAGGGCCTGTTGACACTGATCCGGTGTAGTGCCTGATTCATCACGTTCGCACGCATCGGATCAGTGTCAACGGGCCCTGGATTACTTCATCATCTTCCAGGCGAGGATCATTGCGCAGATGAACACCCCCGCCCAGATCAGCTCGCCGACCCACTGATATTCCCGTTCGATACCCTTCAGCTTGTTCGTCCACATGGCCTTGCCCTCCTACAAACAATATAGACCGTTGTGGAGGGCATTTTGTTCTTGGCGGCACGCCGAGCTTCGACGACGGCTAGGTGAGAAGCGATTCGGGATGAATTTTCGATCCCGATATGAAAACCACCTTTCTTCTCGAGGTTTCGCCCTGCTTCAGGATCACGCACCTTGCCGGGACCTCGAATCTTTCCGCAAGATAGGCGATGAGCCTCTCGTTCGCGCGCCCTTCAACCGGCGGGGCGGCAAGCCTGATCTTGAGGGCATCCCCGTGCAGCCCTGCAACTTCGGTTTTTTTCGCTCCGGGTTGGACATGCAGCGTCAACGTCAGGTTTCCGATTTCCCCCCTGTACCAATCAGAGCAGACCATAGAGCATCGAATCGAGCCAGGCGACGGGCACGGTCAGGATGAGCTGGAAAATGATCAACACGATGAGCGGAGAAAGATCGACATTGCCGACGAGTGGGATTCTCCGGCGGAAGAAAATCAAAAAAGGCCTCGAAAGGCTGTTCAATACTTCGGAAACAGGCGAATAAGGATTCACCCAGGAGAGGACCGTCTGGACGATCAAGACCAGCATGAAAATGTGGATGCTCTGCTTCAGCAGGCCGATTGCGGAAAGCAGGACGAGAACGGCCAGGGAGATGGGGGTGTAGGGCGGCATGCCGCTGATCCAGAGCGTTGCAGCCAGCACGAGAAATTCGATAGCCCAGGCGAGAAGAAAGGTGGCGAGATCCAGGCCCCAGAGCCCGGGAATGACCCTTCTGGCGGGGCGAACCAGAAAATCGGTGAGCGAAATCAGAAAAGGGGAAAGCGGATTCCTGTAAGGGGCGCGGAACAGCTGAAGATAGAAGCGCAGCAGCAGGGCGATGATGAAGAGTCCGAATACGGTGTCCAGAAGGAAAAGGATACCCTGGTTCAGCATGGGGCTTTCCCGAGTTCGATGGCCAATTCACGGGATCTTTCCCTGGCGGCGAGGATGGCCTCGACGATGTTCAGCCTGACATCGCCTTTTTCCATTTCATGCAGGGCCCGCTCCGTCGTCCCCCCCCTGGAAGTCACCTTCGAGCGCAGCGTTCCCGCATCGTCCGCGCTTTCCCGGGCGAGAATGACGGCACCTTCGAAAGTTTCGATCACCATCCTTTTCGCGTCATTAGGACCGAATCCCATTCCGGAAGCAGCCTCCATCATGGCTTCCATGAAATAGAACACGTAGGCGGGTCCGCTTCCGCACAAGGCGGTGAATGCATCCATCTTTTCCTCTTCATCCAGCCATATCGTCGAGCCGACAGCCGAAAGCACGTTTTCAGCGATCCTTCTTCCCGATGGATCGACTTCGGGCATGGCGTAAAGGGCGGAAATGCCCTTCGATACCTGGGCTGGGGTGTTGGGCATGACGCGGACGATGTTCTTGTGGCCGCCCAGCCATTCCGAAAGATCGCCCACGCGTATCCCTGCCGCGATCGATATGACGAGCCTGGATTCTAGCTTGCCCGCAAGCCTTCTCGCCACTTCGCGAAGTTGCTGGGGCTTCACGCCAAGAAGGACGATTTCATTCAGGACATCCGCTTCCCCTGATGCCCTGACCCCGTATTCATTTTCAATGCGGGATCTTTTTTCGGCATCGGGTTCGATGACGGTCATGTCTTCGCATTTCACCCCGCTCTTGAGGAGGCCTGATACCAGCGCGCTTCCCATGTTTCCGCCGCCTATGAATGTGATTTTCATCGTTTGTTCCTGCTCCCGAAAATGGCTGATCCTATTCTCACCAGGGTGGCGCCTTCCAGAATCGCGCTCTCGAAATCATTCGACATGCCCATGGAAAGGGTGTCGAGATTATATTCCGGAAGGTTGTCCTTGAGCCGCCTCAATTCGGCAAATCTTTGCCTCTGGAGGGTCCTGTCTTCAGAGGGCTCGGGAATCGCCATCAATCCCCTGAGCTTGAGCCCCTTGAGCGAGCTGACGTATTTCGCAAGATCCGGCAGTTTCGCGGGCGCGATGCCGCTTTTCGACGTCTCGCCGCTGACATTCACCTGGATGCAGACCTGGAGCGGGGGCATGTTTTCGGGTCTGGCCTCCGAAAGCCTCTGGGCGATCTTTTCGCGGTCCACGCCGTGCACCCAGTCGAAATGCTCGGCGATGATTTTCGTCTTGTTGCTCTGCACCGGGCCGATGAAATGCCATTCCAGATCGAGATCGGAGAGTTCCCTCATTTTCGCTATCGCCTCTTGGACATAGCTTTCGCCGAAAGCAGTCTGTCCGGCGGCATAAGCTTCCCTGATCGCGCCGGCAGGCCATGTTTTGCTCACCGCCAGCAATTGAACCGGCCTCTTTCCGATGGCTGCCATTTGCAGCTTGACAGCTTGCAAGGCGGATGCGATTGTTGCCATAATTCCCGAGTAAGGTTTGACCGGTCTTTTCAATTCCTGGAAATTATAATGGATATTTCGGAACTGCTGGCATTCGTCGTCAAGAGCAATGCCTCCGATCTTCATCTTTCAGCAGGGCTTCCCCCCATGATCCGGGTGAACGGCGACATCCGCCGCATCAATCTTCCTCCCATGGAGCAGAAGGATGTGCACGGCATGGTCTATGACATCATGAACGATGCCCAGCGGAAATATTACGAAGAGAACCTGGAATGCGATTTCTCATTCGAGCTTCCGGGGCTTGCGCGCTTCAGGGTGAATGCCTTCGTGCAGAACAGGGGAGCGGCTGCGGTGATGCGGACCATTCCTTCCAAGGTGCTGAGCCTCGAGGACCTGAAGGCGCCCGCCATATTCAAGGAAATTGCAAACCAGCCGAGAGGCGTCGTATTGGTGACCGGGCCGACCGGCTCCGGAAAGTCGACCACGCTGGCTGCGATGATCGACCACATCAACGAGAGCGAATACGGTCACATCCTGACCGTCGAGGATCCGATCGAGTTCGTTCACGAGAGCAAGAAGTGTCTGGTCAACCAGAGGGAGGTAGGACCCCATACGCTGAGCTTCGCCAATGCGCTGAGATCGGCTCTCCGGGAAGATCCGGACATCATTCTGGTCGGGGAACTCAGGGATCTCGAGACCATCAGGCTGGCCATGACGGCTGCGGAAACGGGACACCTCGTTTTCGGCACGTTGCATACGAGTTCCGCCGCGAAAACCATAGACAGGGTGATAGACGTGTTTCCTGCCGCGGAGAAGGAGATGGTGCGCGCCATGCTTTCCGAAAGCCTGCGCGCTGTGATTTCGCAGACCCTTCTGAAAAGGAAGGATGGAAGCGGGCGGGTCGCGGCGCATGAAATCATGATAGGCACGCCTGCGATCAGGAACCTGATCAGGGAGAACAAGGTCGCTCAGATGTATTCTTCCATCCAGACAGGGCAGAGCTTCGGCATGCAGACATTGGATCAGAATCTCATGGATCTTGTCAGGCGCAATATCGTCAGCTCGGCTGAGGCGAGAACCAAGGCCGCCAACAAGGACATGTTCCAGGGTTGAAAATGGACCGGACCCAGACCACGAACAAATTCATTTACGATCTGCTCAAGCTGATGATGAGCAGGAAGGCTTCGGATCTTTTCGTCACGGCGGGTTTTCCCCCTGCGCTCAAGGTCGACGGGAAGGTGACGCCGGTATCGGACCAGGCGTTGACCGCACAGCATACCAAGGAGCTGGCTCGAAGCATCATGAACGACAAGCAGGCCATGGAGTTCGAGTCGACCAAGGAAGTCAATTTCGCGATCAATCCCCCCGGGATAGGACGTTTCCGCGTCAATGCCTTCATCCAGCAGCAGCAGGTCGGGCTGGTACTGCGCCTGATCAATACCGAAATACCGAAATTCGACGATCTGGGTTTGCCTGCTGTGCTGAAGGAAGTGGCGATGAGCAAAAGGGGGCTCGTGATTTTCGTGGGCGGGACGGGCTCTGGAAAATCCACTTCCCTTGCCGCCATGATCGGATACCGCAACGAAAACAGCCAGGGTCACATCATCACCATAGAGGATCCGGTCGAATTCGTGCATGTGCACAAGAAATGCATCGTGACCCAGCGGGAAGTCGGCGTGGACACCGAATCCTGGGAAGCTGCGCTGAAGAATACGCTGAGGCAGGCGCCAGACGTCATCCTGATCGGCGAAATCAGGGACAGGGAAACGATGGATCATGCCATCGCTTTCGCGGAAACAGGCCATCTCTGCATGGGGACGCTGCATGCCAACAGCTCGAACCAGGCGCTCGACCGGATCATCAATTTCTTCCCCGAGGAAAGAAGGGCGCAGCTGCTCATGGATCTTTCGCTCAACCTCAGGGCGCTCGTCGCCCAGCGATTGATTCCCAGAAAGGAAGGAAAGGGGAGGGCGGCGGCGATCGAAATCATGCTCAATTCCCCGCTGATTTCGGACCAGATATTCAAGGGAAATGTGCACGAGATCAAGGAAATCATGGCCAAATCGAGGGAGATCGGCATGAAGACCTTCGACCAGGCCCTGTTCGACCTTTACGAGGAGGGGGCCATCAGCTACGAGGACGCGCTCAGGAATGCCGATTCGGTGAACGACCTGCGCCTCCAGATCAAGCTCAAAAGCTCGGAATCAAAGGACCGCGACCTGATGTCGGGAATCGATCATCTCAAGATCACCTGATTTCCCTCCTCCATGCTGTTCAATTCGTACGGCTTCATTTTCGCCTTCCTGCCCGTCACCCTGCTCGGCTTCTTCCTTCTCGGAAAATCGGGGAGGGAGCCGGCCGCCCTTTGGCTCGTGGGCGCATCGCTCTTCTTCTACGGCTACTGGAATAGGGCCTACCTTCCCCTCCTCATCGGTTCCATCTCGTTCAACTATTTTTTCGGCTTCCGCATCGCAAGAGCCGATTCCGGGAAACTGAAAAAGCTGCTCCTGACGGTTTCGATCTGCATCAACCTGGGGCTGCTGATCTATTACAAGTATGCCAATTTCTTCCTTTCAGGCATAAACGACATTTCAGGGACTTCCTTTTCCCTGGGTGAAATCATTCTCCCCCTGGGCATATCCTTTTTCACTTTCACCCAGATCGCTTTCCTGGTCGATACGGCGAAAGGCAGGGTGAAGGAATACAATTTCGTTCATTACGCGCTTTTCGTCACCTATTTTCCCCATCTGATCGCGGGCCCCGTGCTGCATCACAAGGAAATGATGCCGCAATTTTCGAATGAATCCGCTCGCCGGTTCGATTACGGAAACATCGCCGCGGGGCTCTTCATATTCTGCATCGGGCTCTTCAAGAAGACGGTGCTCGCAGACGGCGTGGCCTATTACGTCGGACCGGTATTCGACGCCGCGGCAAACGGGAATTCACCCGGCCTGCTTGATGCCTGGATCGGGGCGCTGTGCTACGCGTTCCAGCTCTATTTCGATTTTTCCGGCTATTCGGACATGGCCATAGGCCTTTCCCGCCTGTTCGGAATCACCCTTCCCCTCAATTTCGATTCGCCCTACAAGTCGGCCAACATCATCGAATTCTGGCGGAGGTGGCACATGACCCTCTCCAGGTTTTTGCGCGACTATCTCTACATTCCTCTAGGGGGGAACAGGAAAGGGAAGGCGAGACGCTATGTCAACCTGCTTGCGACCATGCTCCTGGGGGGAATGTGGCATGGCGCGGGCTGGACTTTCCTGATATGGGGAGGACTGCACGGCCTGTATCTCTCTATCAATCACGCCTGGCATGCGCTGAGGAGAACGCTCGGCCAGGATCCCGGAAAGCCGGCATCCCCCCCGATGCATGTTCTTTCCGTGCTGCTCACTTTTCTGGCCGTCACCGTCGCCTGGGTGTTCTTCAGATCGAAAAATCTGGAAGCCGCGCTGGTCATGATCAAGGCGATGTCCGGCATGGCCGGAGCAGGGGGATTCAGCCGCGGCGCGGTCAACTGGCTGTGGATACTGCTGCTCGTCGTCTGGTTTGCGCCCAATACGCAGCAAATCATGGGGCATTTCAATCCCGCACTCGATTTCAGGGAAGATTCTGCGGCAAAGTTCGCCTGGCAGCCGAACTGGCGCTGGCTCACAGCGCATGTCGCGCTTGCCCTTTTCGGTCTCATTTCCATTTCGAAAGTGAGCGAATTCATCTATTTCCAGTTCTGAATGTCGCAAAAAAAATACGTGATCCTTTTTTTCGCCGGTTTTTTCGCGACGCTTTGCCTCGTTGCAGCGTTCGATCGCGCGGTCGACCCTTTCTGGTATTTCAGGGATTTTTCCATTCCCGGATTCAACGAGGTCAAGACCAAGTTCAGGCGCTACGAGCGCCACGTCAAGCCCGAGATCCTGGTCAGGGAGCAGCCTGAAGCGGTGATTTTCGGCAGCTCCTATGCAGAGATCGGCTTCGATCCGGAGCATCTTTCTTCAGTTTCAGGAGGCCCCGCATACAATTTCGCCCTGGCGGGCGCTTCCTGGAACAGGGTTTATTGCGATGTGCAGTTTGCCATGCGCTACGACAGATACCTGCGCACCATCATTCTCGGCATTCATCCCCAGTCCATGCCGGCGCGGGACTGCGGAAAGGCCATGCAGGCGATGCGCCATCCCGACATGCTTTCTTTCCTGCTTTCAGCCGATGCCCTGAAGGCGTCATTGGAGACGGTATTCGAACAGGGAAAGGACAGGCCCAGCCATACCGAACAGGGGCTTTACTATTACACGAGGGGAAAATCGGGAACCATGAGCCGGTTCAGGCAATACCTTTCGACCCATGCGCCCTGCATTCCCGGGAAAGCGGTGAAAAGGGAAGAAGCGCCCGTCATGCTCGAAGGACTGAAAAACATCGTCATGGAGGCGGTCAGGAGGAATATGGCGGTGAAGCTCGTGGTCTATCCGAGGCACGCCATGCCGGTCGAGCTCGACTATCTTTGCCATGCCAGGGAGGGGAGATGGAAATCCCTTTCGGAAATCGTTTCCATGGTTGAATCGGCGAAGGATGCGTCGATCCAGGTATGGGATTTCGAGGGATTCCACGATATCGCAACCGAGGGCATTTCGGATGCACCGGGCATCTACTGGCAGGATCCCGCGCATTTCAATTACGAATACGGGAACATCATGCTGGACGAAATGTTCGGCAAGAAGGAACCTCGATACGGCGTCAGGCTGACTTCAGGGAACATACCGGAGAGGGAGGCCGAAGAAAGCATGGAGAGAAGAAATTACCTCCATGACCATCCTGAATTCGAAAGGCAACTGATTCCGCTGCTGCATCCCTAGCGCATTCCGCCCGATACCATCTTGTATTCGAAAAGCCTGCATTCCAGCGCGCCGTTGTAGAGCGGGATTCTTCTGGACACGGCCAACCGGATGAGCTTGGGCAGCCTCATGTCGGCGGTGAAGAAATAGGCGTTCCATCCCGCGTATTTTTTCTTGAGGGCGTCCCCCATCAGGGGATAAAGGGCCGACAGCTCGTTTTCTTCGCCTATCCTCACGCCGTAAGGGGGATTCGTGACGAGGATCCCGCTTTCAGCGGGCGGGGAAAGTTCCAGGAAATTGGCCTGCTTCAGCACGACTGCCTTTTCCAGCCCGGCCTCGACGAGATTCTTCCTCGCCGCATCCAGTGCCCGCCCCGATATGTCGGATCCGAAAATCTGCAGCGGTTCGACGGGTTTTTGCCTTTCCAGGCTTGCCTTCCGGATCGCTTCCCATTTCTCCCTGTCGAAGTTTTCGAGCTTTTCGAAGGCGAAATTCCGGCGCGATCCGGGGGCGATGCGGAGGGCCGTCTGCGCCGCCTCGAGCAGGAATGTTCCGCTTCCGCACATTGGGTCGAGCAGGGCAATGCCGGGCTTCCATCCGGAGAGTCGCAGTATCCCAGCGGCGAGATTCTCCCTCAGGGGGGCTTCCACGGAAAAATGCCTCAATCCCCGCTTGAAAAGCGCCTCCCCCGAAGTGTCGATGTAAAGCGAGAATCTGTCGCGGGTCAGATGGGCGTGGATCCTGATGTCGGGATTGAGCGTATCCACGCTGGGGCGCCGCCCCCTTGTTTTCCTGAATCGGTCGCAGACGGCATCCTTGATTTTGAGCGTGGCGAATTCCAGGCTTCTCAGCGGGCTTTTCGTGGCAGCAAGGTTGACCTTGATCGTCCGGTCGGGCGAGAACCATTTCTCCCAGGGAAGGGAAACCGTCGCGTCGTAAATATCCGCTTCGCTTCCATAGTCCGACTCCAGGATATTCCACAGGACGCGGCTCGCGATGCGGCTCTCCAGGTTCGCCCTGTACGCTGTTTCCAGGCTCCCCAAGAAGCTCGCGCCGCCTTCCGCGACGCGGATTTCCGATGCGCCGATTTCGGAAAGCTCTTCGCAGAGCGCAGATTCGAGCCCCCTTGGACAGGGTGAGAAGTATGGGTTCATTTGTTCAACAATATTTTCAAAGCTTCGATCGCGTCAATGACCGGAAGATTCTGCAGGCAGGCGCTTGAACTGCCCACATGCCGCTCGCATCCTTCCTCCAGGCAGGGAACGCAATCGCCTTTTCCCTGCAAAAGATGGACATTTCCTGCATGCTGAGATCCCTTCATTTTATAGGGGTTTTTTTTGAATCCTTTCGGCCAGGGACCCCATTTCACCGGGTTGGAAGGGCCGAAAAGGGCCAGGGTGGGAATTCCCGCTGCTGCGGCCATGTGGGTGACCGCGGTATCCGGACCGACATAAGCTTTGGCCCGGCTCAAAAGGCAGGCCACGCCGCCCAGGCTCAATTTTCCCGATGCATCCACCGTGTCATCAGGTAGAAATGGCAGAAGCGAATTGATGTACGCCTTTTCCGCTTCGCTCTTTCCCCCTGTCAATACGATCTTCATGTCCTGATTTTTCAGCCATTTTGCGAGCGCTATCCACGATTCTTTTTTCCACATCTTGTAGGCATACATCGGGTAGACATGGAGAACGGCGAAATCGCCGGGGGGAATCCATTTTCCGGCCGCCTTTTCGTCGTTTTCCCGCCATGCCGTCACCACTTCGTAGCAGGGTTCGATATCGAGCAGTGTTGCAAGTTGAAGATAGGCCAGAACGGTATGGTTTTCCTGATCAAAAGGGGTCCATTCCGAAAGCAGCTTCTTCTTCCAGAGATGCCCCTTCCCTTCCAGGACGACACCGATGCTTTTCTTTCCTGAAACGAATGCATAAAGCGTCGGGCGGTCTCCCGGCATCGCCGACAAGGCGAGATCGTATCTTTTCCAGAGCCGGGACAGGAAGCGCAAATGGAACGGAAGCCCGGGACGGTGGGGAACAGTCAGGACGGAATGGATGTCCGGATTGCCTTCGAGTATGCCTTCCGTTCCCTCGAAAACGAGCGCATCTATTTCTGAATCGGGCCAGGCATGCTTCAGCGAACGGATGAGGGGGGTGGCGAGCAGGACGTCGCCAATCCGCCTTGTCGCGACGACAAGAATCTTCGAGGGGGGCTTCATGAATATTGATCCATCCCGCTCGATGCCCTGATTTTTTCAGAATGAACGATGGCATCGAGCCGCTTCCTGTTTTCTTCGAGATGGCTCCTGTCGTTCTCGGGATGCCAGAGATGGAATACGGGGGAGGAGAATCTCGCGCTCTTGTGCCTGATTCCCGACCTGATCAGGCGGATCACGAGATCGGAATCTTCCAGTCCCCATCCTGTATAGGATTCGTCGAATCCGTTGACGCTCTCGATGTCCTTCCTCCAGGCGGAAAGATTGCAGGTTTTGACGCCTTCCCATTTTCCCGGGGATCTCTTGCGGCAGCAGTCGGGAAGGCTCAAGAGGGGAAGGATCCTGTTGACCTGCCCCCTTGCCCTGGCGAGAATCCATTCTGAAATGCCCCATTCCTGGATCGGAATTCGCCCGCCCAATATTTCCTTCGTGAAGGATTCGGAAAGGAGCATCCTGTTTCCGGAAAGGAAATACCCGGGCTCCGAAAGCTTCCGATGGCTCGCCACGAAATGCTTCGAAGGAATGCAGTCGCCGTCAGTGAAAATGACATAGGGGGCGTCGGTCGATGCTAGCGCCCTGTTCCTGCTTGCCGAGATCCTGAAACCGAGATCTTCCTGCCAGACATGGAGGAGAGGAAAAGGCGCTGTTTCCCGGTATCTTTCGACAAGCGATTTCGTCTCGCCGGTCGATCCGTCGTCCGCGACGACCAGCTCGAAATCGCCGTCGTCCTGTCCGGCAAAGCCCCGAAGCACGGCCTCAAGGGCATCGGCCCGGTTGTAGGTGGTGACGATGACGGCGATCTTCATTTCAGGAGCAGGCGCTTCAGGTAGCGGTAATAGGTGCCTTCCGCATTCGATACGGCGAGCATGAATCCCTCCCTTCCGTCCAGGAATCCCGCCTTCAGAAAATAGGTTCTGAAGAAAGACCAGAATCCGTGAAAGATCGCGCCCGAAAGGGTGGCCTTCCTGCCTTTTTCGGCCATCATGATGGCCCCTGCAGTGGAATACCTGTCGATTTTCTGGAGCACCTCCTCCAGATCTGAGAAGGCGAAATGGATCAGAGGGGAGTCGAGTTCGCCGATTTTTCCGTTCACGATCAGCCTTTCGTGGACGATGTTTTCGCTGAATCGGGCGCTTCCTCTCCTGAAGAGACGAACGACCCTGTCCGGCCACCAGCCCGAATGCTTCATGAATCGCCCGCAGTAGCTCGAAGACCTGGGGAAGCTGTAGGCTTCGGCATTTCCTTTCGAAATGGCTTCGAGTATTTCCAGTTTCAGCTCGGGCGACACGATTTCGTCCGCATCCAGTGACAACACCCAGTCGCAGGTGGAAAAATCAATCGCCCTGTTCTTCTGGGGTCCGAAGCCGGGCCAGTCCGTCACGTGGACGCTTGCGCCCAGGGATAGGCAGATTTTCACCGTATCGTCCGAGCTCCCCGAATCGACGACGACGATTTCTTCGGCCCAGGATACGGATTCGAGGCATTGTTTTATGACCTGTTGCTCGTCCCTGGTGATGACGATCACGGAAAGGCTCATTCGGGCCTCCCTGAAAAAAGCACGCCGGTCATGAAAGCGAAAAAAAGGCCTTCTGCGTGGTCGAGCAGGAAGGAATTGAAAAGGCATCCCGAAGCCATGGCGATCACGAGGCCCTGGGCGAGCAGGCTTTCATTGGCGGGAAGCCTCCCTGCCTCACGCCATTCGACGCGGAAAAGGTTCAGGAGCAGAATCAGGCCGATGAGCCCTGTCTGGGCTGCGATCAGCAAAAATTCGTTGTGCGGATGATGGGTGGGAAGCATGCCGGTATGCTCGACTTCGGCCGCATAGGCGCCTTGAAATCCGCCGGTTCCCACCCCGAAGAAAGGATGCTCCCTGACGATGCCGAGGGTATTGACGTCATATTCGAGCCGCTGCCCTATGGAATCGGAATCCTTCGTCGCCTGCCCCCTGTGCCAATGAATGAACTCATCAGCCGCGACGGATATGCGCTGATGGAATTCATTCGATCCGTAATAGGCCGCGGACCCCAATAAAAGCGTCGCAAGCATGCCGAAGATCAATCCTTTTTTCCCGAATTTTTGAAGGAAGAGATAAAGAAGCAAAAGCGCGAGAACGACATACCCTATTCTGCCCTGAACCATGAAAAGCACGTTGAAGAGCGCAGCCAGCGCAAGGATGCCGGAAACGAATCGCCTTTTTCCATTTTTTTCGTCGAAGGCCCATGCAGCGAGGATCATGGCTGCATAAGACATGAAGAAATTCTGGGTGATGTGCAGCTTGAAAACATAGGGGTTGGCTGCGAAGCCGCGAAAAACGGCACTCTGG
>JAJZVB010000101.1 GCA_021845885.1 Pseudomonadota bacterium
TCCCAGATGTTCCAAAACCCTGAATTCAAGGGGGGCTGTTAGCAACAAATAGAACTGTCCGGTTTTGTAGCAAATGAATTGTCCGCTTTTGACAGTCTGAATCATTGGGTCTGGATTCAGGCTGTTGCTGTGATGGGCGACGGCAATGACGCGGATCACATCGCCTTGCAGCCGGTAGATCAGCGAATAGGGGAAACTGTGGAGGGGAAGCGTCCGTGTGTTGTGCGCGCCGGCTTCGCCCAGCCCGGCGAACTGGCTCAGCAGGCCAAACGCTCGATCGAGTTCATCGGCGAAATCCTCTGCTGCGATGAGCGCGCCTTCGCCGATGTACCAGAAGAACCCCGCCGCAAGCGGCGGGGAATTCGACCCGAAGAGATCAGTAGTCGTCGAAACTGTATTCGAACAGCAGATTCGTCATGATGGAAAGACTGGCGCTGCCTTCTATGCGGACGATCGACTCGCCCGCCACCATCTGCCATTTCGGATTGATCTGCCAACCCACTTGGGGCGTCAATATCATGGCCGAGGCGGTATGCCCGAAATTATCGACACTCGTGCGATTCAAATCGAGCTCGATCTGAATCACGAGATCCTCGGAAAGGCTGTATCCGAGGGCGTTGTTGGCATACCAGCCGCTTCTGGCGTCGCTGTCTATGCGCTGGCTCAGCCCGTATTCCCCCTGCAGCCAGTAGCGGCCATGTCTTGCCCCGAACAGAACCTGTTCGGCGATGGTCGAACCCACTCCCGGAAAATTCGCAGGCTGCGGATTGGTCCACCATCCGCCTTCAACCTCGAATCCCAGGATGAATGCATTTTCGCTTTTATCGTCGCCCACCGAGAAAGGCATGTATTTCAGGCCGGCCGAAAAAGGCGCAAGCGCCGAGGGTGACCTGCCCAAAGGCTGCTGCGCGAGCATGCCCGGCACGTCGATTTCCGTTCCCCAATGTTCGCTGAGCGCCGCATCCCATTCCACGCCGAAATTCCAAGCGCTGCCCGGCTTGCCGCCGTTGTCCCGGCTCGTCGAAAAATAGGCTGCGTTTTCTATCCACGGCTCTTCTATGCCGAGCGCCCTCTTCATGCCGTGATCAGGGTCTCCCCCTTCGCCATGGGCAAATAACGGCTGAAACAAAAACAGAATGGACAAGACCAATGCAACATTTCTCTTCATTTCCCTCACCTGATAATGATAATCATTACTATTTAATGGGATGCTAACATGCCCTATGCAATGGGTCAAGCAGTCAGGAATCGATCCTTCTGGTGATGCGCAGGATGCCGATGATGAACGCCGTGGTTTCCCACAGCGAAAGCAGGAAGAAGAAGGGCCCGGGAAGTTTGGGCAGCATGGCCCCGGCTATGGCTATCGCATCGATCCCGATGGAAAGACAGAAAAAGAGCGCCATCAGGTAATATTTGGCCGCATTGAAAATGATCGAAATTGCAGCGATCACCACGACGAAGCGGAAAACGGACGTGAATGCGGGGAAGGAGCCGAATGCGACATGCCTTGCAATAGCCATGAGCAAGGCCATCATCATCAATATGAAGAAAGGAGCGGTGGGTTTACCGGGCAGCCCCGTTCCGTCATGCTTGAAGAGGAGCGCCCGCTCAATGTGCCGGAGCAAGCCGGCAAAGAAATTGCCATTCATGGGATTCGATTATCGTTTTTTGCCGGGATTCGCGCAACCCGCATCCTCTTCAATTCAAATCGGCGCGCTTTTGCGGCATTCCTCCCGGCCGAATCATAATCTTCGTCGTAATTGAAACAAAAATTTAAAAACAAAGCCTTCGGTTTTTGATATAGTTCACAGATTTAGGCGCGGACTGAAAAGAACGCGAAGGCAAAATCATGGCGGAACAGAATGGGGTCATGAAACATATCGACCTGGTCAAGGGCGAGGATGCCGTGTTGCTGATCCACGGGCTTTCAGGTTCTCCGCTTGAAATGCAGTTTGTTGCCAGAACCCTCTACAAGGCCGGTTTTTCCGTCAGGGTTCCGAGATTCTCCAGGCATGGATTCGGGGGAAGCTGCAAGTCCGAGAAATGGCAACACTGGCTCGACGAAGTCACGCTGCATTTCGACGAAATGAAAATGCGCTACAGAACGGTATCGATATGCGGACTCTGCATAGGCGCCGTCCTCGCCTTGAAACTCGCCTCGGAAAAAAAGGAAGAGGTTGCCTCCCTTTCCCTTTTCTCGACCACGCTTTATTTCGACGGCTGGAACATTCCCTGGTACCGTTTCCTGCTCAACATAGGCTATTACACGCCCTTCCGTTATCTTTATTCCTACCGGGAAAGCGAACCGTATGGCATCAAGAACGAGCAGCTCAGGGCATGGATTTCCAGGGAAATGGGAGAAAAATCCACTTTCGCCTCGCTCACGGGCAAGATTCCCATGACCAGGCTGTACCAGGCTGAAAAACTGATCGCAGAGACAAAACGCATCCTTCCCGGCATCACGACCCCCACCCTGCTCATCCACTCGATCGAGGACGACACATGCACGGTCCGCAGTGCGAATTATGTCGAGCATCATATCGGGGCCAAGAAGGTGAGAAAGGTTCTCCTGGACGACAGCTACCACAACATCACCATGGACAACCAGAAGGAAATCGTTGCCGATGAGACGGGCCGCTTCATTAGGGAAATGATTTCGAACCGGAACTTTTCCCATACAGCGGAATTCGACACCATCCGCATCGCCTGATGAATTATCTGGGTTAAACTTAGCAGGCTGCTGAATATGTTGTCGAGATAGACAACACCCAGAATGTTGTCTGAAATGACAACATGAAAGCCCAAGCCACGTTACTTTACCGCTTTCGCCGCGAGTTTGACGACAGGGCCATCCTCGAGGTTATCGTCTGGCAAGTGCCCAAGCCCGTAGAAGAAGGGTGTTCGCATCCATACAAATACAGGCTGTTCTATGGCTTTCCAGGGCAACGTATCATCGGATACGACAACGAGCGCCCTAAAGGTGACCATCGCCACACTATCGATGGCGAGGAACGATATATGTTCGCCGGCCCTGAAAAGCTCATCGACGACTTTCTGTCCGATATTGCAAAGGAAAGGAGTAAGTTATGAGAACCGCCACTATCCGAATCAGGAAAGATTCCAAGACTTCATTCGCGGATTTGAGAACGCAGTTTTTAGATGCTTGGGATTCAGGACAATACAAAGGCGAGTTTTTTGAATTCGAATCACCGGCAGCGCTCTTCCGCACCATAACCCCAAAGCGTTGGGATTTGATCGAGGCGCTTCAATCCCACGGGCCGATGAGCATTCGCGCGCTCGCCAGGGCCATGGATCGTGATGTAAAGCGCGTTCACGAGGATGTCCAATCCCTGATCGAGGTCGGGCTTGTCGAGAAAAACCCGGAAGGAAAAATCTTCGTTCCCTACGAAGAGATCAGGGCGGGTTTTGTCATCCATGCGGCCGCATGACCTGATTCAGAGTTCTTCAGGGTAGTGGCAAGCCCGCCGTTAACAACGAGCGCACCCGGCGCTTGAACCATGAAGAAGAAACCTATCTGCTGCAAGCCATCGACAATCCCGGGCCAGGCGCGGGGAACCGTCAGAACAAGTACATCGGCCCTATCGTCCGCTTTGCCCTGGAAACGGCGCTGCGGCAATCCGAAATCCTTTCCCTTGAATGGCCGCATGTCGATCTGAAGGAAAAGACGGCACGGAAACAGCTTGTTCAGGCCATAGAAACGGCGATCCCAGCCGCAAAAATTGCTCAGGCGGCTGGGCAAGGG
Organism: Pseudomonadota bacterium; assembly: GCA_021845885.1. Taxonomy (GTDB): domain Bacteria; phylum Pseudomonadota; class Gammaproteobacteria; order Burkholderiales; family JABEVD01; genus JABEVD01. The sequence goes on from JAJZVB010000101.1 coordinate 3,764, forward strand.
AAAATAATCATGACATTTTCAGCAGCCTGCTAGAAGTTACTTCTTCCAGAATTCCCACCAGGGCGATTTCTCCTTCACGGTCACGGTTCTGATCTTCCATTCAGGATAGGTCTTGTCGAGCACCCTCGTGGCATCGTCGCGCAACTTGTCCAGGCCGAGCCTGTCATAGGACCTCGCCATCAACACCAGCGCATTTTCCGTTGCGGGCGTATTCGGAAATTCGGTGATCACCTTCTGCGATCTGTTGACGGCTGCGACATAGGCTCCGCGCCTGTAATAATAATCTGCAACATGGATTTCGTGCATGGCGAGCTGATTGGCCAGGTACTGCATGCGCTTTCTCGCGTCCGCAGCATACTTGCTGTTCGGGAAACGGGTCACGAGCACTTTGAAGGCATCGAAGGATTCGGTTTCGGATTTCGGATCCCTCTGGCTCACGTCCTTGCCGACCATCGAGGTGATCACCCCTGTATCGCCGATGAAATTGGCTATGCCCTTCATGTAATAGGCATAATCGACTGCGGGGCTGTTCGGATGATACTTGATGAAGCGGTCCGCTGCGGCAATCGCCGAAGCCGCATCGCTGTTCTTGTAATAGACGTAAATGAGCTCGATCTGCGCCTGCTGGGCATAAGTGCCGTAGGGAAAGCGCGCCTCGAGCTTCTCGAAATACTCCGTGGCCTTTTCGTAATTCTCTTCGTCGAGCTCGGCTTTCGCTTCCTTGTAGAGGCGCTCCACCGACCAGCTTTCGGATTCGTCCTTGTTGTGGCTTGGGAAAAGCCCGCAGCCCGCTATCAATAGGGCCAGGATTAAGGCTAAACTATGTCTCATGGAAAATCCCGTCGGAAAACCCGAAGATTATACCGCAAACTCGCCCGGACTTAAGGGAATCCGTTTCGTCGTCCCGCTTGAGCTCGCAGGTCTCAGGCTGGACCAGGCCCTGGCGCGCCTTGCGCCCGAATATTCGAGAAGCCGTCTGCAATCCTGGATCAGGGGAAACAAGGTATGGCTGGACGGGGAAAATTGCAGCAGCAGGAAGAAAGTATGGGGAGGGGAATCCGTCGACATAGCGGCTTCCCCAGAGCCTGACGAAACGGCCCATGCTCCTCAGGAAATGCAGCTTTCCATCCTTTTCGAGGACGACTTCCTGATCGTGATTGAAAAGCCTGCAGGTCTCGTCGTGCATCCGGGGAGCGGAAACAGGGAAGGGACGCTGCTGAACGCCCTGCTCCACCATGCCCCGGAACTTTCCTCCATCCCGAGAGCGGGCATTGTGCATCGCCTCGACAAGGAAACGAGCGGGCTCATGGTCGTGGCGAAAACGCTTCCAGCCCAGACGAGCCTGGTCAGGCAACTCCAGGCAAGGCAGGTGAAGCGCCATTATGTCGCGCTGGTTCACGGAAAACTGGGGAAGGACGGAACGGTCGACGCGCCCATAGGCAGGCATCCTGCTCATAGGACGAAAATGGCTGTCGTGAAAAAGGGCAAGCCGGCGAGAACCCATTACAAGGTAATCGAAAACTTTTCGGGATGCACGCTGCTCGAATGCGCTCTGGAAAGCGGCAGGACGCACCAGATCAGGGTTCACATGCAGCATATCGGGCATCCCCTGGTGGGGGACCCCGTCTACGGAAAAAAGCCGCTTCCTTCCCCGAATGCTTCCCGCCTTTCAGCCTTCCATAGACAGGCGCTTCATGCCAGACGCCTTTCTTTCGTTCATCCTGAAAGCGGGGAACTGCTCGAATTCGAATCGGATCTTCCTGAAGATCTAACCGGGCTTTTGAGCGAACTCGAATGAATTTCATCCGTCCTGAATGGCCCGCCCCGGAAAGGGTCAAATCTCTGATCACGACGAGAATCGGGGGAGTCAGCCTTCCTCCCTATGGCAGCCTCAATCTCGGCAATCATGTCGGGGATGATCCGGAACATGTACTCGAAAACAGAAGAAGATTGAAAGCACATCTTCCTTCAGAACCGGCATGGCTCGGCCAGGTTCACGGCAGGAGTGTGGTCAACCTCGACGGACAGGAATCCCGCGAGGGCGACGGAGCCTATACGAAAAGGCCGAACGTCGTCTGCGCGATTCTGACCGCGGACTGCCTCCCCGTGCTTTTCGCGGGAAAAAACAGCGTGGGTGCAGCACACGCCGGCTGGAGAGGGCTTGCTGCGGGGATACTCGAAGAAACCGCGAATGCCATGGGAGACGTCGAAACCGCCTACCTCGGCCCCGCGATCGGGCAGGCCGCCTTCGAAGTCGGGGAAGAGGTGCTGGATGCCTTTCCAGGAGAGACTTCCGCTTTCAGGAAAGGAAAAGAAGGGAGATGGCATGCCGATCTCTACAAAATCGCAAGAATCAGGCTGGAAACGATCGGAATCCGCGAAATCCACGGCGGGCATTATTGCACCCATGATGAGGCTTCCCGCTTCTTTTCCTACCGGAGGGACGGCAAAACGGGAAGAATGGGCTCTTTCATCTGGATCGAAGAACCCTGAACTTATATAATATGAAGTTTCCTTCAAGAAGGTCTTTGCATGTCGGCGCTTACCTGGATCGTAATGACGAGCACAGTGGGGGGCCTCGCGAGCCTCGCGCTCGCTGGATCCTTCGCGCTGAGCCTCTCAGCCGCCTGGGTGCCGATGCTCGTGAGCTACGCCGTGGGGGCCCTGCTCGGCGCTGCATTCCTGGAAATCCTCCCCGAAGCCTTCAGGCTGACCAGGAATCCCGGCGTCATGACAGCCACCATCCTGTTCGGGATATTGCTCTTCTTCATCCTGGAGAAGCTCGTGCTCTGGCGCCATTGCCACAACGAGCACTGCGAGGCCCACGAATCGCACGATCACGGCAGAAGCGGGCTGATGATCATGATCGGCAACACCTTCCACAATTTCGTGGACGGCATCCTGATTTCAGCCGCATTCCTGAGCGACATCCACTTGGGGCTGGTCACCGCGATCGCGATCATCGCCCATGAAATCCCGCAGGAAGTGGGAGACTTCATGATCCTCCTGCATTCCGGCTATTCGAAAAGGCAGGCCATACTGTTCAACATCGCCTCGAGCGGGGCGACGCTGATCGGCGGAGTCCTGGCCTATGCCGTGCTCCAGTCCATGCAGGGCCTCATCCCCACGCTGCTTGCGCTCGCCGCGTCCTCCATGATCTACGTTTCCGTGGCCGACCTGATCCCGGGCCTGCACAAGCGCACCGAAATTCGCGCCACGATACAGCAGGTGATCCTGATCTCGCTCGGCATAGGTTCCATCCTGGCAGCAGGCATGCTGGCCGAATGATGGTAATATTCTTAATTTTTCCGCCATGTCCATTCCAAAAATAGGCTTCGTCTCCCTGGGCTGCCCCAAGGCGCTCGTCGACTCGGAGCATATCCTCTCGGCATTGCGTGCCGAAGGCTACGCCATCTCGCCCGACTACAAGGGGGCGGACATGATCGTCGTCAATACCTGCGGATTCATGGACAGCGCGGTGGACGAATCGCTGGACGCGATCGGAGAAGCCCTGAACGAAAACGGGAAAGTGGTCGT
>JAJZVB010000102.1 GCA_021845885.1 Pseudomonadota bacterium
GAACGGGGCGAAAATAGGAAAAAACTGCCTGGTCGGTGCCAATACCTTGATCACCGAAAACAAGGTCATCCCGGACGGCTCGCTCGTCGTGGGTTCTCCTGGACGCGTGATCAGGACGCTCACTGCCGAGGAAATCGAGGCCATCAGGAAAAATGCCAGGCATTACGTCGAAAATGCGGAAAGCTACAGGATGGGGCTCGAGCGCATCGCACCATGAATTTCGACGAAATCTTAGACAGGCGCGGCACGTCTTCAATCAAATGGGACAAATACGCGCCGGAAGTGCTTCCCCTGTGGGTCGCGGACATGGATTTCAGGGCGCCCACGCCCGTCATCGAAGCGCTCGAAAAGCGCATCCGTCACGGCATATTCGGCTACACCCATGCGCCTGAAGCACTGAACGACGCGGTCGTCTCGATGCTCGAAGCGGAATATGCCTGGAAGATCGAAAGGGAGGCGATCGTCTGGCTTCCCGGGCTCGTCTCGGGACTCAACCTCGCCTGCAGGACGGCGGGCGGAAAAAACGTCGTCACTTCGATTCCCGTCTACCCGCCTTTCCTTTCGGCGCCCGTCAATTCGGGCATGACTGTTTCGAAAGCACCCATGACCCTGGAAAACGGGAGATGGTTGCACGATTTCGATGCCCTGGAAAGCGCAGTTCTGCTGCAAAGCCGCCTCTTCCTCTTGTGCAATCCCCACAATCCCACGGGAAGGATCCACGATGAGGATGAACTGAAGAGAATCGCCGATTATTGCGAAAGACATGATCTTTTGATCTGCTCGGACGAAATCCATTGCGGCATCCTGCTCGACAAGGGAAAAAGGCATGTGCCGATCGCCGCGCTTTCCAAAGAAACGGAAAGGCGGACCATCACCCTGATGGCCCCCAGCAAGACTTACAACATTCCAGGCCTTTCTGTCTCCTTCGCGATCATCCAGAACCCGGATTTGAGGAAAAAATTCCTTCGCGAAATGGAAGGCCTCGTTCCCCATGTGAACATCATGGGATATGAAGCCGCGCTTGCAGCCTACAGGGATTCGGGAAAGTGGCATGAAGCGCTGATCGACTACCTAATCGGGAACCGCGATCTCGTTGAGGAATCGGTGAAGGAACTGGGGCTTTCCATGGCCCATGTGGAAGCGACCTATCTCGCCTGGATCGATGCGAGACCCATGGAAAATCCTGCCCATTTCTTCGAGAAAAAAGGCGTTGGCCTTTCCGACGGAAAGGACTTCGGATTCCCAGGCTTTGTCAGGCTCAATTTCGGCTGCCCGAGGTCCAGGCTGGAGGAAGCGCTCGGCAGGATGAAATCCGCGCTCAGGTGATCACGGTCGGCTCTTTTCTTCCCGTTTTTTCCTCGATGCCGGAAATTCCTTTCGCAATGGCGATCAGCTCGGAGAGCGCATCCTGGGCGTCGAGCTTGTGCCTCGAAGCATTCGATTCGAAGCATTCCAGGTAGACCCTCAATGTCGCCCCGCTCGTTCCCGTCCCGGAAAGCCTGTGGACAATACGCGAGCCGTCGGTGAAGACGATGCGCAGGCCCTGTCCCCGGCTCAGGCTGCCGTCGACGGGATCCTTGTAGCTGAAATCGTCGCAATGGAGCACGGTGTATTTCCCGAAAACGGTTCCCGGAAGGTCCCTGAAGCGGCTCTCAACGGCTTCCATCACTTTCCTCGCCGATTCGAGCGGAAGATCCTCGTAGTCGTGGCGCGAATAGAAATTCCGACCGAACGTCTTCCAGTGCTCATGCATTATTTCCTCGACGGACATTCTCTTTGCGGCAATCAGGTTGAGCCAGAAAAGCACGGCCCAAAGCCCGTCCTTTTCCCTGACATGATTCGATCCCGTGCCGAAGCTCTCCTCTCCGCAAAGGGTGACGCGCCCGGCATCCATCAGGTTGCCGAAGAACTTCCATCCCGTCGGCGTCTCATAGAAGGGAATGCCCAGCGCGCTTGCCACCCTGTCCACGGCCCCCGAAGTCGGCATGGAGCGCGCAACCCCCAAAAGCCCGTCCTGATAGCCCGGAACAAGCTTCGCGTTGGCGGCGAGCACAGCCAGGCTGTCCGAAGGGGTGACGAAAAAGCGCCCCCCCAGGATCATGTTCCTGTCCCCGTCCCCGTCGGAAGCTGCGCCGAAATCGGGCGCCTTCTCCCCGTACATGATTTTGACCAGGTCCTCGGCATAGGTGAGGTTGGGGTCGGGATGCCCCCCTCCGAAGTCGGGCAGCGGAATCGAATTCATCACCGAGCCTTGTTTCGCGCCCAGCCTTTTTTCAAGGATTTCCACGGCATAGGGGCCGGTCACGGCATGCATGGCGTCGAAACGGATCCTGAAATCGCCTTTCAGGAGATGACGTATCGATGCGAAATCGAAAAGGGATTCCATCAGGTCCGCATAACCCGAAACGGGGTCTATCACTTCGACGGTCATTTCTCCTATTTTCGATTCCCCGATGTTTTCCAGGTCGACTTCGACTTCTTCGACTATTCTGTATCTCGAAATGGAGCGGCTTTTTTCGTAAATCGCCTCGGTCAGTTTTTCGGGAGCCGGTCCGCCGTTTTCCGAATTGTACTTGATGCCGAAATCGCCATGCTCCCCGCCCGGATTGTGGCTGGCGGAAAGGATGATGCCCCCGTATGCGCCCCGTTTCCTGATCAAATGGGACGCGGCGGGCGTGGAAAGAATGCCGCCTTTTCCCACGATCGCCCGGTCAAAGCCGTTGGCCGCCGCCATGCCGAGTATGATCCTGATCGCCTCGATATTGTAGAAACGGCCGTCCCCGCCCAGCACCAGGACGCTGCCCCGGGGGGCATTGATGCTGTCGAAAATCGACTGGACGAAATTCTCGAGATAGTTTTTCTTCCTGAAAACAGAAACCTTCTTTCTCAAACCGGAAGTTCCCGGGCGCTGATCTTCATACGGCGTCGTCTCGACGATCTTCTCTGGCATGATTCCCCCTGAATGAATGGTGATTCATTCTAAAATTTTGGGGTAGAATCGTCCAATCATCATTCGATTGCTCATCATTCATGCCGAACAAACACCTCGTCAAAAGCCATCCGGTTCCCAACATCACGGAGCTCCCTCCACTGGGCATGACAGCCAAGAACATTGCCGAAGATTTCAGGGCGCATTTCACCCATACGTTGGGGCGCGACAAGCATTCCAGGTCGGTCCATTACGTCTACAGCGCGCTCGCCATCACGATGCGGGACAGGCTGATGGAAAGATGGAAAAGAACCCGATACGCCTGCATGGAGGCGGACTGCAGGCAAGTCTATTACCTTTCCCTGGAATTTTTGATGGGCAGGGCGCTGGGAAACGCCATGCTCAACCTCGGCGTCACCGAAGAGACGGAGCGCGCCATGCTGGATCTCGGCCTGGTTCTCGAGGAACTGACTGAAAAGGAAAAGGATGCAGGATTGGGCAACGGCGGCCTCGGGCGGCTGGCGGCCTGCTTCCTGGACAGCTGCGCCACATTGCAGCTTCCCGTCACGGGATACGGCATCCGCTACGAATACGGCATGTTCAGGCAGCTCATCCAGAACGGCTACCAGGTCGAGGAGCCCGATCATTGGCTGAGGGACGGCAACGTCTGGGAGATCGAGCGCCCCGAATACACCCAGCGCATCCATTACGGCGGAAGAAGCGAAGCCTACCGGTCCGATTCCGGCCAAATGAAAATGCGCTGGGTGGACACCAGCGACGTGCTCGCCGTGCCTTACGACGTCCCCATTCCGGGCTACAAGAACGGGACGGTCAATACCCTGAGGCTCTGGAAGGCTGCAGCCACGGACGAATTCAACCTGGCCGAATTCAATGCGGGAGGCTATGCCGAATCGGTCTCGGCCAAGAATGCCGCCGAAAACATCACGATGGTGCTCTATCCCAACGATGCGAGCGAAAACGGCAAGGAGCTGAGACTGCGCCAGCAATATTTCCTCGCCTCGGCCAGCCTCAAGGACGTGCTCGCGCGCTGGCAGGGATCGCATGGAAACGATTTCTCCGAATTCGCGGAAAAGAACTGTTTCCAGCTCAACGACACGCATCCCACTTGCGCGGTCGCGGAACTGATGCGCCTCCTGATGGACGAGCACGGACTGGGCTGGGACGAGGCCTGGGCCGTCACCAAGAAAACCATGGCCTACACCAACCATACGTTGCTTCCCGAAGCGCTCGAAAAATGGCCTGTCAAGATGTTCGAGAAGCTCCTTCCGAGGCTGCTCGACATCATTTACGAAATCAATGCGCGCTTTCTCACCAAGGTGGCGGCCAAATGGCCCTGGGACAACGAAAGGCAGGCCAGGATGTCGCTCATCGAAGAAGGGGAAGTCCCCCACGTGAGAATGGCCTATCTGGCCATAGCCGGTTCCTTTTCGGTGAACGGCGTGGCCGAGCTCCATTCCGACCTCCTGAAAAAGGGGCTTTTCAGGGACTTCTACGAGCTCTGGCCTGAAAAATTCAACAACAAGACCAACGGCGTCACGCCGCGCCGCTGGCTCGCCTGGTGCAATCCCGAACTTTCCAAACTGATTTCGGGGAAGATCGGGGAAGGCTGGATCACCGATCTTTCCCAGCTGAAAAAAATCGCCCCCTATGCGGAAGACCCGGATTTCCGGGCGCAATGGCGGGAAGTGAAGCGCAACAACAAGCTGAGGCTGATCGAATACCTGAAGGATCCCGAGCACGGGGGGGTGGAGTTCGACCCCGATTCCCTTTTCGACGTCCAGGTCAAGCGCATGCACGAATACAAGCGGCAACTGCTCAACATCCTGCATGTCATCCACCTCTACAGCAGGATCAAGGACGGCAACATCGAACACTGGACGCCCCGCTCCGTGCTGATAGGCGGAAAGGCCGCGCCCGGCTATTACATGGCAAAATGCATCATCAAGCTCATTTCCAATGTCGCGAATATCGTGAATACGGACGAATCCGTGAACAGCCTGCTGAAAGTCGTCTTCATGCCCAATTACCGGGTGTCTGCGATGGAACTGATCTGCCCGGCGACGGATCTCTCCGAGCAGATCTCGACGGCTGGAAAGGAGGCTTCCGGAACGGGGAACATGAAATTCATGATGAACGGCGCAGTCACCATCGGCACGCTGGACGGCGCGAACATCGAAATCAGGGAGGAAGTGGGGCATGAGCACTTCTTCCTTTTCGGACTCAGCGCCCAGGAGGCCGAAGAAGCCAGGAGAAATTACAATCCCGGGGAAATCGTGGAAAGGGATCACGATCTCAGGCGGGTGATGCACCTCATCGAATCGGGGCATTTCAACAAGTTCGAGCATGGCATTTTCGACCCCATCATCCGTTCCATATACAGCCCCGACGATCCCTGGGTGGTTGCAGCGGATTTCAGAAGCTATCTGGAAGCCCAGGAACGCGCTGCAAGGGCTTATTCGAACGTGGACGAATGGACGAGAATGAGCATATTCAATACGGCCGCAAGCGGCAAGTTTTCCACGGACAGGACCATGCTCGACTACAACGAAAGCATCTGGAAGCTCGAAAAAATTGCCCCGCTCTAGAATTCGAGAAGAGAGCCATCGGTGAAAACAAGGCCGCACCTGACCGGCTTGTCGAAGACGGACCGCATGGCGATCCTGTATTCCTCGAGCTGGTCCCGGTAGGAAGACCGCATTTCCCCCGTCTTGTAGTCGAGGATCCAGATTTCGTCAGCGAATTCGACCAGCCTGTCTATGCGCCTGATTTCTCCGGACGAGGAAACATAGGAAACCTCGTTCCTGGCGCGAATGTAGCGTTCAGGATCGAAAAAGCGCTGCAAAAGGGGGGATTCGAGTATCCTTTGCGCGTCTTTTGCCAGGGCTTCTTCCTCACGGCCCGTAAGGCCGTGCTGCAATACGGCATGAAGCTTCGTGCCGTAGCGCATTTCAGGAGTCGACATTTCCCTCGACCCCGTCGGAATAGGATGATTCAATGACGAATAATCCCGCCCATCGACTGCTTCGTGAAAAATTTCGGGTTCGACGGGGACATAGCTTCCGGGGTCCGTCGCCGCATCCATGATCCGCCTATACCAGCTTCTTTCGTTGCGCCCGGGGCTCCCGCTCACGAAAAGCGCCTGGATGGCCCGGGTCATGGCCACATAGAGCAGGTTCTCGTCCTCCCTTTCCGATTGAACCTTGCTCTCCTCGAAATAGCGCGACCGCTTCGCTCCCCGCTCCTCCTTCACCGAATGCAGGGAGAAATGAGCGGGCTTTTCCATTTCCGGCGGCCAGTCGAGGATCACGGATTCCTCCCGCCCGGAGTCCTGTGAATTCGCGCCGAGAAGCCAGACGATGGGGGCTTCGAGCCCCTTCGCCCCATGGATGGTATGGAACCTGAGCGCATTGCCGGCTTCCCCGAGCATGCCCTCGTCGGGCGCATCCTCCTCGAAGCGCCTGAGTTCGGCAAGCTCGGTCATGAATTTCGGCAGACTGGGATAGCGCCCTGAATCGACTTTCAGCGCAAGCTCGAGAAATGCCTGCAGATTGGCGGAGACGGAAGCCTTCATCGCATCGGGCACGGCATCGCGGTAACGGCGGAAAAGATCGCCTTCGAAATAAATCAGATCGAGCAGATCGTGAACGGGCAGCTTTCCCGATTTTTCCATCCACGAACCGAGCAGCCTGCATGGTTCGCCTTCCCTGTCGATCCGACCCAGCCTCGCCCACCAGGATCCTTCTTCGAGCGAAGCGAGCTTCATGAGCAATTCGTCGGGACAATCGAAAATGGGCGACCTCAACACCTGGGCGAGATGAAGGTCGGCAAAAGGCGTGATCAGGAAGGAAAGCAATGCAGTGAGGTCGGACGCTTCGAGCGTGTCCAGAAGCCCGCCCCGGCTGGAACCGATGTAGGGAATGCCATGTTCCCTCAATACGCGCTCGTAGACCGGAAGATGCGTTCTTTTCCTGACCAGGACCATGATGTCTTCATAGCGTGCAGCCCTTACTTTGCCGTCCTCATTTCTGATCGGGTAGCTCCCCACGACCTCCTTCACCCGGCATGCGAATTGCTCCGCCTCCCTTTCGATCTTGAGATCGAGGACTTCGGATCGGGGGAAATGGAGCGGATTTCTCAACCCGGAACGGATTCCCCTTTCCACTTTTTCTTCCGTTGCCAAAGGCAGCACTTCCACCCTTCCCTGGAGATCGATCTTCGCCGCATCGTGCTCGGGAAAATCAGGGAATGTCCTGTTGACGCAATCGATGACGGCAGGCGCGCTTCTCCTTGAAAGATTGTGTTTCA
>JAJZVB010000103.1 GCA_021845885.1 Pseudomonadota bacterium
ATCAACTCGATATGGTCTTCCTGCCTTCTCGATTCGGACTGGATTGCCGCCCACAGTTCAGGATCGAATGCGGCGATGGTTTGCTTTGCTGAGAACATGGCTTTCCCGATTCTAAAATTGCAATTTTATCACGGGGGGGCTTGATGCGACACCACCACCCTACCGGTCGATTTTCCTGAAAGCATGGACTCGATTTTTCCGTCCAGATCTTCCAGGGTGCACAGGACATGAAGTCGCTCCAGATTGTCCGGCTTCCATTTTCCCGAGAGCTTCTCCCAAATTTCCTTTCTCAAATCCATGGCGCATTGCGCGGCATCGATGCCGTGAAGGCCGATTCCCCTCAGGATGAACGGAAAAATGGAAGTGCAGAACTCCGATGACGCGACCATGCCGCAGCAAGTCACCGCCCCGCCGTATTGCGTCGATTTCAAGGCATTGACGAGGATTTCCCCGCCCACCGTATCGATCACCCCAGCCCATCTCCCCTTCAGGAGCGGCTTCCCCGAAGGCAGGGAATCCCTTGGAATGACGTCCCAAGCGCCCATGGAGTTGAGGAATTCGAAAGCCTCCTTCTTCCCGGAAGAAGCAACCACCCTGTAGCCGATTTTAACCAGAAGGACCAGCGCAAGGAGGCCCACCCCGCCCGTCGCCCCTGTGACCAGGATTTCGCCGGACTCGGGCCTCACCCCGCACGCTTCGAGCTTCGAAACGGAAAGCCCCGCAGTGAAGCCGGCCGTGCCGTAAACCATGCATTGCTCCAGGGAAAGCCCTTCGGGGCGCTTCAATACCCAGGAGGAAGGGACCCTGACATATTCGCCGAAGCCGCCCGGGATGTTCATGCCCAGATCATGTCCGGCAACGATGACTTCCTCCCCTTCCGGAAATTCCGGGCTTTCAACGATCAAGCCTGCCGCATCGATGCCGGGCGTGTGGGGATATTGTTTCGTGATGCCCCTGTTGCCGGAAGCCGAAAGGGCGTCCTTGTAATTGAGCGAGGAATAGCGAACCCTGATCAGCGTATCATGCCCGGGCAGATCGTCGATGTTCCGTTCCATGATCCTCCGGACGAAGGATCCATCATCGCTTTCGAATGCGACGAGCGCCCTGAACGTTCTCATCACGCCAGACTCCGGGCCATGGATTTTCTCGCGACCCGCTCCAGCCCGCTCAGTATCGCCTTGAATGAAGCCGTGACGATGTTGGAATCGATTCCGACGCCATGACGGGAAGCACCGCCGATGCGCATTTCGACATAGGCGACGGCCTTCGCATTCGCCCCCGCTCCCAAAGCGTGTTCATGGTAATCGAGCACCCTGATGTCTTCTTCAAGCGCATTGACGAAAGCATCTATCGGCCCGTTTCCAGATCCCTTGATGCGCCTCAATTTTCCCCCTTCATCGATTTCGGCCAGCATCTCGACCCGAGCCCCCTTTTCGATGACATGATGATCGACATACCGGTAATGTTCGCAGCCAAGATAGGTTTCTTCGAAAAGGGCATGCAATTCGTGCGCGCTCATCTCACCTTCATTCCGGTCCATCTCCCTTTGCACCTCCTGGGAAAATTCGATGAGCAGCCGCCTTGGCAGCGAAAGGCCGTATTCCTGTTCGAGAAGATAGGCGATTCCGCCTTTCCCGGATTGGCTGTTGACGCGAATGATCGCATCGTAATTTCTGCCCAGATCGGCCGGATCGATCGGCAGATAGGGGACTTCCCACATTTCGCCACGGGCTGCGAAACCTTTCCTGATGGCATCCTGGTGGGATCCGGAAAACGCAGTGTAAACCAGATCCCCCGCGTAGGGATGGCGCGGATGAACCGGGATCTTGTTGCAGTATTCGGCGCATTGCCTGATCATGTCGATATCGGAAAAATCCAGCTCCGGTGCGATTCCCTGCGTATAAAGATTGAGGGCGAGCGTCACAATGTCGACGTTCCCCGTTCTTTCCCCGTTTCCGAACAGGCAGCCCTCCACCCTTTCGGCCCCAGCCATGAGCGCCAGTTCTGCCGCGGCTACAGCGCATCCCCTGTCGTTGTGCGGGTGAACGCTCAATATGATCGCATCGCGGCGTTCGAGATTCCTGTGCATCCATTCCACCTGGTCGGCATAGAGATTCGGAGTGCCCATTTCCACCGTTGCCGGAAGATTCAGGATCATTTTCGATTCCTCGGTCGGGGCCCAGATGCTCGACACCGCATCGCAAATGGCCTTGGAAAAATCGAGCTCGGTCGAGCTGAATGTTTCAGGAGAATACTGGAAGACCCATTCCGTGTCCGGCGCCTCTTCGGCAAGAGACCTGATCGATTCCGCCCCATTCACGGCGAGCCCAACCGTTCCTTCCCTGTCCAGGCCGAAAACGGTTTTCCTGAATAACGGGGAAGTGGCGTTGTAGAGATGCACGATAGCCCGCCTCGCGCCCTTCAATGAAGCCATGGTGATGCGGATCAGGTCTTCCCTGGAGGGGGTCAGCACTTCCATGGTGACGTCCATGGGAATGCGATCTTCTTCGATCAGCTTTCTCACGAAGTCGAAATCGGCTTTCGAGGCTGAAGGAAACCCCACTTCGATTTCCTTGAAGCCTATTTTCACCAGGGTTTCGAACATCCTGAGCTTCTTTTCGACATTCATGGGTTCGATCAGCGCCTGATTGCCATCCCGCAAATCCGAACTCATCCATATCGGCGGTCTTGCGATGACCCGGTCTGGCCAGGTCCTGTCTCTCAAGTTGATCGGGGCAAAAGGTCGGTATTTTTTTGAAGGGTCCGTCAACATGCTGCGCTCCTCTAAATGCGTATGAGTCCTGGCCGCATTTTGCGGCCGGCTGTAACAACGAATGGTGAAAGAGGAAAGGTATTTAGCGCACGAGGCGCAGCAGCCCGCTCAGCAGCAGGGAAACGGAAAGAAGGGTTGCGATGAAAAGTTGCTCCATAAGATGCAGGATAAACTGTTTTTCCGGAATGTCAACTTTCGGTGAAAACCCGGTTGCGCCCCTCGAGCTTGGCCCTGTACATCGCCATGTCGGCCCGATGCAGGAGGTTGGGCATGCAATCGTTTTCCCGCAGCAGGGCTATGCCTATGCTTGCCGTCACCTTGACCGTTTTCCCATCGATGCGCACCGCGATGTTTGAGATGGCTTCCCTGATCCTTTCAGCAAATATCTGCGCCTGTCCGAGCGATGTCTCGGGCAGAATAAAGCCGAATTCGTCTCCTCCCATTCGCCCCATGATGTCTTCCACACGCATCGCTTCCCTGCTGACGCCGACCACTTCGAGAATCACGCTGTCCGCCGGAAGATGACCGTAAGTATCGTTGATATCCTTGAAGCGGTCGATATCGAGAAGAAGGAGCGACATGGGATGATTGAAGCGGCAGGAGCGCTGTATCTCGGCCTCCCCGATCTCGATGAAGGTTTTCCTGTTTCTCGCGCCGGTCATCGGATCGGTGGATGCCTGCTCCGTCAACGATAGAATGAGCGCCTCGTTTTCGATCTTGAGGCTGATCATTTCCAGGATATTGCGGTGATTCCGCCTTCCTATCAGGAACATCAATGTGCCATAGAAAAATACGCCCAAAGAAAGCGCATGATAGATGATTCCGTCATCCATGGCGGCAAGACCGATAACGGCCAATATCGGGGTGAACAAGTCGGCATAAAAAAGAACATCATGGGAATTGCTTCTGGCCGTTGAAGCTGAGATCAGGCCGACATAGACGAGCAGGATGAAAAGATGATTGTCAGGATTTTCAGACTGCCACGCCCACCAAATGACGGAAGACCAGAGAAGCATGTGGGCGCCGTGAATGAAACCTATGCGCATGACCCAGCGTGGTTCGTCTCCCTGCTGCTTCAGGAAGCGCGAACAGAGCATGCTGTAGGCCACCACAAGCAGGGAGTCCGCGAAAATCCAGGCGATCACCCATCCCAGGGGGACCCACAGGGACAAAACAACCCCCACTGTCCCGGCGATGATCGGGATAAGATACAGATCGTGAAGATGGTTTTCCGCGTAAAACCTCAACTGCTCCAGCCTGACCCTGGCATCGAGATTCCCGCCGGTTTCGGTTTGTTTTGACGGGCGCGCCATTCTCGTCCGCTTTCTGTCGCGTAATGGCGGGATCGGGATGAAAGCGGCTTCGTCAGCCCAGCTTGGATATGATGCTGTATTGCGCGGCGAGGCTGGGCGCGACCAGGTTTTCCACCTTCGGGGCAGGATGCGGGGTTGTGCTCGAGGGCTGGGAGGCGAACTGCGCCTGCCCTGGACTCCCGGACGACTGGGCGGCATTCGGTTGAACCTGGGCAGCGAGAGCCTGCTCCTGCCTGACGGAATCGGCGATCGACGAAAAAACCTGGGCAACCTTCCCGGGCTGGGAGATGAGCGCATTCCGGAAGGCCTGATTGTCGAGCGACAACTTTCCGCTTGAATTCGTTGCGATGCCTATGCTGGCCAGCTTCTGCGAATCCTTTGCGGTCAGGCCCGAACCACTGGCATTGTAGGCTGTCACGAAAGACTGAACAGCCTGAGTGATCTGGGAAGCGGACGAACCGGCTTGCGGCGGATTCTGGAAAAGCTGGCTTTCCTGAGGCGCGTAGCCCGACCGGGGTCTTGCCGGGGCTTGGGTTGAAAGACCTGCCGATTGAACGCCCAGGGAAGATTGCAGGCTGTCAAGCGAATTCTGGATCTGACCGTAATCGGAAAGGCTGGACTGGTAGCTCGCCTGGGCAAGCGCACCCTTCGCCTGTTGCCCGGCGTCGGGAAATGAAGCTTCGCCCGCGATCTGCGGATATAAGCCAAGACTCGAAATGCTCATGACATCCTCCCGGTAATCCCGCTATCCGGAAATCCGGACCGGAGACTTTGCGTCCTGCCATTGCTGGCAGTTTGCCCTTTCAAGATAAACCCATTTGCCTTTGTCGAATTTAGCACAATCGCGAAGAAAAAGCCAGACTGACTTCTTCCGGCTTTTTCTTCGCTGGCGTTCAGCCGAAATTCCTGGAAACGAAGTCCCAGTTGACGAGGTTCCAGAAAGCGCCGACGTAATCCGGGCGGCGATTGCGATAGTCGATATAGTAGGCATGCTCCCATACGTCGCAGGTCAGCAGCGCAGTCTTTCCCGAAGTCATGGGGGTTCCGGCATTGCTCGTGCTCATGAGTTCGACCGATCCATCAGGATTTTTCACCAGCCATCCCCAACCCGAACCGAAGGTCGTGATCGAAGTCTGCGAAAACTGCTTCTTGAATTCATCGAACGATCCGAATTTGGCATTGATCGCGCTGGCCAGCGCCCCTCCTGGTTCTCCGCCGCCATTGGGCGAGAGGCAATTCCAGTAGAAGGTATGATTCCAGATCTGGGCCGCATTGTTGAACAGGCCTCCGGAAGACTTCATGATGATGTCTTCGAGCGAAAGGTTTTCGAATTCGGTTCCCTTGACGAGGTTGTTGAGGTTCGTCACGTAGGTCTGATGATGCTTGCCGTAGTGGTATTCCAGGGTTTCCTTCGAAATGTGGGGAGCCAGGGCATCCATCGCATACGGCAGTTGGGGCAGGGTGTGTTCCATTTCTTCTCCTGATTGATTATGGGTGCCCCTATTTTAGTCAAAGATGACGTTCCGAACAATGTCGATAAAAACGCTCACCTATTGGCGGCATCCACGAAATCCAGCTTTCCGTCTTCGCCTTGGAGGCAGAGCGCGCTGCTTTCGCGCCAGTCCCCGAGCACCCAGCGCTCGCAGGAAAGCGCGCCCATGAGGAACTGATGCCTTGCCGGCCTATGGGTATGACCGTGAATCAGCCGGGAACAATCGTATTTCCGCATCAGGGACTCGACCGCTTCCTGATCGACATCCATGATCTCCATCGACTTCTCCTGCTTCTTTTCCTCGCTTTTTTCCCTCAATCTCGAAATGACTTCCTTACGCATGAAAAGCGGCTGCATCAAGAAATCAGACTGCCAGGATTCGTCCCGGACTTCCTTCCTGAATGCCTGATATTCGGCGTCCGCCGTGCAAAGCATGTCGCCATGGGTGAGCAAGGTTTTCTCGCCATTCAGGTCGATCAGATAGGGATCGGGCAGGTGCACGGCACCCGCCCGCTCGAAGAAACTTCTTCCCAGCAGGAAATCCCTGTTGCCGTGCATGACGTGAAGGCGGACACCCTTCTTGACAAGCCTTTCGAGGCTTTCAACCACCTTCCTGTTGAAAGGGTCGTCGAGATCGTCGTCGCCCGCCCAGGCATCGAAAAGATCGCCGAGAATGTAAAGCCTCGATGCGCTCGACGCCTGATTTCCCATGAAGCTCAAAAAAAGGGCCGAAACCCCCTTTTCGTTTTCGGAAAGATGGATGTCCGAAATGAAAATCGCGCGATCCACCCGGCTTTCAGCACACTTCAGCTTTGGTGATGACGGCATCCTCGACCGGGACATCCCTGTGCCCTGCCCGGCTTGTCGTATTCAACTTTCCGATCTGCGAGACGATCTCGGCGCCTTCAACCACCTTCCCGAAAACGCAGTAGCCATATCCCTGAGGCGTGGGAGAAGAATAATCCAGAAAATCGTTGTCGACGAGATTGATGAAGAATTGGCTCGTCGCCGAATGGGGGTCGGGGGTCCTGGCCATGGCAATGGTATAGGCCTCGTTCTTCATGCCGTTGTCCGCCTCGTTCTTGATCGGCGCCAATGTTTTCTTCTGTTTCATCCCCGGCTCGAAACCCCCGCCCTGGATCATGAATCCGCCGATCACGCGATGAAAAACGGTGTTGTCGTAAAATCCGCTCCGGACATAGGAAACGAAATTGTCGCAGGTGACAGGCGCCTTTTCGAAATCGAGTTCGATGGAAATGACGCCGTGACTGGTATGGAGCTTGATCATGGTTTTCCTTTATTGTTATTTGAAATCATGGCGATGCTCTGAATGACGACGGCCTTCTCAGGCACGTCGGACTCGAAAGAGCCGCCAGGTCCGGTGGGAAGATCGGCGATCTTGTTGACCACGTCCATGCCCTTCACCACCCTGCCGAAAACGCAATAACCGATCCGTTCCGGTGAGGAATCGATATAGTTGAGGCTCCTGTTGTCGTTCACGTTGATGAAAAACTGGGCGGTAGCCGAGTTGGGATCCATGGTGCGCGCCATGGCGACCGCTCCGGGAATGTTCTGCAGTCCGTTGGCGGCCTCATTGACGATGGGCGGTCGCGTCGCCTTT
>JAJZVB010000104.1 GCA_021845885.1 Pseudomonadota bacterium
CGGCCGCGAACTCCACCGCCCGCTTCAGTCCGTCGATGTTGAAATTGTCCAGGAGAATCAGCCTGGCGCCGGCTTCGAGCGCATCAGCGAGCTCATTCATGTTTTCCACCTCGATCTGGACGGGAAGAGAAGAATTCGAAGCCGCCATCATCGCAGCCTTCACGCCGCCAGCTGCCAAAATGTGGTTTTCCTTGATGAGGATGGCGTCATAAAGCCCCATCCTCTGGTTATGCCCCCCCCCTGCCCTGACTGCGTATTTTTCGGCATATCTGAGGCCGGGAATCGTCTTCCGGGTGTCCATGACCTGCGCTTTCGTGCCGGAGACCGCTTTCACGAATTTTCTGGTTTTCGTGGCGATGCCCGAAAGGAGCTGAAGGAAATTGAGCGCGCTTCTTTCCGCGGTAAGCAGCGCCCTTGCATTGCCATGGACAGAGCAAAGGGGACCCTCGATTTCATCCCCTTCCCTGAAATGCCAGACGATCTCGACAGAAGGGTCACACTTCCTGAAACAGGCTTCGAACCAGGGAATGCCGCAAAGCACGGCATGCTCCCGGCTGATCACCGTCGCATGCGCAAGGGCTGCTTCAGGAATGAGGTTCGCAGTGGCGTCACCGGAGCCGACATCTTCCTCCAGCGCCTTCGACACATCGTTTTCAACCGCCCTGTACAGATCCATGGGACCTATTTTACCCGATCACCCCCGTTTTTGGCTGCCTCGATATCGGCAAGGATCTTTTTCCGCGCCAAAGCCCCTTGCGGGGCTTTTTTCATTTCAGCCTTTCTATGCCCAGCTTCGACAAGATGTACTTTTCGTAAATGGGCTCGGAAGTACCTTTCTTCATTTTGCGTATGAAATATTTCTCGAATGCGATTTTCGCCAGATGCACCCATTTGCCCTTCTTGTACCAGTTCACGTTCCTGGGCCCGATCTGGGGAATGGCGACGAAAGCCGCCCCCGTGTCGCCCATGTCGGCGAGGCAGATGGCATTCCATGTTCCCGATTCGGAAGGGGCCTTACCCGCCAGCTCGTCCCGGATATTGCGGGCGATTGCCGTGACCATGGTTTCGATCATGAAACCGGTTTTCGGCGCGCCGGTTGGAACGGGCGTGACTTCGACAGGCGGAATCGCCACGCAAACCCCGGCGGAATAAATGTTCTTGTATTTCCTGCTTCTCTGGAATTCGTCGATGATCACGAATCCGCGCGGATTGCAAAGTCCTTCCACGTTCGCCACGGCATCCACGCCCTTGAAGGCGGGGAGCATCATCGAATATTTGAAGGGAAGCTCGTGCTCCTTGATCACCTCGCCTTTTTCATTATGCTCGGAAACGAACATTTTCCCAGGTTCGACCTTGGTCACCCTGGCATTGGCGATCCACTTGATGTGCTTGGCTCTCAGATCGGACTCGAGCATGCCTTTGGAATCGCCCACGCCTGCCAGCCCCATGTGCCCGATATAGGGTTCGGAAGTCACGAAAGTCATCGGAACCTTGTCCCTGATCTTGCGCTTCCTGAGATCGGCATCGAGTATGAAGGCGAACTCGTAGGCCGGTCCGAAACAGCTCGCGCCGGCCATGGCCCCGACGATGGCAGGGCCGGGTTCCTCGACGAATTTTTTGTAGGCTTCATTGGCCTTCTCGGCGTGATCGACCGTGCACACGGACTGGGTGTAGCCGTTGTGGGGACCGGATCCCTCGACCTCGTCGAAAGCCAGTTTCGGGCCCGTCGTGATGACGAGGTAATCGTAATCGACCACTTCCCCGTTGGCGAGATGCATCCTGTTCGCTTCGGCGTCGATTTTCGTCACGGATTGCGCGATGAAATCGATGCCCTTTTTCTCGAGATAGGGCCTGATCTCGAAAGTGATGTCCTCCCTGTTTCTCCAGCCTACCGCAACCCAGGGATTGGATGGGACGAACTGGAATTTGTCGGAGGCATTGATGACGGTGACCTTGTGTCCCTTGCCGACTGCTTCCTTGATCTCATAGGCGGCCGGCATGCCCCCCGTCCCTGCTCCAAGAATGACGATATGCGCCATGACGATCCTCCATTGTTGTAATCAGCTTGCAAGGGAATGCAATCCTACCCCATTATAGGCCACGCCGATTTTCCCAATATTATGTATATTATAATTTTCTAATACTTAAACACAATTGGATTTTAAGCCTGGAAGGGCCGCACTGCAACCGCGGCCCACCTAAAGGATCAGAACTCCCGGTAGACGGAAGCCACTACACACCCGGAGCCCACATTCTTGCCGTAAAGGTTCGTATAGGCAGAACCTGCATTGGAGGTCGTTGCAGCCAGCGAAAGTATGTATTTGTGAATATCTTTGCTGATGCCTACCCGATAATCGGTATAGGAAAAGAGGCTGTCGTTCGCTATGCCGGCAGGCGAAGACCCCTTGAAAGACTGCCTCCCCGCATGCAGAGAAAGCGTGAGTCCGGATTTCCACAGCGGGATGTCGCCGTTCGCTTCGAGATAATAGGTTCCAGAAGAACCCGGGATACCGAAAAGCGTACCGGTCGAGCGGGAATATTTCACATATGCCCACTTGTAGCCCAGGGCGCCGTATACCTCGTTGGAATTCGGCTTCACCAGATTCGCGGCGGCCAAGGATGCGGCGGGATAGGTTCCTGGAAAATCGTAATGGAGGAAACCCACGTCGTAATTCCAGTCCTTCATGAATTTCCCCTTGAATCCCGCATAGCCGTCGACTTCGAGGCTCGAGCTCGCGCCGTTCATGTAGTCGCTGTAATAACTGGAACTGGATAGCCAGGTCCCGACATAAAAAGAACCCTTGTATACATAATCGATCCCCCCCTGGATCGCCGGATTGCCGTTGGTCTGGGCAAGCCCCCTGTAGACATATTGCGATGCAATGCCGACATTCATGCTGAGCGCATGCACTTCAGGAATGGGCGGCTCGCCTTCCTTTTCATCTTCGTTCTCAGCCATCACCATCTGGCAAGCCATCATAAAGAGCAATGCAGGCAAAACTTTCCACTTCATCATGCAACCCCCTACCCAATTGATTTAATTAAGTTTGTTATAACCGGCGAGTACAAGCCCCTGCTATCACACGATTATTTCATAATCATGAATTGATTCTCAGTAAATATCAAGATATATGCACTGATTTGGTGCGCAATAAGCTGCTGTATTTATGAGTAAATTACTTGGGTATGGGACAACCGAAGGAATGAAGATTGCAAATAAGTTGAATTTGGAGAATGCAGCCTCATATGGATGACATATCAAAACACGCAAGGACAAATCATGCGATTGGACAAACTCACGACGCTATTCCAGGAAGCATTGAATGATGCGCAAAGCATCGCAATCGGGCTAGACAACCAGTACATCGAGCCGCAACATCTGCTGCTCGCCCTGCTCGAACAGCAGAATGGTACGACAGCTTCGATCCTTTCCAGGATCGGGATCAATCTTCAGCCCTTGAAGGAGGCGCTGAAGAAAAGCCTGGACAGATTGCCGAAGGTCGAGGGTCACGGCGGAGAAATTTCGATATCGAGAGAGCTTTCGAATCTGCTCAACCTGACAGAAAAGGAGGCCTCGACGCGAGGGGACCAGTATGTCGCCTCAGAACTTTTCCTGCTTGCGCTCACCCAGGACAGGGGGGAAACAGGCCAATTGCTGAAGCAATACGGGGTGAAAAAGGAAGGACTGGAGCAGGTCATTTCCGCCCTGCGCGGCGGGGAAAGCGTGTCGAGCTCGGATGCCGAGGCGGCGCGCGAATCGCTCAAGAAATATACGCTCGACCTCACCGAGCGGGCAAGAAGCGGCAAACTCGATCCCGTGATAGGGCGCGACGATGAAATCCGCCGCACCATACAGGTATTGCAAAGGCGCACGAAGAACAATCCCGTCCTCATCGGCGAACCCGGCGTCGGGAAAACCGCCATCGTCGAAGGACTTGCCCAGCGCATCGTCAACAATGAGGTGCCCGATTCGCTGAAAGACAAGCGCATACTTTCCCTCGACATGGCCGCCCTCCTGGCAGGAGCGAAATACCGAGGGGAATTCGAGGAAAGATTGAAAGCCGTCCTCAAGGAAGTCGCCCAGGAAGAAGGGAAAATCATCCTCTTCATCGACGAAATCCATACCATGGTCGGCGCAGGAAAGGCCGAAGGAGCGATCGATGCCGGCAACATGCTGAAGCCTTCGCTCGCCCGCGGGGAACTGCATTGCGTGGGCGCCACGACGCTCGACGAATACCGAAAATACATCGAAAAGGATGCTGCGCTGGAAAGAAGGTTCCAGAAGGTGATGGTGGACGAGCCTTCCGTCGAGGATACCATAGCGATCCTGAGAGGATTGCAGGAAAGATACGAACTGCACCATGGCGTCGAAATCACCGACCCGGCCATCGTGGCGGCTGCGGAGCTTTCCCATCGCTACATCACGGACAGGTTCCTTCCGGACAAGGCGATCGATCTCATCGACGAAGCCGCGGCCAGGATCAAGATGGAAATCGACTCGAAGCCTGAAGTCATGGACAGGCTGGACAGGCGCGTCATCCAGCTCAAGATCGAACGCGAGGCGGTAAAGAAGGAAAAGGACGAGGCTTCCAGAAAACGGCTCCAGCTGATCGAGGACGAACTCGAACGGCTCGGGCGCGAATACGCCGATCTCGATGAAATTTGGAAGGCCGAGAAATCGAAGGTTCAGGGCGCCGTTCATATCAAGGAGGAAATCGACAAGCTCAGGATCGACATTGCCAAATTCCAGAGGGAAGGCAAGCTCGACCGCGTCGCGGAATTGCAATATGGAAAACTCCCCCAGCTCGAAGCGCAACTGAAGGCCGCGGAAAGGGCGGGCGAGGAACAGACGCCCAACAGGCTGCTCAGAACCCAGGTTGGCGCCGAGGAGATTGCAGAAGTCGTATCCCGCGCAACAGGCATCCCGGTTTCCAGGATGATGCAGGGCGAGCGCGAAAAGCTGCTCGCCATGGAAGATTATCTGCACAGGCGCGTGGTGGGGCAGATTGAGGCGGTGAGACTCGTTTCGGACGCCATCAGGCGCTCGCGCGCGGGGCTATCCGACCCCAACAAGCCTTATGGCTCCTTCCTTTTCCTGGGCCCCACAGGCGTAGGCAAGACCGAGCTTTGCAAGACATTGGCCGAATTCCTTTTCGATTCGGAAGACCACCTGATCCGGGTGGACATGTCGGAATTCATGGAAAAGCATTCCGTGGCAAGACTCATCGGCGCGCCTCCGGGTTACGTCGGGTATGAGGAAGGCGGCTATCTCACCGAACTGGTCAGAAGGAAGCCCTATGCCGTGATCCTGCTCGACGAAGTCGAAAAGGCCCATCCCGATGTCTTCAACGTGCTGCTCCAGGTTCTAGACGACGGCAGGATGACGGACGGCCAGGGCAGGACGGTCGACTTCAAGAACACCGTCATCGTGATGACCTCCAATCTCGGTTCGCAGAACATTCAGGCGATGTCAGGGGACGATTATGGCGTGATCAAGCTTGCCGTGCTTTCCGAAGTGAAAACCTATTTCAGGCCCGAATTCATCAACAGGATAGACGAAGTCGTGGTGTTCCACGCGCTTTCCGAAAAGGACATCGCATCGATCGCTAAAATCCAGCTCAAGAACCTTTCGGCGCGCCTGGAAAAATTGGAAATGAAGCTCGAGGTCACGAGTGATGCGCTTCTCGAAATCGGCAAGGCAGGCTTCGATCCCGTCTACGGCGCAAGACCCTTGAAGCGCGAAATCCAGACGGACATTGTGAATCCATTGTCCCGCGCGATACTGGAAGGGAAATTCGTTCCGAAAGACACGATCGTCGTGGATTGCAGCGAAGGCAGAATGGTCTTCAGGAAAACTTGACGCCTGGTGGGCGTTCGCGATACGCTCGATTTTTTCGCCATGTGAATCGGAGGAGTCATGTTTTTGAAGCGTTCCGGAAAGGCGCTTGCGCTTTTTCCACTTCTGCTCGCAGCGGGTTGTTCTTCCATGGACGGCGTGAGCAACGATCTCGGGAATCTGTTTCAATCCACAGCCAACAATCCCATCAAGATCGAATCCCTGCCTTCTGGAGCGGACGTCTACGTGATGGGCGAAAAAGTCGGAACGACTCCGCTGAAGCTCGACCAGAAAGCCGTTTTCCCGAACCAGTATCCCAAGGACAAGGAATCCTTCTACGGCAAGGTGACGCTCAAGAAGGCGGGTTGCTCTGACTATACGAAAACCGTCAATTCGAAAATCATCGAAGTCGGGCTCAGGGCCAAGCTCGACTGCGGACAGAATTCGCCCGAAGCCCAGCAAGGAAGCGCGCCTCAATACAGCATGCCTGCGAGAATGTCGAAAACAGTCGAACAGCGCCTTCAGGAAATCAAGGATCTGCAAGACAAAGGCCTGATCACCGAAGACGAAGCGAAGAAAGCCAGGGAGCACGTCCTCAACGATCTCTGATCGAAATCACGGCGCTGCGCAGGCAGCGCCGTATTCCCCGCATTGCAGCATCCCGGCAATCGCTGCAGATACAAGTCTACTGTCCTCGAAATCGAGCCGACCGATTTTCCCTCTCACCAACCGGTGATCCAGCGTAAACAGCTTGAAGCGAACTTTCGAAGGCGCAGGAAGCCCGGCGTCCTTCAAATTTCGAATTTCACAATCAAAGGGCCATGGATCGTTCCCTTTTGATGTGATCATTGCCATGACCGAATGCCCGATCAGGTCGTTGAAAAGCGCGGCATCGGAAAGCACGAGGGCTGGCCTGTTTTTCGCCGCGCTCGTGTCCGTGAACGGGAGAAAGGTACCCTGACAACATCGAACTGATCAAAGGTCTCGGTAGGCTTCTTCATCTTCCGTTCCGCCCCATTCGCTCAGAATTCCTTCAAGCGCCCGCAAGTAATCCAGGTCGAGCGGCTGCACCCGCCTCACCTGTGCCGATCCATTTTGCCAATTTCCCATACCAGCATATCAACGGGCTTGACATTGAGGGCGGTACGAATTTCCCGAGGGATGGTGGTTTGCCCCTTGGCTGTAATTTTCGCGATGGCAGTCATTCAATACCCCAGGTAAGGTTTTCATTACTTCCTTACCTTATATTCATTCATTACCGAATGCAAATTTACATTTCATCGAAATTGTTGATAAAAACCCGTCACCTTGTCACAATCAATGGTGCCTGGTCTTGAAAGATCAG
>JAJZVB010000105.1 GCA_021845885.1 Pseudomonadota bacterium
TCTTCCGTTGGCGCGCTGAACATGCCGGAAGTGAAGGCCGAGCTCGGCATTCCCGGCGAATTCAACGCGGTGGCGCCGATCGTGGTGGGCAGGCCTTCCGGGGAAACGCCTTCAGTCTCCAGGAAAGATCCCGTCATTCTTGACTGGGTGTGATTCCCGCTAGAAAGAAAGCTTCATCATGGAGATCCATTCCCTGCCGAAAGTGCTGAAGCGCGTTCCTTTCGGTTCCTGATAGCCTATGCCCAGGGTTATCTTTTCCCTGTCCATGATCCTGTAGTCGAAAACGACGCCGTAGGTCACCAGAAGCTGGTTTTTGCCGTCGTAAGGTCCCTTGTTCCAGTGTGTATAATTCGCCTCGATTTCAGGCCAGAAATGACGCAGCACATGGGCTTGCAAACCCGTGTTCCATGAAACAGGCATGCCGAGGGTCGAAAGATTATGATCGGGAATACTGAAGGAAATCAGGCTTTGAACGTCGATTCCCTGCTGCCGGGTTCCCCATCCTTTTCCGGCGGCCAGGATGGGCGTGAATATCGTGCTGCGGGAAGTGAAGCCGGGGCTTCCTGTCGGGAGGCTCAGCCCGAGCGAACCGCTGACAACGTAATTGCCGCTTTTTTCGTTTTCGGAGAGGAGCCGGTACTTGCCCAGCACGGCCTCGTCGCCCCAGCCGCTGCTCGACGATTTCTGCGCTTCCTTGTCGATATAGGCGGGAACACCGATCTGCGCCTGGAAATTGTCGCTCAAAATGAGCTCGAGGCCCTTGTTGCTGCCGTAATTTCTGACCTTGGTCCCGTTCCCGAGATATTGCGTGGTGTAGTGATAGCGAAAACCCTGGGTCAAGCCGGTGGATGGAACGCCGAGCATGGAAGCCCAGTGCGGCTGAGAATTCTGGGTTTGGAACAGCCAGTCCGGCGATGAATCGCCTGAAGCAAAGGCGCTCTTCGAGAGGAAAATCATGCCGATCAAGGCGAGCAATTTTTTTCTTCTGCGTTCTTGCAAGGCTGAGCTCAATTCCAGTTTGCCCTTGATCGCATTTCGACCAATTGCCCGCATTATTCCAGCAAAATCTTATAATAATCTTATATACAGTTCTGCAAGCAATGATTGCTTGATCCAGATCAAAAACAAGCTTTTCGATCCGGCCTATGCTGGCCCATCAGCATACGATGATGAACAATATGATCAACTGTTCTCTGCCACCCTTCTTTCTTAAGGGGAAAAAACTGCTTCCCATTGTCCAGGGCGGTATGGGGGTCGGGGTTTCCGCGCATCGCCTGGCGGGGACGGTGGCATCAATGGGCGCAATGGGCACCATCGCCAGCATCGATTTGCGCCATCACCATCCCGACCTGATGAGACGCTCCGCCTTCAGGGAAAAATCCGTCCTTGACGAGGTCAACCTGATCGCTTTGGACCGTGAAATCCGTTCCGCCCTCGAGCTCGCTGAAGGACGTGGCCTGGTCGCAGTGAACGTCATGAAGGCCGTCACGGAACATGCCTCTCTCGTCCGACAGGCATGTCGCAGCGGCGCGCAGGCGATCGTGATGGGCGCGGGGCTCCCCTTCGATTTGCCCGATCTCGCAGCCGATTTTCCGGAGGTCGCCCTGATCCCGATACTTTCGGATGCTCGCGGCGTGAATCTCGTGCTGAAGAAATGGCTGAGAAAGAACCGCCTGCCGGACGCCATCGTGATCGAGCATCCGCGCTATGCCGGCGGCCACCTCGGCGCGCCCAAACCTGAAGAAATCAGCGATCCCCGTTTCGATTTCCAAAGAGTGATCGAGGAAGTGCTTCAATTGTTCAGGGAACTGGAAATCGAGCCCATCCCCATCATTCCGGCCGGGGGCATCAATACCCACGAGAAGATCATGGAACTTCTGAAGCTCGGCGCATCAGCAGTCCAGATCGGCACGCCTTTCGCCGTCACCCTGGAAGGCGATGCCCATCCCAATTTCAAGAAGGTCCTGGCCGAAGCGAAACCTGAAGACATCGTCACCTTCATGAGCGTCGCCGGACTGCCTGCGCGAGCGGTGATCACGCCCTGGCTGAAGAACTACCTGGAAAGGGAAAACAGGCTGCAGAGCTGCGCGAAATCCGACAGGGGGCGATGCGCTTCGGGCCTCCACTGCCTGCTGCATTGCGGGCTGCGGGACGGCAATGCGAGAACCGGGCAATTCTGCATCGATGCCCAGCTTGCCGCAGCGCTCAGGGGAGACATCAAAAAGGGATTGTTCTTCAGAGGTTCGGAAAGCCTTCCTTTCGGGGCAGCCATCCGCCCGGTCGGAGAATTGCTCGAATACCTGCTGGAAGGCGGCCTGTTCAGCAGCAACAGCCTTGCATCTGGATCGGCGGGCATTTGACCGAGCCGTAGGAGCAGAAGACGCAGCAGTCCCCGGGTTTGGGCTTCAGCATGGCCTTGCAGTTCGTGCATTCGTAAAAATAGAGGCACGCGTCCACAGGCATGGTCTCGACTTTCGAGAACCCGCAATGCGGACAGGTCAGCAAGGATTCAAGGATGGCTTCATTCATGTCGATCTCCAATTCATTCGGCGGCAAGCCTGTAGCCCACCCCTGTTTCCGTCAGCAGGAAGCGGGGGCTCACAGGGTCCTTTTCCAGTTTGTGGCGCAGCTGGCCCATGTAAATGCGCAGGTAATGGGCGCTTTCCGTTCTCGGCTTCGAACACATGATAGCCTTCCGACTCGAGCACGGTTTTCACGAAACGCCCGATTTGCCTGTCGTCCTCGACCAGAACGATCGAAATCACTCCTCTTCCTCCGGATCGATCTCCGGGGGCATGCCCAAGGGCAGGGTGAAGGTGAAGCGAGCGCCCCCTGCGTCCAGATTCTCGGCCCAGATCTTTCCCCCGTGCGCTTCCACGATGGCCTTGCATATCGCCAGGCCCAGCCCCACTCCCGGCGTGACGGATTCCTTTTCCCCCCGGGTGAATTTCTCGAAAATCGATTCCTCGCTGCCTGGCGCAAGCCCGGGACCGTTGTCGGAAACGGAAATGCGGGCCTCGTCTTCGACGATGCGCGCTTCTATCCTGATATGGCTCCCCTTTTGCGTATATTTTGCCGCATTCTCGATCAGGTTGCAGAACACCCTCTCGATCAGGGTCGCATCGAATTCGAGAAGCGGAAAGCCTTCTGGCAGGGAAACTTCGACCTGATGGTCAGCGAGCAATGGCTCCCTCGATTTGAGCGCGCTGCCGATGGCTTCCTCGAGGGAATGCCATTCCCTTTTCAGCTTGACCTCACCGGACTGCAATCTTGCCATCTCCAGAAGGTTGTTGACGAGAAAACTCATGCGCAAGGCCTGACCCTTTATGGCTTCGGCGATCTCCTTCTGTTCAGGGCTCAGGGGGGGCCGGGTCATTTCAAGGGACTCTGCAAAGTCCGAAAGGGAAGTGAGCGGCGTCCTGAGGTCATGGGAAAGGGCGGAAAGCACCGAATTCCTCAAACGCTCGGACTCGATTCTGACCAGCGCCTGCTGCGCCACCTCGATATAGTGGACGCGTTCCAGGGCCGTTGCGATCAGCGCGGAAAATCCATCCAATTGCCTTCTCTGCTCCGGGACCATCAGCCAGCGGACATTTTCCGGCTCGACTGCAAGCACACCCCTCGTGCGCATCGGCGCCTGAAGCGGAAGATAGAGCATTTTGCTCCCGGCGAGCGTGTCCGTGGTCAATCCCGCGGGCATGTTGTGGTCGTAGCACCATTGGGCGATGCTCAGGTCGGCTTCGGAGAAGGCCGGATCCTGGAGCAGCTTTTCGCTTTCATCGGCAAGCAGCAACGCAGCCTTGACCCCGAAGGTCGCCGATACGAATTTCCTGCTGATTTCCACGACTTCGCTCTGAACGAGCACCGAAGAAAGGTCTCTCGCCATTTCGTAGAGCGATCTGAGGCGCAATTCCCTGTGGGTGGCGACTCTCGCCTGATATCTCAGGTTTGCCGTCAGCTGGCCGATGATGAGGGCGACGATCAGCATGACCGCAGAGGTGAGCAGATATTGGACGTCGCTCACCGCGAAGGAGAATCGCGGGGGGACGAAAAAGAAATCGTAGAATCCAACGCTCAGAAAGGCAGCGAGCACTGCCGGGCCTCGCCCGTATTTCAGCGCGACGAGCACCACGTCGAGCAGGAAGAGCATGGCGATGTTGGCGAGATCGAAATAGGGGAAAAGCAATGCCGCGAGGCCCGTCGCAATCGCGCATGCGACCGTGGCCCAGAAATAGGGTTCGACGGAGAAAGGTTCCTGGAAGCTTCTTTTTTCCCCCTTCTTTCTTCCCGCTTCAGTTGCTGAAATCTGGATGACGTCCGCATCGGGAAAATGACTGCCGATGCGTTCTGCAAAGGATCTTCGCCAGAATCTGCGGACATCCCTCCCGACGATGATCCTGGCGAGATTGTGGGTGCGCGCGTAATCGGCAAGGGCGATTGCAGCATCCTGCCCGGAAAGGGTGGCCGTTTTCGCCCCGAGCTCCTGGGCCATTTTGAGCGTCCTGAGGATGCGCCTTCTTTCCTCTTCCGGGAGGCGCTGAAGCGCTGGCGTTTCGATGTAAACGGCATGCCATTCCACGCCGAGCTGCATGGCGAGCCTGCTTCCGCTTCTCACGATTTTTTCGGAACCCGGTTTCGGTCCGACGCAAACCAGGATGGAATCCCGGGTTTGCCAGAGCGCCTGGATGGAGCGCTCCTGCCGGTAGATGCGCATCTGGTCGTCGACCCGGTCCGCCGTGCGCCTCAGGGCAAGCTCTCGTAGCGCGATCAGGTTCCCCTTGCGGAAGAAATTCATGATCGCGCGTTCGGCCTGCTGGGGAAGATAGATTTTGCCTTCCTTCAGCCGCTGAAGCAGTTCGTCGGGCGTGATGTCGACCAGGACCACTTCGTCGGCGTGTTCGAATATCCTGTCAGGAAGCGTTTCGAAAATGCGTATCCCGGTGATTCCCCCGACGATGTCGTTGAGGCTCTCGAGATGCTGGACGTTCACCGTGGTGTGCACGTCTATCCCGGCGGCAAGAAGCTCTTCCACGTCCTGCCAGCGCTTGGGATGACGGGAGCCGGCAACATTCGAATGCGCGAGCTCGTCCACCAGAATCAGCGTGGGATGTCGCTTCAACGCCCCGTCGAGATCGAATTCCGGAAGCTTTTTTCCCTTGTATTCGATTTCCTTCAAGGGAAGAATTTCCTGCCCTTCGAGCAGCGCTTCCGTTTCGCTCCTCCCGTGCGTTTCAGCCACGCCTATGACGACATCCAGCCCCTGCGCCCTCAACAGTTTTGCCGAAGAAAGCATGGCATAGGTTTTCCCGACGCCGGCGGATGCGCCGAAGAATATCTTGAGTTTGCCTCTTTTGGCTTTTTCCGCCTCCCGCTGCACGCGTTCGAGCAGTTCGTCGGGATTGGGGCGCTGATCGTTCATATCATCAGTTTAAGCCATCCAGCGCCAGGTTCAGCTCGAGCACGTTCACTCGTGGCTCCCCCAGGAATCCGAACTGGCGCTCTTCCGTGTATCGGGCGACGAGCTGCCGCAATTTCGAAGGATCGATTCCCCGGACTCTGGCGATCCTGTGAATCTGGTATTGCGCCGCGGCGGGGCTGATTTCAGGATCCAGGCCGCTTCCTGACGCGGTGACGAGATCGACCGGGATGGCGGCCGTGTTTCCGGGATCGGCATCCCTCAATGCCTTCACTCTGGCCTTGACCGCATCGATCAATGCCGGGTTGGTCGGCCCGAGGTTCGATCCGCCGGAAGCCGTGCCGTTGTAAGGCATGGGGCTCGTCGCCGACGGGCGGCCCCGGAAATATTTCGGATCGGAAAAATTCTGGCCTATGAGCCTTGACCCTATCGCCTTCCCGTTTTCCATGACGAGACTGCCGTTCGCCTGATTCGGCATGATCGCCTGGGAAATTCCGGTGACTGCGAGCGGATAAAGGACGCCCGTGACGACGGTCAGGAGCAGGAAGCTGGACAGGGCCGGCCTGATTTCTTTCAACATGACATTCTCCCTAAATCCATCCCAAACCGGCAAGCATCATGTCGATCGCCTTGATGCCGACGAAGGGCACGATGATGCCGCCCATGCCATAGACGAAGAGGTTGTTCCTGAGCAGCGCGGCAGCCCCGATCGGCCGGTATTTCACTCCGCGCAATGCGAGCGGTATGAGGGCCACGATGATCAGTGCATTGAAAATCACCGCTGAAAGGATGGCGCTATGAGGCGTGGAAAGATGCATCACGTTGAGCGAAGCCAGGGCCGGATAGGTCGAGACGAAGGCTGCCGGGATGATGGCGAAGTACTTGGAAACGTCGTTGGCGATCGAGAAGGTGGTCAGCGCCCCTCTCGTCATCAGCATCTGCTTCCCGGTTTCCACGATCTCGATCAGCTTGGTGGGATTGGAATCGAGATCCACCATGTTCCCCGCCTCCTTGGCGGCCTGGGTTCCGGTGTTCATCGCCACCGCGACATCGGCCTGGGCGAGCGCGGGCGCGTCGTTGGTGCCGTCCCCCGTCATGGCGACGAGCTGGCCTTTGGACTGGTGCTCCCTGATCAGCTTGAGCTTCGTCTCGGGGGTGGCTTCCGCGAGAAAGTCGTCCACGCCGGCTTCTGCCGCAATGGCCGCCGCAGTGAGCCGGTTGTCTCCGGTGATCATGATGGTCTTGATGCCCATGCGGCGAAGTTCCGCGAAACGCTCCCTGATGCCGTGCTTGACGATGTCCTTCAATTCCACCACGCCGAGGACCCTCGTGTCCTCGGCCACGACGAGGGGAGTGCTGCCGCGTCTGGCGACGTCATCGACGGTGGCCTGCACGTCGCGGGGAAACGTCCCTCCCAGCGACAGGATATGATTCCTTATGGCATCCACCGCGCCTTTCCTGATCTTTCTTCCCCCGAGATTGACCCCGCTCATCCGGGTATGCGCGGTGAAAGGAACGAAGGTGGCTTCGAGCGCACGGATCTCCCGCTCGCGGAAACCGAATTTTTCCTTGGCGAGCACCACGATGCTCCT
>JAJZVB010000006.1 GCA_021845885.1 Pseudomonadota bacterium
TGGGTCTGGTGGGCGAAAGGAGATGGGCAAGGTTCTGCGAAAAACGTGAAATGATCGCGCTTGAGACCGAACGGCTGAAATCGACCTGGGTGAATCCCAGGCTGGTTTCTCCTGCCGATGCCGAGCGCGTCCTTGGGCAGCAGATCGAGCGAGAATACAGTCTTTACGAGCTGCTGAGGCGGCCGGGCGTGAATTATGAAAAACTCATGAGCCTCGATGTTTCGGGCCGATCGGTTCGGGACAGGGAAGTCGCCGACCAGGTCGAAATCCAGGCGAAATACCACGGCTACATCGAGCGCCAGGAAGCCGAGATCGCTCGTCAGATCGAATACGAGGCGCTCACGCTTCCCGCCGACCTCGATTACGGAACGGTGAAGGGGTTGTCCAAGGAAACCCAGCAGATCCTGAATCGCCACAAGCCCGAAACAGTCGGTCAGGCCGCCCGCCTTTCCGGCATCACGCCCGCCGCCATATCGCTCCTGCTCGTTCACCAGAAACGTGGCTTTGCGCTGGGTCAGGAAAAACTTTCGGCATGAGGCTTGAAGAAGGAATGGCAATCCTCGGGTTGGAATTGCCGGCCCTGGCAGTGCAAAAACTGCACGCCTATGCTGACCTGATCGAAAAGTGGAACAGGGTTTATAATCTGACTGCGATACAGGGCAAGGAAAATATCGTCAGTTACCACCTGCTCGACAGCCTCGCCGTTCTTCCCCATCTTGAGGCGAAGCGCTGCGCGGACGTGGGAAGCGGTGCGGGATTGCCCGGGGTCGTGCTCGCCATCGCCAGGCCGGACTGGGACGTCGTTCTGGTCGAAAGCAACAAAAAAAAGGCGGCATTCCTGCGGCAGACTGCCATAGAGCTCGGGCTTTCCAATGTCGAAGTCATGGCCGAAAGGGTTGAAAACCTGAAGGAAAACGATTTCGATCTGGTGATATCCCGCGCATTTTCCGAAATGGGCGAATTTGCAAGGCTTGCAGCGCCTCTTTGCGCGAAGGGAGGGTGCCTTGCCGCAATGAAGGGGCGATTCCCGGAGAAGGAGATTGCCAAACTGCCTTCTCCCGTCAAGGTGGAGAAGATCATCCCTCTTTCGGTGCCGGGGGTGGAAGGGGAACGGCATCTGGTCATCATGAAACTGGAGTAGCCTATGGCGGCGAAGATACTGGCAGTCACCAATCAAAAGGGCGGTGTGGGAAAAACGACCACGACAGTCAACCTGGGCGCGAGCCTCGCCGCAGCCAAGCAGAAGGTGTTGCTCGTCGATCTGGATCCCCAGGGCAATGCCACGATGGGCAGCGGCATAGACAAGGGGGGCCTCGCGAAAACGGTCTATCATCTCCTGCTCCGGGAGCGCACGCTCGAGGAAGTCAGGATGGCCTCGCCCGCAGCTCGGTACGACCTCATTCCGGCAAACCGGGAATTGGCGGGCGCCGAAGTCGAGCTCGTCGATTTGCCCAACCGGGAGGTCAGGCTCAAGGAAGCGCTCGAAAAGGTTTCGGCGGATTACGACTACATCCTGATAGACTGCCCCCCTGCGCTCAATCTTCTGACTGTCAACGGACTTTGCGCCGCCGATGCGGTGATGATCCCGATGCAATGCGAATATTACGCCCTGGAAGGGCTGAGCGACCTGATCAAGACAATCAAACGGGTGAGATCCAAGCTGAATCCCAGTCTCGAGATCGAGGGGCTCTTGAGAACCATGTTCGACCCGAGAAACATGCTGGCCCAGCAGGTTTCGGACCAGCTTCAGCAGCATTTCGGAGACAAAGTCTATCGCACCGTCATACCCCGCAATGTCAGGCTTGCCGAAGCGCCGAGCTTCGGCCTTCCTGCGCTGGTGCACGACAGGAATTCGAAGGGCGCCTCGGCCTATCTGACGCTGGCCGGGGAAATCCTGAACCGGCATCATGAAGAAAACGTAAGGTGAGCAAACACATGACGAAATTGAAGGGATTGGGCAGGGGGCTGGAGGCCCTGCTGGGGAGCGAAGAAGAATCGGCGGGAGAAATGCGCAAGCTTTCCGTGAAGGACCTTCGGCCCGGGAAATATCAACCCAGAAGCAGGATGGACGAGGAATCGTTGAGGCATCTCGCGGAATCGATCAAGTCGCAGGGGGTGATGCAGCCCATTCTGGCCCGCCCGGTCGGGGAAGGCCAATACGAAATCATCGCAGGGGAGCGGCGCTGGCGCGCTTCCCAGCTTGCAGGCCTGGAAGAGGTTCCCGTCCTGATCAGGGAAGTTCCGGACGAAGCCGCGCTTTCCATGGCGCTCATCGAAAACATCCAGCGGGAGGAGCTGAATCCGCTGGAACAGGCCATGGGCATACAGCGCCTGGTCGACGAATTCGGCATGACCCACCAGGAAGCGGCCGATGCAGTGGGTTATTCAAGAAGTGCGACGAGCAACCTGCTGCGCCTCCTGAACCTGACCGATCCCGTCCAGGAGCTCCTTATGCAGGGAAAAATAGACATGGGGCATGCCAGGGCTTTGCTCAGCCTCGCCAATGCCGAACAGGTCGAGGCCGCCAATCTCATCGCTAAAAAGCAGTATTCAGTCAGGGAGGCGGAGCGGCTCGTCCAGTCCATGCAGAAGGAGAAGCGGGAAAAAAGAGTGGACAGGGACGTGATCAGGCTCCAGGAGGAAATCTCGGAGCGGCTCGGGACGGGCGTGAAAATCAGTCACGGCCAGAAGGGGAACGGGCGGATCACGATAGAATATACGAGCCTCGAGCATCTCGACACGATACTCGGCAGGCTGGACTGATCATTGCTGTTTGACAGGGGATGAAAACGTTGCTACCATCCTCGCGATTGTCTGATGGCGCGATGAAGAACAGTGCATTCCATGTGGTGGGAATACAAGCAACCGTCGCAATAACAAGCGCCACTGCAGCCTACTTCCTAGATAATCCACTTGCGGCCAATTCGCTATTGTGCGGCGCTTCAGCATCGCTGGCCAACGGGCTGATGCTGGCTTGGCATATGCGGGAGAGGAATGACGCGGAAAGCCGCGATCCCGGGGGGCAACTGAAAGCGATGTATCTTTCGAGCCTGGTGCGCTACGCAGTGGTTGTTCTGCTTTTGGCTGCAGGATTGAGGCTTTTTGGGTTGGCTCCGCTTTATGTCCTGGCGGGGTTTGTGGCAGCGCAGTTTGGCCTGGTGGGTGCCAGGCTGCTGGTAAACGGAAAATAATATGGCTAGCGAAACATTGACATCGTCAGAATACATCAGGCACCATCTCGAGCACCTGACCTGGGGCCATCTCCCGGACGGAACCTGGGGTATCGCCCAGAATGCCGAACAGGCGAATGCCATGGGTTTCTGGTCGCTCAACGTCGACACCGTTTCCGTTTCATTCCTGCTCGGGGCCGTGTTCCTCTTCA
This sequence comes from Pseudomonadota bacterium, assembly GCA_021845885.1. GTDB lineage: Bacteria > Pseudomonadota > Gammaproteobacteria > Burkholderiales > JABEVD01 > JABEVD01. The sequence continues at coordinate 3,383 of JAJZVB010000006.1, forward strand.
TATTCGGCAGGGCGGCGAGGAAAGCCACATCCGGCGTTCCGACAGGGCTCGTCAATTTCGCAGAATGGGTGGTCGAGTTCATCGAAAGCAGCGTAAGAGGCTCTTTCTCGGGCAAGAACACCATGGTCGCGCCGCTCGCGCTGACGATCTTCTTCTGGATCTATCTGATGAACTGGATGGATCTGATTCCCGTGGACTATGTTCCCCACCTCGCCATGGCGCTCGGCGTTCCCTTCTTCAAGGTGGTGCCCACGACGGATCCGAATGCGACTTTCGGCATGTCGATCGGCGTATTCCTGCTCGTTCTATATTACAGCGTGAAAATCAAAGGACTGGGCGGATTCATAGGTGAGCTGACACTACAGCCTTTCGGCAAGTTCGGTCTTCCGGCCAATCTTTTCCTGGAAGGCGTGAACCTGATTTCCAAGCCCATTTCGCTGGCACTGCGTCTTTTCGGGAACATGTATGCGGGGGAGATGATCTTCATCCTCATCGCGATCCTGCCTTTCTGGCTGCAATGGACGCTTTCGCTGCCATGGGCGATTTTCCACATCCTGATTGTCACCTTGCAGGCTTTCATATTCATGACGCTGACCATCGTCTATCTCGACATGGCCCATCAGGAACATCACTGATTTTTTTATCACTTCAACTTTTTAAATACAGGAGAAAAACCAAATGGAAACGGCACAAGCACTTCTTTATGTAGCCGGAGCGATCATGATGGGCTTGGGCGCGCTGGGCGCAGCCATCGGCATCGGTGTGCTGGGCGGACGCTTTCTGGAAGGCGCAGCGCGCCAGCCCGAACTGATCCCCATGCTGCGCACCCAGTTCTTCATCGTCATGGGTCTGGTTGACGCGGTTCCGATGATTGCCGTCGGTATTTCCATGTACATCCTGTTTGCAGTGGCCGGCAAGTAAGCAAGCGGGAATTAACCGAAGAAAGATATTGCATGAACATTAATGCAACCCTTCTCGGCCAGACGATCATGTTCGTCATGTTCGTCTGGTTCTGCATGAAATACATTTGGCCTCCCATCACCAATGCCATGGGGGAACGCGCGAAGCGCATCGCCGACGGACTGGCGGCCGGCGAGCGCGGCAAATCCGAGCTCGATCTTGCCACCAAGCGCTCCCTCGAAATCCTGCACGAGGCGAAGCAGAAGGCCGCTGAAGTGATCGCCCAGGCTGAGCATCGCGCGGCGCAGATCATCGACGAAGCGAAGTCCGATGCCAAGGAAGAGGGAGAGCGCCTGCTCTCCGGCGCAAAGGCCGAAATCGAGCAGGAAGTGTTTCGTGCGCGCGAAGCCCTGAGGGATCAGGTGGCGGCGCTTGCCGTGGCCGGTGCGGAAAAGATCCTGCGCCAGGAAGTGAACGCCGCAAAGCATGCTGAACTGCTCAAGTCCATCCAGGGCGAACTGTAAAGGACCGTCATGGCGGAGATCGTTACCATAGCGAGACCCTACGCAGAGGCGGTTTTCCGTCTGGCCAAGGGAAAAAATGCCCTGAACGACTGGTCGGAAAGGCTGGCTTATCTTTCGGCCGTGGTTCAGGATCCGCAGATGCAGTTCTGCATTCAGGATCCGAATGTCGTCCCTTCCAGGATCGAGGCCCTGATTGTTTCCGTTTGCGGCAAAAAGCTCGACGAAATGGGGAAGAATTTCGTCAGGGAATTGATTCACAACGGGCGTCTTTCCGTGCTGCCGCAGATTGCCGAACTGTATGAAGCGATGAAGGCGGAAGAGGGCGGCGTGCTCGAGGCGAAATTGACTTCCGCGTATCCCATGACCAAGGCGCAGATCCAGGACATGGTGAAAGGTCTGGAAGGCAAGTTCGGGAAAAAGATCATGGCCACCGCGGATGTGGACTCTGAGCTGATCGGCGGAGTCAGGATCGTGATCGGTGACGATGTGATCGATGCGTCGGTGCGCGGCAAGTTACAGGCGATGGCATTCGCCCTTACAAGATAGGAGTTATCATGCAGTTGAATGCTTCAGAAATCAGTGAACTGATAAAAAGCAAGATAGAGGGCCTTGCGACGACGACCGAGGTCCGCACGCAGGGCACGGTCGTTTCCGTGACAGACGGCATCGTCAGGATACACGGGCTCAGAGACGCCATGCAGGGCGAAATGCTCGAATTCCCGGGCAACACTTTCGGGCTTGCGCTGAACCTTGAGCGCGATTCCGTGGGGGCGGTCATTCTTGGCGAATACGGCCATATCTCAGAGGGCGACATCGTCAAGTGCACGGGCAGGATCCTCGAAGTCCCGGTGGGGCCGGAACTCGTCGGGCGCGTGGTCAATGCGCTCGGTCAGCCGATAGATGGTAAAGGTCCGATTGCTTCGAAGCTTTCCTCCCCCATAGAAAAGATCGCTCCCGGCGTGATCGCGAGGCAATCGGTCGATCAGCCCATGGGAACCGGCCTCAAATCAATCGACTCCATGGTGCCGATCGGGCGCGGGCAGCGCGAATTGATCATCGGCGACCGCCAGACTGGGAAAACGGCCGTTGCCGTCGATGCCATCATCAACCAGAAGGGCAACGGGGTCATCTGCATCTATGTCGCCATAGGTCAGAAAGCCTCCTCGATCGCGAACGTGGTCCGGAAGCTCGAAGAGCACGGCGCGATGGAGCATACCATCATCGTTGCGGCGACCGCTTCCGAATCCGCTGCGATGCAGTACATCGCCCCCTATTCCGGGTGCACGATGGGAGAATATTTCAGGGACAGGGGTGAAGACGCGCTGATCGTTTACGACGATCTGACCAAGCAGGCCTGGGCCTACCGCCAGATCTCTCTGCTTCTGCGCCGTCCCCCCGGACGCGAAGCCTATCCCGGCGACGTGTTCTATCTGCACTCGAGGCTCCTCGAGCGCGCATCCCGCGTGAACGCGGACTATGTCGAGAAGATGACCGGCGGGGAAGTCAAGGGTAAAACCGGTTCATTGACCGCGCTGCCCATCATCGAAACTCAGGCCGGCGACGTCTCGGCCTTCGTTCCGACCAACGTGATTTCGATCACCGACGGGCAGATCTTCCTCGAGACGGATCTTTTCAATGCCGGCATCCGTCCTGCGATCAATGCGGGGCTTTCCGTTTCCCGCGTCGGCGGCGCAGCCCAAACCAAGGTCATCAAGAAGCTGGGTGGCGGCATCCGTCTTTCCCTCGCGCAATACAGGGAGCTGGCGGCTTTCGCGCAATTCGCATCCGATCTGGACGAAGTCACCAGGAAGCAGCTCGAGCGTGGCAAGCTCGTGACCGAACTGATGAAGCAAACCCAGTACAGCCCAATGAGCATTTCCGAAATGGCGGTGACGCTTTTCGCCGTCAACAAGGGCTATCTCGACGACGTGGAAGTCAAGAAGGCCCTGGCTTTCGAATCCGCGCTTCAGGCCTACATGAAAGCCAACCATGCGGACCTGATGGAAAAAATCGAGACCGACAAGGACATGAAACCCGATGCCGAGAAATCGCTTAGTGATGCGATCGCCAAGTTCAAGGAAAGCTCGGTTTACTAGGAGTCAGCATGGCTGGTGGGAAAGAGATTAGGACGAAGATAAAGAGCGTCCAGAACACCCAGAAGATCACGCGGGCCATGGAAATGGTCGCTGCGGCGAAGATGCGCAAGGCACAGGACAGGATGCGCACGGCCCGTCCTTACGGCGAAAAAATGCGCAATGTCGCTGCGCACATGAGCCGCGCCCACCCCGAGTACACCCACCCCTTCATGTCGGAGCGCGGGAATTCGAAGCGCGTTGGCATCATCGTGGTGAGTTCGGACAAGGGACTGTGCGGCGGATTGAACACCAATGTGCTCAGGCTTGTTCTCGGCAAAATGAGGGCCTGGGAGCAGGAAGGGGTTCAGGTCGATGCTTGCGCAATCGGAAACAAGGGTCTGGGATTCCTGCAGAGGCTGGGCGCGAATGTCGTTTCGAGCGTGACAGGGCTTGGCGACACGCCCCATCTCGACAAGCTGATCGGCCCGGTCAAGGTGATGCTCGACGCCTATGCGGAAGGCAGGCTCGATTCGCTCCACGTGTTCTACACGAAGTTCGTCAACACGATGAAGCAGGAGGCGATGATGGAACAGCTTCTCCCTCTGAAGAGCGAGAAACTCGAAGGCGCTCACGGGGTCTGGGACTACATTTACGAACCTGACGCCAAGAACGTGATCGATCTGGTTTTGAGGCGCTATATCGAAGCGCTGATTTACCAGGCCGTCGCAGAAAACATGGCTTCCGAGCAAAGCGCCAGGATGGTGGCCATGAAGGCGGCTTCCGACAATGCCGGAAACGTGATCGGGGAGCTCAAGCTGATTTACAACAAGACTCGCCAGGCTGCGATTACCAAGGAACTTGCGGAAATCTGCGCAGGTGCCGCTGCAGTCGGATAAAGCTTTTTATTAGATTAGGGAATAACGATGAGCCAGGGAAAAATCGTACAAATTATCGGTGCGGTGGTGGACGTGGAGTTTTCCAGGGATGGGATGCCCCGCGTCTATGACGCGCTGCTGATCACCGAAGCCAATGTGACCATGGAAGTGCAGCAGCAGCTCGGCGACGGCATTGTCCGCGCCATCGCGCTGGGCTCGACCGACGGGCTGCGCAGGGGAATGAGCGTGACCGGGACCGGCGCCCCCATCTCCGTTCCCGTCGGGCAGAAGACCCTCGGGCGGATCATGGACGTGCTCGGCAACCCGATCGACGAGGCCGGGGCAATCGAGGCCGAAGCGCGCTGGTCAATCCACAGAAAAGCGCCCGCCTTCGATGACCTTTCTTCTTCGACCGAACTGCTCGAAACCGGGATCAAGGTGATCGACCTGATCTGCCCCTTTGCGAAGGGCGGCAAGGTTGGGCTTTTCGGCGGCGCAGGGGTGGGCAAGACCGTCAACATGATGGAGCTCATCCGCAACATCGCAGCCGAACATTCCGGCTATTCCGTTTTCGCCGGCGTGGGCGAGCGTACCCGCGAGGGCAACGACTTTTACCATGAAATGAAGGATTCGAACGTCATCGACAAGGTTTCCCTCGTTTACGGACAGATGAACGAACCTCCCGGAAACCGCCTCCGCGTGGCCCTGACCGGCCTCACCATGGCCGAATATTTCCGCGACGAAGGCCGAGACATCCTTTTCTTCGTCGACAACATTTACCGCTACACGCTGGCCGGAACGGAAGTGTCGGCGCTTCTCGGGCGCATGCCTTCAGCGGTGGGTTATCAGCCTACGCTTGCGGAAGAAATGGGGCGCCTGCAGGAGCGGATCACGTCCACCAAGACGGGGTCGATCACCTCCATCCAGGCCGTTTATGTTCCTGCGGACGACCTGACCGATCCTTCTCCTGCGACGACTTTCTCGCACCTTGACGCAACCGTCGTGCTTTCCCGCCAGGTCGCCGAGCTCGGGATCTATCCCGCAGTCGACCCGCTCGATTCCACTTCCCGCCAGCTCGATCCACTGGTTGTCGGCGAGGAGCACTACAGCATCGCGCGCTCGGTTCAGAACACGCTGCAGCGCTACAAGGAGCTCAGAGACATCATCGCGATTCTCGGCATGGACGAGCTCTCTCCGGAAGACAAGCTGATCGTGGCAAGGGCAAGGAAGATCCAGCGCTTCCTGAGTCAGCCTTTCTTCGTTGCGGAAGTCTTCACTGGAAGCCCCGGAAAGTACGTGCCGCTCAAGGATACCCTGGCAGGTTTCAAGGGCATCGTGAATGGCGAATACGACGATCTTCCCGAACAGGCTTTCTACATGGTCGGGTCCATTGAAGAGGCTGTGGAAAAAGCCAAGACTTTACAGTGAGGGAAGCCATGGCAATGACCATGCATGTCGATATCGTCAGCGCGGAAGAAACCTTCTTTTCCGGATTGGCCGAATTTGTCGCCGCGCCTTCGATATTGGGCGAGGTAGGGGTCTATCCCCGCCATGCGCCGATGCTGACCAGGCTGAAGCCTGGCTCGGTCAGGGTGAAGCGGGCGATGAGCGAAGAAGAAGAGCTTGTCTACGTTTCCGGAGGAATACTCGAAGTTCAGCCTGACGTGGTGACGGTTCTGGCCGATTCCGCCATCAGGGGGGAAGATCTGGACGAGGCGAAGGCCATTGAAGCGAAGCAGAGGGCCGAGGAGGCGATGAAGGACAGATCCGCGGCCATCGAGTTCGCAAGGGCCGAGGCCGAACTGGCGGAGGCCATAGCTCAACTTGCGGCGATCCAGAAACTGAGAAAGAAACGCTGAAAGCAATGTAAAAAAGGCAGCTTTGGCTGCCTTTTTTACTACCGGCTTTCTCTATGCCATAATAGCACGCTATGTCGAAATCCAGCCTGAACATTGTCATACTTGCAGCCGGAAAGGGAACGAGGATGTATTCGTCCATTCCCAAGGTGTTGCACAAGCTGGCGGGAATGCCGATGATTTCGCATGTGGTGAATGCCGCAAAGCGCCTCGACCCGAACCGCATCTGCGTGGTTTACGGACATGGCGGGGAAGCCGTCCCTGCTGCGCTGGGAAGCGACGAATTGTCCTTTGCGCTACAGGAGCCTCAGCTTGGCACGGGACATGCAGTTCAGACGGCCATACCGCATCTGGAGGGAACCGGATCGGCCCTGATACTTTACGGGGATGTCCCGCTGATCAAGACCTCCACCCTGGAAAAAATGCTCGGAAAACCCGATTGCCTGACCCTGCTCACGGTCGAGCTTGAGAATCCCAAGGGCTACGGAAGAATCCTGCGCGATGATATGGGCAAGATAGAAAGAATCGTCGAGGAAAAGGATGCGGCTCCCGGTGAAAAGGCGATCAGGGAAGTGAACACGGGAATAATGGCCGCGCCGGTCGAGATGCTGAAATCCTGGGTAGCGCAATTGAGGAACGACAATGCGCAGCAGGAATACTATCTCACCGACATCGTGGAAATGGCAGTCAGGGACGGCATTCCGGTCCAATCCGTGCAGCCCGATGACGTCAGGGAAGTGAGGGGGGTCAACGACAGGAGTCAGCTTGCCGAACTGGAAAGAGCCTTCCAGTCCGAGCGGGCCCGGGAACTCATGAAAAAGGGGGTGGGGCTCGCCGATCCGGCCAGAATCGACATCAGGGGAAGCCTCGATTGCGGAATGGACGTCTATATCGACATCAACTGCCTTTTCGAGGGGGAAGTGAAGCTCGGCAATAAGGTCAGGATAGGTGCCCATTCGGTTCTGAGGAACGCCGAAATTCAGGACGGGACGGAAGTGGCGCCTTTCAGCCATATAGAGGGGGCTGTCATCGCGAAGAACTGCAGAATAGGCCCTTATGCCAGAATCAGGCCAGGCACTGTTCTCGGCGAAGAAGCCCATGTCGGCAACTTCGTCGAAATCAAGAACAGCAGGGTGGGCAACAAAAGCAAGGCGAACCATCTGAGTTATATCGGCGATGCGGACATCGGAAAAAACGTCAATATCGGTGCGGGAACGATCACCTGCAATTACGACGGCGCGAACAAGCACATGACACTGATCGAAGACGACGCCTTCATCGGATCCGACACGCAGCTGGTTGCGCCCGTTACCGTAGGAAAAGGCGCCACGATAGGCGCTGGATCGACAATCACCCGGAATACGCCGCAAGGGGGGTTGACGCTGTCCAGAAGCAAGCAGGTTCATGTCGAACACTGGAAAAGGCCCGTGAAAAAGGGATAAAAGCATGTGCGGAATCGTCGGCGCAGTGGCGCAAAGAAATGTGGTACCCATCCTGATAGAGGGGCTGAAGCGCCTTGAATACAGGGGATATGATTCGGCCGGACTGGCTGTGATCAACGGGGGATTGTCCAGAATCAGGAGCGCAGGGAGGGTGGGCGAGCTCGCGGCCCTGTCCAGGAATGTCAGGGGGAATATCGGCATAGCGCATACCCGCTGGGCGACCCACGGCGCACCCACCGAAAGGAATGCCCATCCCCATGCCAGCAGGGACGAAATTGCAGTCGTTCACAACGGCATCATAGAAAATCACGTCGAGCTCAGAAGGAAGCTCGAAAAGCTCGGCTATCATTTCGAGTCCGAGACCGATACCGAGGTGATCGCGCACCTCGTTCACCATTACTACCGGGAAAGCCGAGACCTTCTTGCCGCAACCCGCTCTGCGGTCAAGGAGCTCAAGGGCGCTTACGCCATTGCGATAGTGAGCCATGACTCACAGGAAAGGATGGTTTGCGCGAGGGAAGGCAGCCCCCTGCTGCTGGGCCTGGGCATAGAAGAAAATTTCGTCGCATCGGACGCCTCCGCGCTTCTTCCCGTGACGAGGAAAATGGTTTATCTGGAAGACGGCGATGTGGCCGACATAGGCCTCTTCGAGCACAAGATTTACGACAGGGAAGGTCATGTCGCAAAGCGCGACGCTTACCTCAGCGAGCTCAGCGCGGAAACAACCGAGCTCGGCAAATACCGCCATTTCATGCAGAAGGAAATCTTCGAGCAGCCTAAGGCCATTGCGGATACCATCGACGTGGCGATCAACGAGCTGGGATTTTCCCCCCTGCTTTTCGGGCCTGATGGCGAAAGCATACTCAGCGAGATCGACAGCGTCACGATCATTGCCTGCGGAACGAGTTACCATGCCGGGCTCGTGGCGAAGTACTGGATCGAAAGCCTGGCCGGCATTCCCTGCCAGACCGAGGTCGCCAGCGAATACCGCTACAGGGAAAGCGTTTGCAATCCGGATACGCTGATCGTCACCATATCGCAGTCGGGGGAAACTGCCGACACCCTGGCCGCGCTCAACCATGCCAAAGCCAGGGGGCAGACGAAGACGCTCTCGGTTTGCAACGTCGACGAGAGCGCGCTGATCAGGCAGTCCAAACTGCGCTTTCTGACGAGGGCCGGACCCGAGATCGGGGTGGCGTCGACTAAAGCCTTCACCACGCAGCTTGTGGCGCTTTTCCTGTTCACCCTGACGCTCGCAAAAATCAAGGGAAGGCTTCCGATCGAGCAGGAAGCCGAGCACATCGAATCGCTCAGGCGTCTTCCCCATGCCGTCAACCATGCGCTTGAAATTGAACCTCAGATCGTCAGGTGGGCGGAAAAATTCTCGGAAAAACACCATGCGCTTTTCCTCGCCCGGGGCATTCATTATCCGATCGCCCTCGAAGGGGCGCTGAAGCTCAAGGAAATATCCTATATCCATGCTGAAGCCTATCCTGCAGGGGAATTGAAGCATGGCCCGCTCGCCCTTGTGGACAGCAACATGCCCGTGGTCGCAGTCGCCCCGAGCGATGTCCTGCTCGAGAAGCTCAAATCCAACCTCCAGGAAGTCCGGGCAAGAGGCGGCGAGCTCTACGTCGTTGCCGACGAAGACTCCCATTTCATGGAAGAGGCTTCCGTACACGTCATCAGAATGGCGGAGCACGCAGGATATCTGAGCCCGATCCTGCACGCGATCCCGCTCCAGCTGCTCGCCTATCACGCGGCCTTGCAGAAGGGAACTGACGTGGACAAGCCGAGGAATCTCGCCAAGTCGGTGACGGTGGAGTAGCCGTCACAAAAATGCAATGAAGGTGCTGATATAGTCAGGAAATGAATATCCTGATGATATCCGACGTGTATTTCCCTCGCGTCAACGGCGTGTCGACTTCCATCGAGACGTTCCGCAACGGACTTGCAAAAAGGGGGGCCAAAGTCACCCTGATAGCGCCGGCCTACAGCGACTCGCTCGAGCAGGAAGACATCATCCGGATTCCTTCCAGGAAGGTGTTGTTCGACCCGGAAGACAGAATGATGGCCTCCGACTCGATCAAGCGCCTTGCGCAGGATCTGGGGAAGAAGCAATTCGATCTCATCCACATCCAGACGCCATTCGTTGCGCACTATGCAGCCGTTTCCCTGGCGAAGGAACTGGGTCTTCCCACGGTCGTTACCTACCATACCTTTTTCGAGGAATATCTCTATCATTACGTCCCTTTCCTTCCCGCAGCATGGATGCGCGGGCTCGCAAGGCGCTTTTCCAGGACGCAGTGCAACGCCGTCGATGCCATCGTGGTGCCCTCGTCCGCCATGATGCAAACGCTCAAAAATTACGGCGTCGAAAAGCCCATGCATATCATTCCCACAGGAATACCCGAGGAAATGTTCATAAATGGGGAAAGGGAGGCATTTAGGAAAAGGCACGGCATAGCGGAAAAGGCACCTGTTGCGCTTTTCGTGGGCAGGGTGGCCTTCGAGAAAAACGTCGAATTCCTTCTCCAGGCTGTCCGCCATGCCAGGAAGGAAATTCAGGACATTCTGCTGATCGTTGCAGGCGAGGGCCCTGCGCTCAAGTCCATAGAAAAGCAGCTCAGGGCATGGAGGCTTGGAGAAAACGTCAAGCTGATCGGATACATGGACAGGCAAAAACAGCTGAAGGATTGCTACAGCGCAGCGGATGCCTTCGTCTTCGCTTCCCGTACTGAAACACAGGGGCTGGTTCTCCTGGAGGCGATGGCCGCAGGGCTTCCTGTCATTTCCACTGCACATATGGGGACTTGCGACATACTGAAACCGGGTTCGGGTTCGGTTGTGCCCGAAGACGACCCGGAAAGTTTTGCCAGGAGCATGGTAAAAGTATTGTCGGACAGCCAGTTGCGCCGCGCACTCGGCGTCCAGGCGAGAAGCTATGCCGCTCAATGGCATTCTGGCGTCATGGCTGAAAAGATGATGAATTTGTATGAAAAACTGGCATCGGGGAGTTCAACCTAAACCGCTATTCCGGTAAGATAGCACAATCTGCACAGGATCATGGCGGTCATGGCGACCATAGCAGTCTTCAATCAGAAAGGGGGCGTCGGGAAAACGACGAGCACCCTGAACATTGCCTCGGCGCTCGCTGCGCTTGAAAGGAACCCGCTTGCGATCGACCTCGATCCCCAGGCCCACCTGACGCATTCCCTGGGTGTGGATCAGGCCACTTCCAACGGCATATCCTCCTTTTTCAGGGACGAGCGCTCATTGCTCGATTTGGTCCAGTATCGCCCGTCCGGTTTGCGCGTCATTCCTGCGCACTCCGATCTTTCCAAGATCGATGCGCTTTCAGGCAAGACGAGGAACGTGGCGTCACGGCTCAGGGAGGGCCTCTCGGAGCATCTTGCCAAGGAAAATGTCCCCATCCTCATCGATTGTTGCCCGATGCTGGGGATATTGTCGCTGAACGCCATCATTTCCTCGGACAAGGTGCTGATCCCGGTTTCAGCCGATTTCCTTTCCATGCAGGGCGTGCAGAAGGTGGTTGCGCTCCTCGACGTATTGCAGGGAAGATTCGGGCGCAGATTCGATTTCATGGTCGTGCTGACCCGGTTCGATTCCAGGCGCAAGCTTTCATTCTCGATCTTTGACAAGCTCAAGGAAAAGTTCGGCGAAAAGGTGGCCGATACCCGTATCATGGAAAACGTGAGTCTGGCCGAAAGCCCGGCCTATGGCAGGGACGTTTTCGCGCATGCGCCTTCGAGCCAGGGCGCAAAGGACTATTTCGCGCTGACCCATGAATTGATCGAGAAAGGTTTTTTTTACTGAATCCTGGGCTTTCTGGGCGCTCTCGAAAACAGCAGGGCATGCAGCCTGTCTGGCAGCATGTTCAGGATTTTGCCGACGATCTTCATCTGCCACGGGAAAGTGTAAAAAATTTTTCCTTCGGATACGGCCTTGATGATTTTTCTTGCAGCCGCGTCGGCCTTGACAAGAAAAGGCATGGGATAGGGATTGACATCCGTCATCGGCGTTTCCACATAGCCCGGGCAGATCGTGATCACTTCTATCCCGCTTCCGTAAAGCTCGGCCCTGAGCCCTTCAAGATAGCATATTACTGCAGCCTTTGAAGAAGAGTAGGCACTTGCTCCTGGAAGTCCCCTGAAGCCTGCGACGCTGGCCATCCCCACCAGCTTTCCCCGTCCATTCCTTTTCATCGCCTCGATATAGGGCTGAAAGGTCTTGACCATGCCGATCACGTTGGTGTCGAAAATATGCTGGAAAGTTTCGATGTCCTCGGCATGTTCGGTGAGATTGCCTATGCTTATCCCGGCATTGGCGATGACGATGTCGGGGCAGCCGAAGCGGGAAATGAAGTCGCTTGAAGCTTTATGCATGGCCTGGAGATCCCTGACATCTGCGCCATAAGCGACGCATGAACCGGGCCAGCTTTCTTCGAGAGGGCTGAGCATGTCGATTCGCCTGGAAATCAGTCCGACAATATGACCTTCTTCGAGATAAAGCCTTGCAAGCTGGAATCCGATTCCGCTCGACGCGCCGGTGATGACGATGCGCAGCTTCATTTGCGCTGCATTTTTTTCGCCATATCGATGAGCTCGTCGAGGCGATCTTCGTCAGCGAGATTGCCTAGGACGAGAAACTTTCCGTCGACGACAAGGGAAGGCACGCCGGATATGCCCAGCTTGCGCGCCAGATCTTCCGATTCCATGATTCTGCTTCTGACCAGCTTGGAATGATAGACCGACTTGAATTTTTCAGCATCGACGCCCTGGCTGCCTATCCAGCCGAACAACACTTCCTCGCTGTTCAGATCGATTCCCTGATGCATGGCCTGAAATATCCGGCTTCTCAGCCTATCTTCCTGCCCGAGTATGGAAAGCGCATAGTAGGTGCGGGCAAGGGGAAGCCATGAAGATCTGAAAGCCGGGATGCGAACCACCCTGATATCCCTCCTACCCTGCAGCCAGTTGTTCAGGAAAGGCTCCAGATCAAGGCATTCCGGGCATCCATAGTAGAAGAATTCGATCAGCTCGATTTTCTTTTCGTGAATCTGAAGCGGAGGATCAATGGGCAGGTAATCTTTTCCCGCTTCGGGCTGAGCATGGGCCAGGAAGGAAATCGGAAGCAGCAGGGCCGCCGCGTACCGCTTCAATGCCTGGCAGCCCTGGCCATCTGGATCAGCTTGTCGAGCTCGGTGATCGTTCCCGGAAGGGATCTTGTGAGTTCGGGGGAGGTCAGATATTTTCCATCGACGACCAATGAAGGCGTCCCCATGATGCCATAGCTTCGCGTCATTTGTTTCGACTTGTTGACATCCACCTGGGTGGTGAAGGAGGCATAGGCAGCGGAAAGCTTGCCCCGGTCGACTCCCCGCTTCGCAGCCCAGTCGAGCAGGGTGTTTTCGTCGCCGAGATCGATATTCTGGACCTGGACCGCATCGTATACGGCGCCGTGCAGCCTGGGCTCCAGCCCCATGACATCAAGCGCATAATAGGTCTTCGCGAGTTTCATCCACTCGTCGTTGAATATGGTCGGAACATAGCGGAACTCGACATCCTTGGGCAGCTTCTTGAGCCAGAGATCGAGGTATTTCTGCAGGTGATAGCAGTGTGGGCAGCCGTAATAGAAAAATTCGAGCACTTCGATCTTCTTCCCGCTCGTTGTCGGTTGGGGGGGATTGACGAGCGAATAACCCTGGTCGGCCTGAGCCATCGGGAGCCAGGAAAGAAATAACAGAAAAACCACGGAATAAAAGAATTTCATGAGACCCTCCTATGGGCTCGTTTCCTTGATCTTGACGACGCTTGCAGCGATGCCGTTCTGCTGCAGCTCCTCCTGGGCTTTCCCCAGGTCGTCCTGGTTTTGATAGGGGCCGATGCGCACCCTGTACTTCGAATCGGCCCCGCTCCCCGTTTGAATCTCAGACTCGAGGCCCAGCATGGCGAGCTTGGCCTTCATATTGTCCGCATCTTCCCGTTTCTGGAAAGCGCCGGCCTGGAGATAATAGCTCTCGACAGCAGGGGCGGCGGGCGCAGCGGGTGCTGCCGGCTCGGCGGGTGCCGCATTCTGGGGAGCCGGGTTTTCCTGGCCAGGCAGGATTTTGTAGAAATCGAACTTGGGCTTGTTGTCGGATTGGGCCGAATCCGGCTTGGGGGGGGGGATCTTGGCGGGCTGGTTCTCGGTCTGTTCATTGCGATTGACAAAAGGGCTGGGCATTTTGTTGATATACCAGGCCACGCCGAGCGAAATCCCGATGCCGAGAATAAGCCCGATCAGGATGCCGGCGAACATCGATCCGCCCCGAGCAGGTCTGCCATTCGATTTCGGTTTGTAGTCTCTGCTCATAGTACTCTTCACATTTTTTCAGGGGCGCTCACCCCGAGCAATTCCAGGCCATTGCGGATCACCTGTTTCACGGCTGCGATGAGGGAAAGCCGCGCAAGCTTTACCGCTTCATCCTGCACCAGAAAATGGGAGGCGTTGTAATAGCTGTGGAATTCGGATGCCAGGTCTTTGAGGTAGAAGGCGATCAAATGAGGCGAAAGTTCCCTTGCAGCGCTTTCTATCAGGGAGGGATAGTCGATCAGACTTTGCAGCAGTATCAGCTCGTGATCGTCGGAAAGCCGATTTGCATCGGCTTCATTCAGGCATTCAGGATCGCCCCCCCATTGATCGAGAACGCTGGCAATCCGCGCATGCGCATACTGGACATAATACACGGGGTTCTCGTTGCTTTGCGATTTGGCGAGATCGAGATCGAAATCCAGATGCTGGTCGCATTTTCTCAGCACATAGAAAAACCTCGCCGCGTCGTTTCCGACTTCCTTTCTCAGCTCCCTCAGCGTGACGAAATCGCCGCTTCGGGTGGACATGGAAGCCTTCTTGCCTTCCCTGTAAAGGACCGCGAACTGCACCAGGGCGATGTCGAGCCTCTCGGCCGGTGCCCCTGCGGCAAGAAGCGCCCCCTTGACCCGGGCGATATAGCCGTGGTGATCGGCGCCCCAGATGTCGATGACGCGGTCGAAGCCGCGCTCGAATTTGTTGAGGTGATAGGCGATATCGGGGGCGAAGTAGGTATAAAGCCCGTTCTCCCTCTGCACGACCCTGTCCTTCTCGTCGCCGAATTGGGTGGAGCGGAACCATTTGGCCCCATCCTGAACGTAAATATGTCCCCTTTCCTCGAGCAGCTTGATTGCGCGCTCCACCATGCCGCTGTCGAAAAGCGACTGCTCCGAGAACCATGAATCGAAAACAACTCCGAATTCGAGCAGGTCGTTGCGGCAATCGCCGAGCTGCTCGTTCAGGACGAAATCGTGAATGTACTGGTAGTCCTGATCCAGAAGCTTCTTCGCATTCTTGATCAGGCTGTCGAGATAGGCGTCCTCGTCGGAAACCTCAACCGGTATGTCGTAGAGAACCGCTCCGGGAGGATGCCTGTAGCGGTCGCCATGGGCTTCGTGAATAAGATGCGCCATGTCCCTGACGTAACTTCCCTGGTAGGCGTTGGGCGGGAAAAGGATGTCGACGCCGACGATTTCGAGATAGCGAAGCCAGGTGGAAAGCGTCAGGATGTCCATCTGCCTTCCCGCATCGTTCACGTAATATTCCCGCACCACCTCGAATCCTGCGGCATTCAACAGGTTGGCAAGGCTTGCCCCGAATGCGGCACCCCGCCCGTGCCCGACATGAAGGGGGCCGGTGGGATTGGCCGAGACGAATTCGACCTGAACCTTTTTCCCCGAGCCGATGGCGCTTTTTCCAAAGGCTTCCCTGCTTTTCAGGATATGCTTCAAAACGAGCTGCTTGGAAGATTTTTTGAGGAAAACGTTGATGAACCCTGCTCCGGCCACCTCCATTTTTTCGACATGCTCGGAAGGGGGGATGATGTCCAATATTTCGGATGCGACCTGTCTGGGATTCTTCTTCAGCAATTTCGCAAGCTGCATGGCGATATTGCACGCATAATCGCCATGAACGGCGAGCTTGGGCCGCTCGAGATGGATTTCAGGCGCAATCGGAGAAATCTGTTCGGCTGCCTTGGAAAAAAGCGCAATGAGATGAGTTTTGAAATCGGGTGTCATGGTTGGCAATTATAGCTTCACAGCCGCCTAAAACTCCAGGGGATCGACGTCGACATGCCATCTTACCGTGCGGTTGGAGGAATTCAGCCCGGGAAGAAGCGTGTCCAGGAATTCCTGCAGCTTCTTTCTAAAGGGGGACTGGAACAGGATTTGAGCCCTTTCCATGTTGCCCAGGCGCGCCATGGAGGCCGGAGCCGGATCGAATACCGTGACCTCTCCGGCGAGATTCGAGGCGATTGCGGAAACATGCCCGAGAAAGGCCATGGCTTGCTCGATTGACGCGGATTCGGCCCGGATCAGCGCCTGGTGCACATAGGGGGGGAAGCCCGCCGCTTTCCTTTCCTCGAGGAGGAGCTCGGCCATGGCCCGGTAATCGTGATGTTTGAGCGCAACATAGAGGGGATGGTCAATGAATTCGGTCTGGATCAGCACCTCCCCGGGGGAACCGGCGCGCCCCGCCCTTCCTGAAACCTGGGCGAGCTGCGCGAAAAGGCGCTCCGAAGCCCGAAAATCGCTACTGTAGAGAGAGGCGTCGGGATTCAGTATGCCGACCAGCGTCAGATTCGGAAAATCATGCCCTTTCGCCAGAATCTGAGTTCCGACCAGAATATCGGCTTCCCCCCGCCTGATTTTCTGCAGCATTTCATTCCAGGATTTCTTTTTCCTGATGCTGTCCCTGTCGATCCTGAGGATTCGGGCATGGGGAAAATGACCCAGGAGTTCGGACTCGATTCTCTGCGTGCCGTGGCCCACCGGCTTGAGATCCAGGTTTCCGCAATGCGGGCAGGTCTGCACGATCTTTTCTTCGTGGCCGCAGTAATGGCAGCGTAGCCTGCCTTCCTTCAAATGCAGCACCAGCCTGGAAGAGCATCGCTTGCAGTCGGGTGTCCAGGAACAGGAACTGCAGATCAGCGCGGGAGAATAGCCTCTGCGGTTGATGAAGATCAGGCTTTGTTCCTTTCTTTCGAGGCGCAGGGAAACCGCCTTGATGAGTTTTTCGCTCAAGCCCCCATGGCGTTTTTCTGATCTGAGGTCGACAAAATGAACTTCCGGAAGCCTGGCCTCGAGTACGGCGCGCGTCTTGAGTTCAAGCAGCCGGTAGCGTCCCTTCATGGCGCTGAAATAGCTTTCTAGAGAAGGCGTGGCGGACCCCAGAATGACCGGAATGTTCTCCCGCTTGGCGCGCATCACGGCGACATCCCTTGCGCTATAGCGCAATCCTTCCTGCTGCTTGAAGGAGGCGTCATGCTCTTCGTCGACGACGATCAGACCCAGCGAAAAGAAAGGCGTGAATACCGCAAGTCGGGTGCCGAGGACGATTCTGGCTTGTCCGGTCTGGGCTTTCAGCCAGTTCTGCACCCTTTCCGTGTCGCTGAGTCCGCTGTGCAGGCTGGCAATCGATGTGCCCGGGAATCTCGATTTGAAAACCTGTTCAAGATGGGGGGTGAGATTGATTTCCGGAACAAGAAAAAGAACCTGCCTGCCCATCTGCAATATTCTCGAAATGACCTGCAAATAGACCTCGGTTTTCCCGCTTCCCGTGACGCCGAAGAGCAGCCAGGGATGAAAGCCGGACAGATTTCCGAGGATGCCTGAAACTGCATTGTGTTGCGATTCGTTCAGGACCGGATGGGGAGCGATCTCGATGGGCGCGGGTTTTCCCGGAGCGGCTTCGGCAAATCCCAGGTCGAGCAGCTTCCTGATCGAAGGGAGAGGAAATTCCGTCCTCAGGGAATTCATGGAAAGCACGGGATTAACTCTCAAGGAATCGAGCAGCCTGTTCAGGTTTCTGCCTCGCGGCTGCGCCATTCTGCCGGCTTCGGTAAGCGAAAGAAAAAGATCCTGTTTCAATTCTAGGGGTTCTAACGTCTTCAATTTGGCAGGCAGTGCGTTCATGACGACGGAACCGATCGGATGATGATAATAGCCGCTGCAGAAGCGGAAAAGATCGAGCAGATTGCGGTCCAGGGGAGGGTTTTCACGGAAAATCCGGAAAGCGGGCTTCAGCCTGTTTTCCGGGACTTCGGAATGGCTGCCGACTTCCAGGACGATACCTGCGATCTGTTTTTTTCCGAAGGGTACGATCACCCTGCGGCCTATGTCCTCGCTGGAGGCTTCGGCAAGGTAATCGAACAGGCCGGGGACCGGGACGTCGATGGCGATCCTGATGATTTTATGGATTTTATCCAATTTGCTCTGGCATGCTTCAGTCCGGTTCAGGCCCTGTTCTTAGAGTTGTTTCTAGGAAAGCGATGCAACATATTTATTAAATGAACAAAAAAGTTACCCACAAAATCTGTTGATAACTTTGTGGATTGAAAACCCAATTGTCACTCTGTTTTCATCGCCGAAGGTGATTCCATCATTGCCCAATCAACGAACAGAAAATATTATATTTATAATCAATATGTTAATTCAATGCGTGGACGGGCTGCAATTTCTCCAGTGATTCCGGAAAATGTGCATAAGTCTGAATTAGTATAATTAAAATGAATGATTGAAAGCCGGAAAAGGGGGGCTTATTGCGAAGCCACTTCGTGGTATTTCCGGCTCGAGCTGTGGACGGTTTCGATCATGATCCTGGCATTTTCTGGATCGGTATATTGGGAAATGCCATGACCGAGATTGAACACGTGACCGCTTCCGTGCCCGAAGCTTTCGAGTATCTTTTGGGTCTCGGCTTTGATGGCATCCGGCGTTGAAAAGAGCACGCAAGGATCGAGATTGCCCTGCAGCGCGATTCTGTCTCCGACGAGGCTTCTTGCCCTGCCGATGTCCATGGTCCAGTCGAGACCGGCCGCATCGCACCCGATCGATGCGATTTTTTCTATCCAGAGGCCGCCGCCCTTCGTGAAAACAATGCTGGGCACTCTTTTCCCCTCCCTGGTCTTATGGAGGGAAGAGACGATCTTTTCCATATAGGCAAGGGAAAATTCGCTGTAGGCGGCTTCCGACAATGCCCCTCCCCAGGAATCGAAAATCATCACTGCCTGGGCGCCACTTTCGATCTGCGCATTGAGATAGTCGGAAACCGCTTTCGCATTGATTTCCAGGATATGGTGAAGGAGATCCGGCCTTCGGTAAAGCATCGTCTTGGTATGGAGAAAATCACTGCTGCTGCCGCCCTCTATCATGTAGCAAGCCAGGGTGAAGGGGCTGCCCGAGAAACCGATAAGGGGGACGGAGCCGGCGAGCGCCTTTCTGATCTGGCAGACGGCATCCATGACATAGCCCAGATGGACTGAAGGATCGGGGGCGGTCAGATTCTTGATTTCCCATTCATCCCTCAAAGGTCTTTCGAATTTCGGCCCCTCCCCTTCTGCGAAATAGAGCCCCAGTCCCATGGCATCGGGGACAGTCAGGATGTCGGAGAAAAGGATGGCCGCGTCCAGAGGAAAACGGGCGAGCGGCTGCAGCGTCACTTCGGTTGCAAGATCGGGGTTTTTGCAAAGCGAAAGAAAGCTCCCCGCCCGGGATCGCGTCTGGTTGTATTCGGGCAGGTAGCGCCCGGCCTGCCTCATCATCCAGACCGGAGTATAGGGGACGGGTTCGCGCAGCAGCGCGCGCAGGAAGGTATCGTTTTTGAGGATCATCTTGGCAGTTCCGATTGGCCCATGAGAAACTCGTCCACAGACCTCGCTGCCTGCCTGCCTTCCCGGATGGCCCACACGACGAGTGACTGCCCCCTTCTCATGTCTCCCGCTGAGAAGACCTTGGGAATGGAGGTCTGGTATTTCAGGGTGTCGGCTTTAACGTTGCCCCTGGGGTCGAATTCAAGCCCGAGTTCTGTCAGCATCCCGGCATGCACCGGGTGCAGGTAACCCATCGCGAGAAGAACGAGATCGGCCTTGAGTTCGAATTCCGATCCTGCAATTTCCAGCATCTTCATGCCGCCTTTTTCATCGGCAATCCATTCGACCTGAATCCCGTGCAACTTCTCGACCTTGCCTTCGACTCCGCTGAAATGCTTCGTGACGACGCTCCATTCGCGTTCGCAGCCCTCTTCCTGTGAACTCGAAGTGCGCAGCTTCATCGGCCAGTTCGGCCAGGTGAGCGGCTTGTTTTCCTGCAGGGGCGGCTTGGGCATGACTTCGAGCTGAGTCACGGAAAGCGCCTCCTGGCGGATCGACGTGCCGACGCAGTCGGATCCGGTGTCCCCCCCGCCGATGACGACGACATGCTTGCCCTTTGCGGATATCTGGTCCTGCAGGGCGTCGCCTGCATTCTTCCTGTTCTGGGGAATCAGGAAATCCAGTGCGAAATGGATGCCTTCGAGCGCCCTGCCGGGAATGGGCAGGTCTCTCGGGGTTTCGCTTCCCCCTGTCAGCACCACGGCATCGAATTCTTCGACCAGCTTACTCGCGGGAAAATCGACGCCCACATGCTGGTTGACGAAAAATTCGACCCCTTCGGCCTTCATCTGCACCATGCGCCTGTCGATATGGTGCTTTTCCATCTTGAAATCGGGAATGCCGTAGCGCAGCAGGCCGCCTATCCTGTCGCGCTTTTCGAAAAGGAAGACATCATGCCCGGCCCTGGCGAGCTGCTGCGAGCAGGCAAGGCCTGACGGGCCCGAGCCCACTACGGCCACCTTCTTTCCTGTTTTCCTCTCCGGAATCTTGGGCGCCACCCAGCCCTCCTCCCATGCACGGTCGATGATGGCATGCTCGATCGACTTGATCGCCACGGCGTCGTCGTTGATGTTCAGCGTGCAGGCGGCTTCGCAAGGCGCGGGGCAAATCCTGCCAGTGAATTCGGGAAAATTGTTGGTGGAATGCAATACCTCGATCGCTTCCTTCCAGCGGTTCCTGTAGACGAGATCGTTCCAGTCGGGAATGATGTTGTTCACGGGGCAGCCGGAATGGCAGAAGGGTATGCCGCAGTCCATGCATCTCGCCCCCTGAAGGCGTATCTGATCTTCGGGAAGGGGGGATACAAATTCGCGGTAATGATGAACGCGCTCTTCAACCGGGGCAGCCGGTTCGTTGACGCGATTGAATTCCATGAAACCTGTCGGCTTTCCCATTACGCAGACTCCAGTACGGCTTTCTTGTTGGCCATTTCGGCAAGCGCACGCCGGTATTCGGTCGGCATGACCTTGACGAACTTCGGCATGTATTGCGCCCAGTTGTCGAGGATCATTTTGGCCCTTGCGCTTCCCGTATAAGCGAAGTGGTTGGAGATCAGCCGCTTGAGCAGGGCCTGGTCGCTCTGTCGGAGATGGTTGACGCTGACCTTCCCGTGGGATTCGAGCTCCTCGGTTTCGTCCAGGTTCGCTTCCTCTTCGGGAACGGGTTCGAGCTCGACCATGGCCATGTTGCAGCGTTGTTCGAAATGGTTTTGCTCGTCGAGCACGTAGGCGATTCCGCCGCTCATTCCGGCGGCAAAATTCCGCCCGGTATGGCCGAGAACAACGACGATTCCGCCCGTCATGTATTCGCAGCCATGATCCCCGACGCCTTCGACGACCGCGGTGCAGCCGGAATTGCGCACAGCGAAGCGTTCCCCGGCCACGCCCCTGAAATAGGCCTCCCCGCTTATCGCCCCGTACAGCACCGTGTTGCCCACGACGATGTTCTCTTCAGGAACGACCTTGCATTCGGCATCGGGATAAATCACGATCCTTCCCCCGGAAAGCCCTTTCCCGACATAATCGTTGCCGTCCCCTTCGAGCTCGAAAGTGATTCCTGCGGCCAGGAAGGCGCCGAAGCTCTGTCCCGCCGTGCCCCTGAATTTGACATGAATGGCGTCGTCCTCAAGGCCGGCATGGCCATGGCGTTTGGCCACCGCCCCGGAAAGCATGGCGCCTGCCGAGCGGTTGACGTTGCAGATGGGGGTCTCGATCCTGACTTTGGCGCGGTGTTCGATCGCAGGCGTCGCCTCGCGGATCAGCTTGTGATCGAGCGCGCGGTCTATGCCGTGATCCTGCGTTTCCTGATGATAACGGGCGACATCCGCCGGAACCTCCGGCTGATGGAGCACCCTGGAGAAATCCAGCCCCTTTGCCTTCCAGTGGCTGACTGCGCGCCTGACGTCGATCAGGTCGGTCCTTCCTATGAGTTCGTCGAATTTCCTGATGCCCATCTGGGCCATGTATTCCCTGACTTCTTCTGCGACGAAGAAGAAATAGTTGACGACATGCTCTGGCTGCCCGCTGAATTTCTTGCGCAGCGTTTCGTCCTGGGTGGCCACCCCGACAGGGCAGGTATTGAGGTGGCATTTGCGCATCATGATGCAGCCTTCGACCACCAGGGGTGCCGTCGAAAAGCCGAATTCGTCCGCGCCGAGCAGCGCGCCGATCAGCACGTCCCTTCCCGTTTTGAGCTGGCCGTCGACCTGGACTGCGACCCGCCCGCGCAGCCTGTTGAGCACCAGCGTCTGCTGGGTTTCGGAAAGGCCGAGCTCCCATGGCGTTCCTGCATGCTTGATCGAACTCAGGGGGCTCGCGCCCGTCCCGCCGTCGTAGCCGGAAATGGTGATATGGTCCGCTTTCGCCTTGGCGACGCCGGCTGCAACCGTCCCCACGCCGACTTCGGAAACCAGCTTGACGCTGACGCTCGCAGCGGGATTGACATTTTTCAGGTCGTGGATCAGCTGGGCCAGATCTTCGATCGAATAGATATCGTGATGGGGCGGAGGGGAAATCAGGCCGACGCCGGGCACGGAATGGCGCACCTTGGCGATGTATTCGCTGACCTTGTGCCCAGGGAGCTGGCCTCCTTCGCCGGGTTTCGCGCCCTGCGCCATCTTGATTTGGAGCTGGTCGGCATTGACGAGATATTCCGCGCTGACGCCGAAACGCCCTGCTGCGACTTGCTTGATCGCCGAGCGCATCGAGTCGCCGTTCGGCAAGGGCTTGAAGCGTATCGGGTCTTCTCCGCCTTCGCCGGTATTGGATTTTCCGCCGATGCGGTTCATGGCGATCGCAAGCGTGGAGTGCGCTTCCTTGGAGATGGAGCCGAGCGACATCGCGCCCGTGGCGAAGCGCTTGATGATTTCCTTTGCAGGTTCGACTTCCTCGAGCGGAATGGGGTTGCCGGCCCTGATTTCGAAAAGGCCGCGCAGCGTCATCAATTGCTCGCTCTGGTCATTGATGAGCTTCGCATATTCCTTGTAGGTCTTGAAGCTGCCCGAGCGGGTCGCATGCTGCAATTTCGAAATGCTTTCAGGCGTCCACAAGTGGGCTTCGCCCCTGATCCTGTAAGCGTATTCCCCCCCGACATCGAGCGCAGACTCGTAAAGCGGGGAATTTCCGAAGGCCAGACGGTGGATCTCGACGGCTTCCTCTGCGATTTCCTGAAGACCTATCCCTTCCACCTTGCTTGACGTACAAGGAAAGTAGCGCCTGATGAATTCTGAATTCAACCCCACGGCTTCGAAAATATGGGCGCCGCAATACGACTGGTAGGTCGAAATGCCCATCTTCGACATGACCTTCAGAAGCCCTTTCGATATGGCCTTGACGAAGCGCTTTTTCGCTTCGGTCGAGGAAAGATCACCGGGAAGGAGTTCGGTCATGTTTTCTATGGTTTCGAAGGCGAGCCAGGGATGCACGGCTTCCGCCCCGTATCCGGCGAGCAGCGCGAAATGATGCACTTCGTGTGCCGAACCCGTGTCGACGACGAGTCCCGAGCTCGTCCTCAAGCCTGTCCTGACGAGATGATGATGAACGCAGGACGTCGCGAGCAATGCGGGAATGGGAATGCTTTTCTCGCTCACCCCCCTGTCGGAAAGGATCAGTACGGTGACGCCTTCCCTCACCGATTGCTCCGCCGCTTCGCAAAGTGCGGCGAGCGCGGATTCCATGCCGGGCGCGCCCTTCGACGAAGGGTAGCAGATGTCGAGCACGCGCGAAGTGAAGCGGCCCCCCGTCAGACCGGAAATGCCCTTCAGCTTTTCAAGGTCGGACGTGGAGAGGACGGGCTGACTCACTTCAAGCCTTGGCTGGGGTTCGGTTTCGTCCAGGCCGAGCAGGTTTGGCTTGGGGCCGATGAACGAGACCAGCGACATCACCAGCTCTTCGCGTATGGGATCGATGGGCGGATTCGTGACTTGGGCGAAGCGTTGCTTGAAATAGTTGTAGATCGGCTTCAGCTTGTTGGACATCACGGCAAGCGGCGAATCGTTGCCCATCGATCCCGTCGCTTCCTGTCCGGTTGCGGCCATGGGCTGCAGCAGGAATTTGATGTCTTCCTGGGTGTAGTCGAAAGCCTGCTGGCGATCCAGGAGCGGAACGTCGAAGCCTTGCCCCTGGCCGGTTTCCGGAAGGCTGGACAGGAGGAACCTGGATTTGTCCAGCCATTCCCTGTAAGGTTTTTTCGCCGCGAGGGTGTCCTTGATTTCCTTATCGTCGATGATGCGTCCCGCCTCGAGGTCGATCAGAAACATTTTTCCAGGCTGAAGGCGCCATTTCTTGACGATTTTGCTCTGCGGAATGTCCAGCACGCCCATTTCCGAGGCCATGACGACGAAATCGTCATCCGTGATCAGATAGCGTGCGGGTCTCAGGCCGTTCCTGTCGAGCGTTGCGCCGATCTGCCTGCCGTCCGTGAAGGCGACAGCCGCAGGGCCGTCCCAGGGCTCCATCAGGGCCGCATGGTATTCATAGAAGGCGCGCCTTTCCTCGTCCATGAGCGGATTTCCAGCCCAGGCTTCGGGAATCAGCATCATCATCGCATGGGCGAGAGAATAGCCTCCTGCGACCAGCAGTTCGAGCGCATTGTCGAAGCAGGCCGAATCGGATTGCCCTTCGACGATCAAAGGCCATATTTTCTCGAGATCACCGCCCAGTACCGGAGAGGACATCGCTTCGTGGCGGGCCGTCATCCAGTTGACATTGCCGCGCATGGTGTTGATTTCGCCGTTGTGGGCGATCATTCTGAAAGGATGGGCGAGGTCCCAGGTGGGGAAGGTATTGGTCGAGAAGCGCTGGTGCACAAGCGCGAGAGCCGATACGACGGCTTCTTCATGAAGATCGGGGTAATATTCGCCGACCTGGTCGGCGAGCAGCATGCCCTTGTAGACGATGGTTCTCGAAGACATCGAAGGGATGTAGAAGGTGTCGTTCAGACCGAACGCATTGACGGCATGCTCGACGCTTTTCCTGATGACGAAAAGGCGGCGCTCGAAACCATCCTGATCTTTGCAATGGCTGCCTATGAATAGCTGGCGGATATGGGGTTCCGCCTTTTTGACCCCTTCACCCAGGCCGGAATTGCGCGTGGGCACGTCCCTCCAGCCCAGCACGGACTGACCTTCGGCCTCGACATGCTTGGCGATGACGGATTCGCAGCGGGCCCTTTCTTCCCCGTCCTTCGGCAGGAAAATCATGCCCACGCCGTATTCGCCGGCAGGGGGGAGGGCGAAGCCGCACTGCTGCCTGAAATAGGCATCCGGGATCTGGATCAGAATGCCCGCGCCATCTCCGGCCAGGGGATCCGCCCCGGTGGCGCCCCGGTGGGTGAGGTTCTTCAGGATTTGCAGACCCTGGCTGACGATGCCGTGACTTTTCAGGCCCTTGATATGGGCAATGAAGCCCACGCCGCAAGCGTCGTGCTCGAAATCCGGATCGTACATTCCTTCAGGCAACTGGCTCAAGTTCTACCTCTTAATCGAATAAGCAATAAAAGCAGGCGTGCGCGACGCCAATCCGCAAGGGAAAGTTTTTGATTTTACCTTTTCCGGTTGATCACTTCAACCTAGAGGGGAATTTCTTCGACAGCGAACAGGCGGCGGTGTTCCCGGATCGCATAGCGGTCGGTCATCCCGGCAATGTAGTCTGCAATGACCCGCATGATGTCGCCTTCCCCTTCGGCTTTTTCCTGGAACTGCGCGGGAAGAAGGCGGATGTCCGAAGTGAAGGCCTGGAAAAGATCCGAAACGATGCGGCGCGCCTTCGCGCTCATGCGCGTCACCCTGTAATGCTGATAGAGGCGGGTTCTCAGGAATTGTTTGAGTTCGAGCTGCGCTTCCCGCATTTCAGGGCTGAAGGCGATGAGCGGGGAAGATTCCCTCACCGCGTCGATGTTTTCGGGTTTTTCGGCTTCGATGTTGCGTGTGCTCTGGATCGTCAGGTCGATGACCTGGGAATTGATCATGCGCCGGACGGTTTCATGGATCAGCCGCCTTCCGGATATTCCGGGAAAAATTTTCCTGACTGTTTTCACGTGATCGGAGAAGATGGCAACCGAGGAAAGCTCTTCGAGCGTGATGAGGCCTGAGCGCAGCCCGTCGTCGACGTCATGGTTGTTGTAGGCGATTTCATCCGCGAGATTGGCGAGCTGTGCTTCAAGGCCAGGCTGCTTCTTCTGCAGGAAGCGCTCCCCGATTTCCCCGAGCCGGGCGGCATTTCTTGTCGAGCAATGCTTGAGTATGCCCTCCCTTGTTTCGAAGCTCAGGTTGAGTCCGTCGAATGCGCCGTAGCGCTCTTCCAGAACGTCGACGACGCGCAGCGACTGGAGGTTGTGCTCGAAACCGCCATGGGATTTCATGCATTCGTTGAGGGCATCCTGCCCGGCATGCCCGAAAGGCGTATGCCCGAGATCATGGGCAAGGGAAATGGCTTCCACGAGATCTTCGTTGAGGGCCAGATTGCGCGCAATGGATCTCCCGATTTGCGCGACTTCTATGCTGTGGGTCAGCCTAGTCCTGAAAAGATCGCCTTCGTGATTCACGAAAACCTGGGTCTTGTATTCAAGCCGCCTGAATGCCGAGGAATGGATGATCCTGTCCCGGTCGCGCTGGAATTCCGTCCGCCCCTGAGGCTTTTCTTCGAAAATGAGCCTACCCCGGCTTTTCTCGGGGTAGGCGGCATAGGGCGCGAGAAGATCAGGCATCGCTTCCCAGGACCTTGGAGAGGGCTTCCCTGGATATGTCGGACCGGACGCATGCGCGCCCGATTGCATCGAGAACGACGAAGCGCATTTTCCCTTCCTCGACTTTCTTGTCGAGTTCCATGAGCTGAAGGTAGCGCTCCAGTCCTATTTCCGGGGCTTGTACAGGCAGGCCGGCGCGCTCGAAAAGGCTCACGATGCGTTTCACATCGTCTTCGCTCAGCATGCCCAGGACGCGGGAAAGGCGCGCGGCAAGGATGGTCCCGGCAGCGACGGCCTCTCCGTGCAACCAGTTCCCGTAACCCATGGCGTTTTCTATGGCATGACCGAAAGTGTGCCCGAGATTGAGGAGCGCGCGCTCCCCGGTTTCCTTCTCGTCCCTTGCGACGACTTCAGCCTTGTTTTCGCAGGAGCGGGAAATGGCATAGCCAAGGGCTTCGGGATCCCTGGCCTTGAGCTTATCGATGTTTTCCTCGAGCCAGACGAAGAAGGGAAGATCACGGATCAGGCCGTACTTGATGACTTCTGCGATGCCTGCCTTCAATTCCCTTTCAGGGAGCGTATTCAAGGTGTCGATATCGGTGAGAACGAGTCTGGGCTGGTAGAATGCCCCGATCATGTTCTTGCCCAGCGGATGGTTGATTGCCGTCTTCCCCCCTACTGAGGAATCGACCTGGGCGAGCAAAGTGGTCGGAATCTGGATGAAAGGAACCCCCCGCAAATAGGTGGCCGCGGCAAAGCCTGAAATGTCGCCTATCACGCCGCCTCCGAGGGCGACGATGGCCGTATTGCGCTCGCATCGGTTTTCAAGCAATGCATCGTATATCAGGTTCAGGGTTTCCCAGTTCTTGTGCTGCTCGCCGTCCGGGAGGATGACTGCGATGCTTTCTATGCCCTGTTTTTCCAGTGCGTTTCTAAGTCTGTCTAGATAAAGCGGGGCGACTGTCATGTTCGTGACGATGGCCGCTTTCCTCTGCGGCAAGGCAGGCAGGATCAGCTCGGCTTTCTCGAGGAGATTCGATCCGATATGGATGGGGTAGCTGCGGTCGCTCAATTCGACTTTAAGTGTGCGCATAACTTCCGGTGATTTCCGATGGTTTGCAAAATGTGGTGCACGAGGTTGCTGACGCTCTGCCTGCTGGTATCGATGACGTAGTCGGCAATTTCCCGGTAGAGCGGGTCGCGAATGGCAAAGAATTCCGAGAGCTTCGCATGCGGATCTTCGGTCTGAAGAAGCGGGCGATTCCTGTCATGCCTTGTTCTCGCCCAGAGATCGTTGACGGAAGCCCTGAGATAAATGACGGTTCCGTTGCGCTTCAGCAATGCCCTGTTTTCTTCGGAAAGAATGGCCCCTCCTCCTGTGGCCAGGACGATATCCTTGAGCTGCACGAGCTCCTTCAGCACCGACGATTCCCTCGCCCTGAACCCCGCTTCCCCTTCCACTTCGAAAATATGGGAAATGGAAACGCCCGTCCTGTCCTTGATTTCCTGATCAGAATCGTAAAAGGCTTTTCCCATCTGTTTGGCAAGCAATTTGCCCACAGTGGTTTTCCCGGCGCCCATGAGGCCGACCAGGTAAATGTTCTCGGCTGGATTCATCGAGTTTTAAAGCTGGTTGAGGCTGTTTTGAAGCACCTTGGGTGATACGAAAATCAGCAATTCGCTTTTCAGATCCTGCTTCGCATTCCCTTGGAAAAGGACGCCGAGCACGGGGATATCCCCGAGAAAAGGCACCTTGTTCACGGTATTGTTGACATTCTGGGTATGAATGCCGCCCACGACGACCGTTCCGCCGTTGTCGACCAGCACCTGGGTCTGTATTTTTTTCGTGTCGATGGAGGGCGGGGCGCCGGCTGCGGCTGCGGCAAGCGGCGAATCCTGGGTGACGGTGAGGTCCATGATGATGCTGTTGTTGGGTGTGATCTGGGGCTTGACCTTGAGGCTCAGCACCGCCTTCTTGAAGGCATAGGTGGGGATGGTCGTGCCGCCCGAGACCTGGGTCGTCTGGTAGGGGATTTCCTGGCCTGATTCGATGGTGGCTTCGACATTGTTCGCGGTCACAACGCGAGGGCTCGAAATGATCTTGCCTATCCCGTCGGTCTCCAGCGCATCAATTTCCAGGTTGAGGAATTTTGTCGCCGAGGAATTGAAAAGCAGGAAAGACAGCGCGCCCTGGCCCGCCGATCCCGTGATGTTCGGCTGGGTGAAAGGGATGTTGACGTTGGTGTTGTTGGCGTAGGTCGGGATATTGGTGCCTTGAAATCCCTGGGCGCCGGATCCGGGCGTATTGCTTCCGCCCAGCGTTGCGATGGGACCCCCGCCGCTTTGCGGTGTTCCGCCGTTGGTCCCCGAATAGCCGAGCTTCACCCCGATGTTCCTGCCGAAGTCGTTGGAAGCCTGGACGATTCGCGCCTCGATCATGACCTGCCTCAGGGGCGTGTCGATTTTCTGGATGAATTGCCTGATTTCCTCGAGCTTGGTGGGCGTGTCCTGCACGAAAAGCGTGTTCGTCACCGCGTCGACCACCACGCTGCCGCGCTTCGAGAGTATTTTCTGCTTCTCGTCGCCCAGTATTTTCTGAACGTCGGACGCTTTCTGGTAGTTGAGCTGGAAGCTTTCCGTCCTGGTTTCCTCGAGCTCGGAAATTTTCTGTCTGCCTTCGAGATCGAGTTTCTCCCGGGCTGCGATTTCTTCCTTCGGCGCAATCATGATGACGTTGCCCGTTTTTTGCATGCCGAGGCCCTTCTGCTCGAGGATGATGTCGAGCGCCTGATCCCAGGGCACATCCTTGAGGCGCAATGTCAGGTTTCCGGTGACCGTGTCGCTGATGACGATATTGAGCCCCGTGAAATCGGCAATGGCGAAAAGCAGCGAACGCACGTCCGTGTTCCTGAAATCGAGAGAAAGCTTGTTCCCGCTGTAGCCGGGTCTGGTTCCCTGAACAAGCTTGTTGGGGTCGAACGCGACAGGTTTGACTTCGAGAATGAACTTGTCGTCCGTCTGATAGGCGGACTGCTCCCAAAGTCCCTTGGGCGTGATCACCATTTTGACATTGTCGCCTTGAGCATAGGCGTCCACGGTATTGACCGGAGTGCCGAAATCGATGACGTCGAGCCTTCGCTCAAGATTGCGCGGCAATTTCGTCTTGATGAATTGAATGACGATTTCCTTGCCCTGCTGGCTGACGTCGATGCCGGTGTTCGAATCGGAAAGATCGACTTCCACCTTGGCCTCCCCGTTCTTGCCCCGGTGGAAGCCGATGTCCCGGATGGCATGGGTCTGGTCGCCGGGCTGCGGGGCTGCGAAGAGCGTGCCGGAAGAGGTGCTGGCGACAGAGCCTATCGCGTGGAGGGTGACCAGGAGATTGTTGCCCTCGATTTTGGATTCGTAGGTGACCGGGCGCGAAAGATTCATCACCAGCCTGGTGCGCCCCCCTGCCTGAACGACATTGATGCTTCTCAGATCGCCTTTTCCGACTTCGACCGTGTTCTTGTCGAGCGCATTGCCCGTGTCCATGAAGTCGAAAGCGATGCGAGCGGGGTTGTTGATGGCAAAGGAAGGGGGAAGGGCGGACAGATTCTGCTTCATTGAAATCTTGACCACCAGTCCGCCGCCTTGAAGGCCGACCACCCCTACCGAATTGATGCTATTGGACGCTTCCGCCGCCATTGATAGCGACAGGCCGAGTATCAGGCCGAGAAATTGAGTGAATAATCGCTTCATTTTGGCTCCTGTTAATCCACCAGCTGCAAGGTGCTGGTTTTCTCTGTCCAGTCACCGTTGCTATCCTGGACGAGTTCCTGAATTTTGATCATCTTTTCCGAGATCTCGACGACCTTTCCGAAATTCTGACCGAGATGGCTGCCTTTCGTCACGCGGTAAAGGCTGTTGTCAGGCGCCTTGATCAGGGCATAGAATGCATCGCCCTGACGGATGGTGCCGACCATTTGCAGACCTTCGAGCGGGAAGGATTCGAGCGGCTCCTTGCGCCGGTTCAGGTCCGGCTGCAGCCCGCCGCCCTTGCCTATCCTGGCGATTTCGAGCTTTTTCGGATTGAAAGGGTCGGTCAGTTCGAAATCGTTGTATGAGAAAGGCTCGTAGGATTTGACTTCGGGAAGCGGTTCGACTCTGCCGCGCAGGTTCGCGCCTGAGTTCTTGACGAACTCCCTGAGGTCGCCATATTCATCCTGCCCGCAGCCTGCCAGAGAAAAAACGAGAAAGAGGACGAGCGTTTTCCTCATTTCTTTCCCTTCTTGGGCTTATCGGTTTCGTCAGGATACCTGTAGGTCCTGACGACAGCATTCATGGTCAGGAGGCCTTCCTTTCCCGGGCTGATGTCGATGTCGTTGAGGGTCACGATTCTCGGCAGCTGCGCAAGATCGCTGGCAAATGCGCCTATATCATGATAACTGCCCGTGACCCTGATCGAGATGGGCAGTTCGGCATAAAATTCCATGACATTTTCCGCGGGCGCGGGCTTGAAAAGATCGAACTGAAGTCCCCTGCCGAGTCCAGCCTGGTTGATGTCGACGAGCAGCGCCTCCATTTCGGAGCGGTTGGGCAATTGCTTCAGAAGCGCGCCGAAGGATTTTTCGATTTCCTTGAGCTGGCGCTTGTAGAAATCCAGATTGACGGCCTCCCTTTTTTTCGCGAGGAAGGTCTGCTTCAGCTTAACCTCCTCATTTTTCGCATTGTCGAGATCGTTCCATTGATTTCTCCAGTCGAGTAGAAATCCGAGGAAGAGCAGAAGCAGCAGTATGCCGCCGAGCAGCATCAGCTTGGGCATCCAGGGCCAGGATCCTGGATCTTTCAGGTTGAGTTTTTTGAATTCGTCCAGGTTCA
>JAJZVB010000106.1 GCA_021845885.1 Pseudomonadota bacterium
CTGGCGCGTGGAATATCCGTTCGTCGTCGTGAGCCCGGATGCCGAGGAGGAAATCGCCTACATCGTTGCAGCCTGCATCGAACTCGGCCTCACGATCATCCCCAGGGGCGGCGGAACCGGCTATACGGGGGGGGCTGTTCCGCTCACCAGGCATTCGGCCGTGATCAACACCGAAAAGCTCGAAACCCTGGGGGAAATCGAAGAAGTCGTCCTTCCGGGACTGGATTTTTCAGTTCCGACCCTCCGCTGTGGCGCAGGGGTCGTGACGCGGCGCGTCATGGACAGGGCCGAGGAGGGCGGCTACGTGTTCGCCGTCGATCCGACTTCCGCAGACGCTTCCTGCATAGGCGGGAATGTCGCGATGAACGCCGGAGGGAAAAAGGCAGTGCTCTGGGGCACCGCACTGGACAATCTGGCTTCCTGGAAAATGGTGACGCCCGATGCAAACTGGCTGCTTGTCGAGAGGCTGGACCACAATCTCGGAAAAATACACGATGTGGGAATGGCGAGGTTCAGGATCAGCCGGTATGCCAGGGACGGGAAAACTCTCATCAACGAACCCGAGCTTCTCGAGATCCCGGGTGCGAAATTCAGGAAGGAAGGGCTGGGGAAGGATGTCACGGACAAGTTCCTTTCAGGCCTTCCCGGCATACAGAAGGAGGGATGCGACGGTATCATCACTTCGGCCAACTTCATATTGCACAAGATGCCCAGCCATGTCAGGACGGTCTGTCTCGAGTTCTTTTCCGAGGTCAGGGAAGCCGTGCCTTCGATCGTCGAAATCAAGGATTATCTCGATGCAAGCCAGGATGCGATCCTGGCCGGGCTCGAGCATCTGGATGCGCGCTATCTGAAGGCTGTGGGCTATTCGACGAAATCCAGATCCGTCCTGCCCAAAATGGTGCTGCTAGCCGACATCGTTGGGGAAAAAGAGGAAGAAGTCGCAGCTGCCGCATCCCATGTGGTGAAGATAGCCAATTTGCGCGGCGGGGAAGGCTCGATCGCCGTCACGCCCGAGGCGAGAAAAAAATTCTGGCTCGACCGCGCACGCACTGCGGCCATCGCCAAGCACACCAATGCATTCAAGATCAACGAGGATGTGGTGATCCCCCTGGATCGGCTGGGCGATTATTCGGACGGGATAGAGCGGATCAACATCGAGCTTTCCATCAGGAACAAACTCGGCCTTCTTGAAGCGCTTGAAGCGCTTTTCGAAACGGATCTTCCCCTCCTTCAGGACGAGGAAAGGATCCCGGAGGAAGAATTGCTCGGCAACAGGGTCGAACTCGCCAGGGCGCTGATCGGAGAAGTCAGTATCCGCTGGAAAAGGCTGCTCGAAAATCTCGGCGAAGAATCGGCATTCAGGGAACTTCAGTCCCACAAAATCAGGGTTTCATGGAAGAGCGAAATCCGTTCCAGGCTGCAGCAGATTTTCGCGGGAAGAGCCTATCAGAAGATACTGGAGGAATGCGATGCGGTTCATGCCAGGATACTGAAATCCCGCGTTTTCGTCGCCCTTCACATGCATGCGGGCGACGGCAACGTTCACACCAACATTCCGGTCAACTCGGACGATTATCTGATGCTGCAGCAGGCCAATGAGGCCGTCTCCAGGATCATGAAGCTCGCGAAATCGCTGGGCGGCGTGATTTCGGGGGAGCACGGCATAGGCATCACCAAGATCGAGTTTCTCGAACCCGGGGAGATCGAGGCCTTTTCCGCCTACAAGGAAAAGGTCGATCCGCATGGGCGCTTCAACAAGGGCAAGCTCTTGCGGGGGGGCGATCTGGGCAATGCCTATACCCCCAGCTTCAATCTGCTCGAACTGGAGAGCCTGATCCTCGAGCAAAGCGAAATAGGCAGGATTTCCGATTCGATCAAGGACTGCATGCGCTGCGGCAAATGCAAGCCGGTCTGCAACACGCATGTGCCGCGCGCCAATTTGCTCTACAGCCCGAGGAACAAGATACTGGGGGCGAGCCTGCTCGTCGAGGCCTTCCTTTACGAGGAGCAGACCAGAAGGGGAGTTTCCTTCAGGCATTTCGACGAATTCGGCGATGTGGCCGACCACTGCACCGTATGCCACAAATGCGCGAATCCCTGTCCGGTGAAGATCGATTTCGGCGACGTTTCCATCATGATGCGCAATTTCCTCAGGAAACAAGGGAAGAAAAAGGCCAATCCGGGCACGGTGGCAGCCATGCTTTTCCTGACTGCGACCGATCCGGAAATGATCTCGATGATCAGAAAATTCATGATCGAATGGGGCTACAAGATGCAGCGCACGGGGCATGCCCTTGCGAAGAAAATGGGATTGATCCAGGATCAGGTCGCGCATCCCCCTTCTTCCGTAGGAAGGCCCCCTGTCAGGGCGCAGGTGATCCATTTCCTCAACAAACCCATGCCCGGAAATCTCCCGAAGAAGACTTCCAGGGCGCTGCTCGACATAGAGGACAACACGGTGGTTCCGGTGATCCGGAATTCGGCCAAGGTGAATGAAGATTCCGATGCGGTTTTCTATTTCCCGGGTTGCGGTTCAGAACGCCTTTTCGGTCAGGTTGGGCTCGCCACCCAGGCATTGCTTTATGAAATCGGGGCGCAAACCGTTCTTCCTCCAGGCTATCTTTGCTGCGGCTATCCCCAGACTTCCGCAGGGGAGGGGGAAAAGGGGCAGGAAATCATCACGAAGAACCGCGTGCTTTTCCATCGCGTCGCCAATACCCTGAATTATCTGGATATCAGGACCGTGATCGTTTCCTGCGGAACCTGCATGGACCAGCTGCAGAAATACGAATTCGGGAAAATTTTCCCGGATTGCAGGTTGCTCGACATCCACGAATACCTTCTGGAAAAGGGAATCAGGCTGAACGGACTGCAGGGCGAGCGTTACATGTACCACGATCCCTGCCATACCCCGATGAAAACCTACGAGCCGCTTCTCGTCGCGAAAGCGCTTGTCGGGAAGGAAGTGAGCTTGAGCGAGCGATGCTGCGGCGAGGCGGGAACCCTCGCAGTGACCCGGCCCGACATATCGACCCAGGTGAGGTTCAGGAAGCAGGAAGAAATCAAGAAGGTGGCCGGGAAAATCGGCGGATCGAGCCCGGTCAAGCTCCTGACTTCCTGCCCTTCTTGCCTGCAGGGTTTGTCACGCTATAATGAAGATGCAGGCGTCGAGGCGGACTATATCGTCGTCGAAATGGCGCGCCACCTTCTGGGAGAAAACTGGATGGCCGATTACGTGGAAAAGGTCAATAGAGGCGGGATAGAGCGGGTGTTGCTCTGAATGTGCGAACTGTGCAAAAAGACGGGAGGGGAACTCTTATGGGAAAACCGTCTTTGCCGGGTCGTGCTCGTCGATGAAGAAGACTATCCCGGTTTTTGCAGGGTGATCCTGAATCATCATGCGGTCGAAATGACCGATTTGGGTGAAGCGGATCGCATGAGTCTGATGAAGGTCGTATTCGGGGTCGAAAGGGCATTGAGGAACATTTTTTCCCCCGACAAGATCAATCTCGCGAGCCTTGGCAATGTCACCCCTCATCTGCACTGGCATGTCATTCCCCGCTTCACTTCCGACAGGCATTTCCCGAATGCGATTTGGGGAAAGGCGCTCAGGGAGGAGTCAATCGCCCTGGCCCAGGGATGGAGGGAAGTGCTCGTTCCGGAGATCAGGGCGGTATTGGACCGTGAAACGGGTCTATGATGATGAATCATGGCCGCTTTTTCCCGATCCCGTGAACCGCTGGTGAGCGTCATCATGCCGGCTTTCCATGCGAAAGCCCTGGTGCCTGACGCCGTTTCGAGCCTGATTGATCAGACTTACACGAATTGGGAGCTTCTCTTCGTGAGCGACGACGGGGAGGACTACATGCTCCCGGGCGACTCGAGGATACGTCAATATCGGAGCCCGGGTTATGCTTCAGGACCGGGAACGGCGAGAAATGTCGGCCTGAGGCAGGCTAAGGGGAGCCTGATCGCCCATCTGGATGCCGACGATCTCTTCCACAGGCAGCGTCTGGAAAAACTCGTTCCCCCGGCCCTTGAGCATGGCATTGCGCTGGACAACATGCGCATCCTGGATTTCGGGAGCGGCGCCGCCATCGGCAGGCTGTTCGGCCCGCATCAAAAGAGGCTGGATTTCGACAGTGCGCTCGAATTGAATTACCCCATTTTCCCCGTCTACAGGAAGGACATGCTCTCCGAATGGGACGAGGACATTTTTTTCGCCGAAGACGTGCTTTTCAATTTGCGGGCCATTTCAAGGGGGGCCATCTTTCCCGTGCTGAACAGTCCGCTCATGGATTACAGGGTGCGGCAGGGCTCGATTTCCTGTTCCGGGGACAGCTGCCTGTGCGCCGAGGACGCCTATAGCGCGATACTGTCGAAGCTCGACGTGTCGGATCTCGGTTTTTCTCCATCCAGGAAGGAGCCGGTCAGGAAGATGTTCGAAAGGAAGGCCGGGCTGAACCGTGCATTTTTGAACTTGAAGGGGGAACTCGATATCAAAAGCTTTGCGGAATATGCCTCGATCCTTGATGCCGGAAGAGAAGTGCAGCAGAATATTGCATGTTCTTGACATTTCCGGTACATGTTACAATGCCGGTTTTCCGATTCGTTCTTTGGCCTTTGATTTTAAATGCAGCTACACGCTTTTGGCATCAATCACCAGACGGCGCCCGTTGATGTGCGCGAAAAAGTCGCGTTCCAGCCCGATATCATGGAAGGCGCGCTGCGGGATCTGGTCGACACCTGCAGGATCAGGGAAGCTGCGATCATCTCGACCTGCAACAGGACGGAGATCTACTGCAATGCCATCGATCCCGCGCCGGCCATAGACTGGCTTG
The DNA here is from genome assembly GCA_021845885.1 of Pseudomonadota bacterium. Lineage (GTDB taxonomy): Bacteria > Pseudomonadota > Gammaproteobacteria > Burkholderiales > JABEVD01 > JABEVD01. The sequence continues at coordinate 4,845 of JAJZVB010000106.1, forward strand.
CCGGCTATCATCGCCTGAAGACGCAGTATATCGCCCCCTATCTCTACACCTTCCCCAGAAGCGAAGCGGTCAAGCATGCATTCAGGGTCGCGAGCGGACTCGATTCCATGGTGATCGGGGAGCCGCAGATTCTCGGACAGTTCAAGCAGGCCGTGAGCTCGGCGGAGCAGGCGGGAACATTGGGCTTCCTGCTGCACAAGCTTTTCCAGAGGACATTTTCCGTCGCCAAGGAAGTGAGGAGCCAGACGTCGATCGGATCGAGTTCGGTTTCCATGGCTGCTGCTGCGGTCAGGCTCGCCGAGCGCATTTTCCCTTCGATTGCCGACCAGAACATCCTCTTCATCGGCGCAGGTGAAATGATCGAATTGAATGCGATGCATTTTTCCGCCCACAATCCGAAGAAAATCACCGTTGCAAACCGTACCCTGGAGCGAGCCAGGCAGCTTGCAGCCCGCTTCAACGGACAGGGCATCACGTTGAACGAACTTCCTGAACATCTCGCCCAGAACGACATCATCATCACGTCCACTGCGAGCCAGCTGCCCATACTCGGCAAGGGCATGGCCGAGCGGGCGATCAAGGCCAGGAAGCACAGGCCGATGTTCATGGTGGATCTCGCCGTGCCCAGGGATATCGAGCCCGAGGTCGCCGAACTCGACGACGTGTTCCTTTATACCGTGGACGACCTTTCAAGCGTGGTCAGGGAGGGGCTCAGTTCCAGGCAGGGCGCGGTCGCCCAGGCCGAGATGATCATCGAATCGAACGTCACGCATTTCATGGACTGGCTCGAATCGCGCGGCATCGTTCCGACGATCCGTGCGTTGCGCGATCACGGCGAGCGTCAGCGCAGGCATGAACTGGACAGGGCCATGCGCATGCTGGCGAAAGGGGACGATCCCCGGAAAGTGCTCGAATCGTTGAGCGTGGGCCTCACGAACAAGTTCCTGCATGTGCCGAGTCATGCGCTGAACCATGCCAGTTCCGAAGAGCGCGACGAACTCGTCGACCTGGTGAACAGGCTTTACCATCTCCATCTTCCTGAATGAACAAAACCATTGCAGCCAAGCTCGCTCGATTGCGCGAGCGGCTTGACGAGCTTGACCGTCTTCTCGCATCCGAATCCGCCACGAGCAATATCGAAAATTACAGGAAGCTCACCCGCGAGCATGCCGAAATCGCTCCTGTCGTTTCGCTTTACTGCGAATACGAGCAATGCGAGCAGGACATCGCGACAGCCCAGGAAATGCTGTCCGACTCATCGATGCGCGAATTCGGGGAGAGCGAACTTCGCCATGGCCGAGAAAGGCTCGCCGGAATTTCCTCGGAACTCCAGAAGCTTTTGCTTCCCAGGGATCCGAACGACGAGCGCAACATTTTCCTTGAGATCAGGGCCGGGACAGGCGGAGACGAGTCGGCCCTTTTCGCCGGCGATCTTTTCAGGATGTACAGCCGGTTCGCGGAAAGGAACCGCTGGGGAATAGAGGTGATATCGCAGAGCCCGAGCGAAGCGGGCGGCTACAAGGAAATCATTGCCAAAATCGTGGGGAGCGGCGCCTATTCCAAGCTGAAATTCGAATCGGGGGCGCACCGCGTGCAGCGCGTTCCCGCCACGGAAACCCAGGGGCGCATTCACACTTCGGCCTGCACCGTTGCGGTTTTGCCCGAGGCCGATTCCGTGGACGAAGTCGTGCTGAATCCTTCGGAGCTCAGGATCGATACCTTCAGGTCGAGCGGCGCGGGCGGGCAGCATATCAACAAGACCGATTCGGCGGTCAGGATCACGCACCTTCCGACAGGCATCGTCGTGGAATGCCAGGACGACCGCTCCCAGCACAAGAACAAGGCCCAGGCCATGTCGGTCCTGGCAGCGAGGATCAGGGACAGGCAGGTGAAGGCGCAGCAGTCGCAGCAGGCCGCCGAGCGGAAATCCCTGGTGGGGAGCGGGGACAGGTCGGAGCGCATCAGGACGTAC
>JAJZVB010000107.1 GCA_021845885.1 Pseudomonadota bacterium
TGAGCCCCAGGCCGATGCGATTGATGGCAAGCTTCTGGGGCGGCTCGGCCTGGGGCTGGGTATTCGAAGTGAGCTCGCCCACCATGACGTCGATTTCTTGTCTGGCCCCGTTGCGCCAGATTTCGACTTTCACTTTCGTGCCCGGCTTGGTTGCGCCGACTAGGGCGGGAAGCTCGCTCGAACTGTCGACTTCCCGGCCGTTGAAGCCGGTGATGACGTCTCCCGGGTGGATGCCCGCCGAATCGGCCGGGCTTCCCTTTTCCACGGAGGCGACGAGCGCCCCGTTCGCATCCTTCATGCCGAAGGAACGGGCGAGATCCTGGTTCAGTTCCTGGATTTCCACGCCCAGCCTTCCCCGGCTGACCTTTCCGTTATCCTTCAGCTGGTTGGCTATGTTCATCGCGACATCGATGGGTATCGCGAAGGAAAGGCCCATGTAGCCTCCAGTGCGGCTGTAGATCTGGGAATTGATGCCGACCACTTCGCCCTTCATGTTGAAAAGCGGTCCGCCGGAATTGCCCGGATTGATGGGAACGTCCGTCTGGATGAAGGGAACATAGCTTTCGTCCGGAAGGCTTCTTCCCTTTGCGCTGACTATGCCCGCAGTGACGCTGTTGTCAAAGCCGAAAGGGGAGCCGATGGCCAGAACCCATTCGCCCACCTTGAGTCCGGAGGGGTCGCCTATCGGAACAATCGGCAGGTCTTTCGCCTTGATCCTGATGAGCGCGATGTCGGCGCGCTTGTCCGAGCCGATCACCTTCGCTCTGAATTCGCGCTTGTCGGTGAGCTTCACCGTGACTTCGTCGCTGTCGTCGATTACATGGGCGTTCGTCAGGATGTAGCCGTCATGGCTGATGATGAATCCCGAGCCCAGGGATTTCGACTGGTAGTCATGCGGCGCCTGGGGCTGGTTCGGCATGAAGCGATGGAAGAAGTCGTAGAAAGGGTCGTCTTCGGGCGAGTCGGGTGGAAAGGGGCTCGATCCCGAATCGTGGACGATTTTCGTCGAACTGATGTTGACCACGGCAGAGCCTTCTTTCGCCACAAGAGACGAAAAGTCGGGAAGGGTCACGGTCGGAACCGGCGCGCTTTGCGCGTCCTGCCGTGGCTTGCTGCTGGGCGGCTGCTTCGCGGGCGCACAGCCGAGCAGCGCCATGGACAGAATGACCCATACCAGCATTCTCATTTCAGACATCCTTTCTGTTTTATGCAAAGTAATGACAGCGCAAGGCATTAGAAGTTTAAAATAATGATCATTTTAATCCACATGGAAGCCCATGCGAATCTCAATCATTGCGGCGATGGCAAAAAACCGCGTCATCGGTCAAAAAAACGCCCTGCCATGGCATCTTCCTGAAGACCTGAAGCATTTCAGGAACCTGACCATGGGGCATCACATCCTGATGGGAAGAAAGACTTTCGAATCGATAGGCAAGCCGCTTCCCGGGAGAATCTCGATCGTCATATCGAGGAATCCGGATTTTGCGTATCCGGGCGTCGAAGTCGCCCCTTCCATAGAGAAAGCGGTTTCGCTGTGCAGGCAGGACGAGGAGATTTTTTTCATCGGGGGCGCGGAGCTTTACCTTCAGGCGCTTGCCTATGCGCAAAGGATTTATCTCACCGAAATCCAGCAGGATTTCCCGGGAGACGCCTATTTTCCTCAAATCGATCCTTCGCAATGGTGCGAGATATCGCGGGAAGCGCATGAAGGCTACCATTTCGCCGTGTACGAAAGAAAGGGGGGGCGGCTCCCCTTTCCTTACACGACGAACACGTCAGGGAGCGGGAATCCGTTGAAATTGCTCGCATAGGCGGTGGTGTAGGCGCCTGCGTTCCTGACGTAGATGAAATCCCCTTCCCTGAGGTCCTCGGGAAGCAGTTCATCGCGCATCAGCACGTCGACGGAATCGCAGGTCGGTCCTGCAACAGTCCAGGGAATCAGTCTGCCATGCCTGTCGGTTTCTATGTTGTAGCGCAACCCTTCCGTCGTCTCGATGATGCCGCCGAACAGGCCTGCATCCCAATAGACCCAGCGCTTTTCCCCTCGGGTTGCAGTGCCGATCACTCGGCAGACGAAGCAGCCGGCATCCGAAACGAGATAGCGTCCGGGTTCGGCCATGATACGCATGCCCTGGGGCAGGTCCGAGATCGATTCGTTGACGATTTCGCCTATGACCTCAATCGAGGGAATGGGCTTCACATGCTGCACGGGATAGCCTCCGCCCAGGTTCAACAGTCTCGGGTTGAGCCCGGCCTGCCTCATGGCCTGGAAGACCTCCTTGGCGCGCTTGATGCCGATGCGCCAGTTTTCCGGATTCCTGCATTGCGAGCCGACATGGAAAGTCACGCCGGCCAGGTCGGCCTTCAGTTTCGCCGCCTCCCCGATGATTTCTTCAACTTCGGTTGCATAGGCGCCGAATTTCCCGCCCAGAGGCCAGTCGCTGCCGATGTTCGGAGTGTCTATCCTCAGGTACATTTTCGCGTCATGCTTGATGCCCGCTATCTTGCGCAATTCCTCGACGCTGTCCAGCACGAACCATTCGACCCCTTTACGGGCCGCATATTCGATGTAATGCCTCGATTTCATGGGATTGCTGTAAAAAATATCATGGGCAGGCACGCCCAAACCGAGAAGCAGGTCGAGCTCTGCGATCGATGCGATCTCGAATCCCACTCCTTCCTCGATCAACACCTTGAGAATTCTCGGATCCGGATTGGATTTCACCGCGAAATGGGGGAAGACCCGCGGCATGGCCTGCTTGAATCGTCTCGCCTTGATTCTGACGATTTCCGAATCGAGGATCAGGAAAGGCTTGTCGTAACCTTTTTCAAGCTGCTTGGCGATTTTTTCGAAATCGATGCTGATTTCTGAGGGGGAAATGAGTGCTTGCTTCTGGGCTGGGGCGGGCATGGTTTCTCCTCACTACGTTACGGGGATTTGAAGGTTGATCAGGTCTGCGGGTTGCCTTGTCATGATGACCTCGCGTTCGGAATAAAATCGGGAATTATACGCTCTGAAAGCTTAAGAATTGCTTGCAAAAAAACCCGCATCGAAGGATGCGGGTTTCTTGGCTTCGGGCCGCTCAGAACTTGAACAGGACGCCGAGCGACCAGACATTGGCATTGAAATTATTTTTGATCCCCACATTGGAGACCGCTGCACCGTAGCGGTCCCAGCCCAGGCGGAGCCCGACCTGGGGAGTGAAGTCATACTCGGCGCCAAGCCCGTAGGTCGCGGCATTGCGGTTTGCGCCTGAGAGGCCTATCGGGACTGATGAGGCGCTGGTTTTCGTGCTGGCATAGCCCAGCTTGCCGTAAAGGCTGAAAGCGTCCGCCAGGGGCAGCGTTCCGACAACGTCGAGACCATAGGCATCGCCTTTTCCTGAGCTAGAGCCCCCGGTCTGGGTGCCGGAAAATTTTCCTACGCCGGTGTAGAAGCCTTCCACGCCCCAGTTCTGCGTGAACTGGTAGCCGAGGAACGCCCCGCCCACGGTACTCTTGGATTTCGTCATGGCGATACCCGGTGCCACGGTTCCCGTGCTGCTGCGTCCCACGTCCGCGCCGACATACCATCCTTCAGCTTGAGCCGATGAAGCAAAAAGGGCGCTTGCAACAACCCCGATTGAGATGATCGATTTGAGTTTCATGATGGATCCTTTCACGTTGAAGCTTTCGCACAATGCGTTCAAGCTGCTTCGAGTATAGGATCGAATTCGTGAAATACAACGCCGATGTTGCATTAATGCAACAGATGCATATTTCATATTTTGGGCAATGTGACGCCGTGCTGGCCCTGGTATTTCCCGCCTCTGTCCTTGTAGGATGTTTCGCAGACTTCGTCGGACTCGAAGAAAATCACCTGCGCCACCCCCTCGTTGGCGTAGATCTTGGCCGGAAGCGGGGTCGTATTGGAGAATTCAAGGGTCACATAGCCCTCCCATTCCGGCTCGAAAGGGGTCACGTTGACGATGATGCCGCAGCGGGCATAGGTGGATTTGCCCAGGCATATGGTGAGCACGTTCCGGGGTATCCTGAAATATTCGACGGTTCTCGCCAGCGCGAAGGAATTGGGCGGAATGATGCACACATCGCCCTTGAAATCGACGAAGGAATTGGAGTCGAAATTCTTCGGGTCGACGATGGTCGTGTTGAGGTTGGTGAAGAGCTTGAATTCGTTGGAGCAGCGGATGTCGTAGCCATAGCTCGACGTGCCGTAGGAAACGATCCTCCTGCCGTCCAGTTCCTTGACCTGCCCCGGCACGAAAGGCTCGATCATGCCTTGCTCCTTCGCCATTCTGCGGATCCATTTGTCCGATTTTATGCTCATTTAGGTGTTCTGTATGACGATTTTCGGGAAGAGCGCAGAATGGTCCTGCGCAAGATCTGAAACCTTGTAGGCGATTCTCCTTGCAATCGCCTTGTAAGTGGCGCTGATCTTGCCTTCCCTTTCCGCGATCACCGTGGGGTTGCCCGAATCGGCCTGCTCCCTGATGCGGATGTCGAGCGGGAGGGAACCCAGCAATTCCACGTCGTAATCCCTGCACATCTTCTCGCCCCCGCCCGAGCCGAAAATCGGCTCTTCGTGGCCGCAGTTCGAGCAGATATGCGTGCTCATGTTCTCGACGATGCCGAGTATCGGAACCCCGACCTTTTCGAACATCCTGAGCCCTTTTCTCGCGTCGAGCAGGGCGATGTCCTGGGGGGTGGTGACGATCACGGCACCGGTGAGGGGAACCTTCTGTGCCAGCGTCAGCTGGACGTCGCCCGTTCCGGGAGGAAGATCGATGACGAGGTAGTCCAGGTCATGCCAGTTGGTGTCGTTGAGCAGCTGCTCGAGCGCCTGGGTGACCATGGGGCCGCGCCAGACCATGGGCGCTTCGACGTCGACCAGGAAGCCTATCGACATCGCCTGGACGCCGTGCCCCTGCATGGGCTCCATCTTCTTCCCGTCGAGCGATTCGGGCTGCCCGTGTATGCCCAGCATGGCGGGCTGGGAGGGGCCGTAAATATCCGCATCCAGTATGCCGACGCTGGCGCCTTCTTCGGACAGGGCGAGCGCGAGATTCACGGCAGTGGTCGATTTGCCCACGCCGCCCTTCCCGGAGGCCACGGCGATGATGTTCTTGATGCCCGGGATCAGCTTCACCCCGCGCTGCACGGAATGGGCGATGATCCTGGAGGAGACGTTGACCTTGATCTTTCCGATTCCCGGAATGGCTTCCAGCCTTTTCGAGACCAGTTCCCCGATTTCACCGAGCACGCTTTTCGCCGGATAACCGAGCAGGATGTCGAGCGAAACGTCATTGCCCTCGATTTTGATGTTCTTCGCCGATTTGCTCGATGTGAAATCCTTCTGCGTGTTGGGGTCGATAACGTCCCTCAACGCCGCCTTCACCAACTCTTCAGAAACTGTCATTTTCGATCCCTTCGATACGCAATCAGGCTAGTTTAAACAATATTTCAGGCGGTGCATACCATGGCCTGAGAAGGGTTTTTGATGCATTGCAGGGCGACAGAAGCTAGAATATCGGAAAATCCGGATCGCCCCAGACATGAAAAGAAAAATCCTCGTCACTTCAGCCCTGCCCTATGCCAACGGCAGCATCCACCTCGGTCATCTCGTCGAATACATCCAGACCGACATATGGGTGCGGTTCCAGAAAATGCAAGGGCATGAATGCCATTATGTCTGCGCCGACGATACCCACGGCACCCCGGTCATGCTGCGCGCCGAGAAGGAAGGCCTTTCTCCCGAAGCCCTGATTTCGAAAGTCTGGATCGAGCATTTCGACGATTTTTCCGCGTTCCACGTGAATTTCGATCATTACGGTTCGACCCATTCCGAGGAAACCCGCGAATTCGCCTGCGCCATTTACGAGGAGCTGAAGGGAAGGGGGCTGATCGAATCGAGGCGCATAGAACAGTATTATGATCCGGTGAAGGCGATGTTTCTGCCGGACCGCTTCATCAAGGGCGAATGCCCGAAATGCGGGGCGAAGGACCAGTACGGGGACAATTGCGAGGTTTGCGGCGCGGCCTACACGCCTGCGGAGCTCAGGAATCCCTATTCCGCGGTTTCTGGGGCGAAGCCCGAGCTCCGCGAATCCGTCCATTATTTTTTCAGGCTTTCAGATCCCCGCTGCAGAAGCTTCCTGAAGGAATGGACGACGAGCGGCACATTGCAGCCGGAAGCTTCGAACAAGATGCAGGAATGGCTCGGGGGCGAGCTCTCGGACTGGGATATTTCCAGGGATGCGCCCTATTTCGGCTTCGAGATCCCGGATGCGCCCGGAAAATATTTCTACGTCTGGCTGGATGCGCCGATAGGCTATATGGGCAGCTTCATGAAGCTTTGCAGGGAGCGCGGCATCGATTTCGAGGAATACTGGAAGAAGGGCTCTGAAGCCGAGCTCTATCATTTCATCGGCAAGGACATCCTCTATTTCCATGCGCTCTTCTGGCCGGCCATGCTCGAGCATGCAGGCTTCAGGACCCCCAGCAGGCTTTTCGCGCACGGCTTCCTCACCGTTAACGGGGAGAAGATGTCGAAGTCCCGCGGCACCTTCATCACCGCGAGAAGCTATGTCGATCACGTCAAGAACACCGAATATCTGCGCTACTATTACGCTTCGAAGCTGAACGGCTCGATGGAAGACATCGACCTCAATCTGGAGGATTTCATCGCCAAGGTCAATTCCGACCTGATCGGGAAATACATCAACATCGCGAGCCGCTGCGCCGGGTTCCTCACGAAGCACTTCGGCGGAATGCTGGCAGATACGAAGCTATTCCAAGATCAGATCAACGCCTATTC
>JAJZVB010000108.1 GCA_021845885.1 Pseudomonadota bacterium
AGATTTTCCGCGCTTTTCCTGAAGAACCTCAACGAAGGATTGTCGTATCCACTGGAAACGGTATCGAATGTCTTTCTGATCCTGATCTTGCTCTCTTCCATCATTCCTCCAGAAGCGCCTTGATGACTGCCCCGGCCAGCATGAAGCCGAAAAGGGGGGGCATGTAGCTGATCGTGCCGTTCACCGCCCTGGGGCGCCCGTGGCCAGAAACGGGCTCGGGAGGAAGGGGGGGTCTGGGGGATTCGTCCGTGAATACCGTCAATACGCCTTTCTCCACCCCCCGCTTCTTGAGCCGCTTCCTCATCTGGCTCGCGAGCGGGCAGATCCGTGTCTCCGAAATGTCTGCGATCCTGATCCTGGAAGGATCGAGCTTGTTTCCCGCACCCATGCTGGATGCGACCCTGAGCCCCCTTTTCACGCTTTCGGCCACGAGCGCCACCTTGCAGTTCAGCGAATCGATCGCGTCGATCACGTAATCGGCGTCATGAGGGACGATCTCGTTGACGTTTTCAGTCGTCAGGAATTCGCGTCTGATGACGACGCCGCATTCCGGATTGATGTCCGCGATCCTCGCCTGCATCAGCTCCGCCTTGGATTGTCCGACTGTCGAAACGAGCGCGGGAAGCTGCCTGTTGATGTTGCTCGCAGCCACCACGTCATGGTCAAGAAGCGTGAGCCTCCCTATCCCTCCCCTTGCGAGGGCTTCTGCGCAATAGGAGCCCACCCCGCCGAGGCCCGCGAGGAAGACATGCTTTTTTGCAAGTTTTTCCACCCCCTCATCCTTGATGAGGATGCGCGTCCTTTCGAATCGATTCATTCCAGCTCCAGCACTTCCATGGCATTTTCAGTCGTCACGATCTTGATTTCATTCACGGGCATTTCCCTCAATTGCGCGAGAACTTCGGCTATCTTCGGCAAATATTCAGGACTGTTCCTCGCTTTCCCTATGAAGGAGGGCGGCATGTCCGGGGAATCCGTTTCCAGGACGATGCATGCCATGGGCAGCTCCTGCGCAAGATGCCTGATCCTCGTCGCCCGCTCGAAAGTCATGGCGCCGCCGAAGCCGAGTTTGAAGCCCAGCCTGATGAATTCCTCCGCCTGCTGGAAACTGCCGTTGAAGGCATGGGCAATTCCTCCCTTCACCCCGATCTTCCTCAGGGAAGCAAGCACCGCATCCTGGGAGCGCCTGACGTGAAGGAGGACGGGGAGATCGTAATCCCTTGCGATTTTCAATTGGGATTCGAAAAATTCCACCTGTTTTTCCCTGTCGTAATGCTCGACGTAAAAATCGAGTCCGATTTCACCTATGGCCGTGACCTCGAGCGCTCTCGATCTCAGCGCCTCGATGTCATCCAGGGTCGCATGGTCCACGTACATCGGGTGAATGCCGAGCGCGGGATAACAGGACAGGTTCGCCCCGCATATTTCCAATACCTTGCCGAAAGCCTTCCTTTCCACTGCGGGAATCACAAATGCGCCGACCCCCGCCTGTCTCGATCTTGAAATCACTTCATTCCTGTCCTGATCGAATTCGGCTGCGTCGAGATGACAATGCGTATCGACGAGCATTTCAGTCTTTCCTGGCCTTGGGGCGCTTTCCCACGACGACCTTGAGCTTCATTTCACGCCCCGCCCTCAGGATCGTGAGTTCCGTCGTTTTTCCGGGCTCGAGTTCGGCGATGCGGTTGAGCATGGAAGAGGCATCCTCAATCTTTTTCCCTTCGAGTTCGACGAGGATGTCTCCGGGCTTGATCCCTGCGGCATAGGCCGGCCCTCCACTGAAAACCCCCGCGATCAGCGCCCCGCGGGTGTCCGGAAGCTTGAAGGAATCGGCGAGCTCAGGGCTGATATCCTGGACCTCCACGCCTATCCAGCCCCGCGTCACCACCCCCTTTTCGATGATCTGCTCCATCACGTTCCTGGCGAGGCTCACCGGAATCGCGAAGCCTATGCCCAGGGATCCCCCGCTTTGCGAATAGATCGCCGTATTGATCCCGACCAGGTTCCCCGCAGCATCGACGAGCGCCCCCCCGGAATTGCCCGGATTGATGGCCGCATCGGTCTGGATGAAATTCTCGTAGGTATTGATCCCGAGATGGCTGCGCCCGAGGGCGCTGACGATGCCCATGGTCACGGTTTCCCCCACGCCGAAGGGATTGCCTATCGCGAGAACGATGTCGCCCACCTTGATGCTTTCGGAATGGCCGAAAGTGACCGGGACGAGATTGGAAAAATCGACTTTCAGGACGGCGAGGTCGGTCTCGGGATCCGATCCCACCACCTTCGCCAAGGCTTTCCTGCCATCGGAGAGGGCGACTTCTATCTCATCCGCAGCTTCGATGACATGGTGATTGGTCAGGATATAGCCTTCGGGGCTCACGATCACGCCGGAACCCAGGCTGATGCTTCTCCTCGTCTCGCTCTCGGACTCGCCGAAGAAACGCCTGAAAAAGGGATCGTCCATCAACGGATTCCTCGGCACCCTGATTTCGTGGCTGGTGAAGATGTTGACGACGGAGGGCATCGCCTTGCCTGCAGCCGAGCTGAAGCCGGTCATCTTCCCCGCACGGACATCCTGGGCTTCATGGATGGTCACGACGGCGCCATGCCCTCCCCAGGGAAGCAGATTGGATTTCAGGGTCGAGACGACGAACAATAGGGCAAGACTTATGGTCGCCGTTTGTGCAAAAATAAGCCAAAGTCTGCGCATAACCGAGGATTCCCATGTTTCACAAAGAATTGGAAGATTATACCGGACGTTTGCTCGAGGTTGACCGGTTCAGGGATTATTGCCCAAACGGCCTTCAGGTGGAAGGATCGAGACCCGTCAGGAAAATCGCGACGGGCGTCACCGCATCCCTTTCGTTCCTCGAAAAAGCCAGGGACTGCGGGGCGGACGCGGTTTTCGTGCACCACGGCTATTTCTGGAAAAACGAGGACCCGAGGATCAGGGGCATCAAGAAGAATCGGATCGGGCTGCTCGTTGAAAGCGGCATGAGCCTTTTCGCCTATCACCTGCCATTGGACGCCCATCCTGAACTGGGGAACAATGCCCAGCTCGGAATGAAGCTCGGCTTTTCCATCGATTCACGCTTCGCGGACCAGGGCATCGCCATGCTCGGAAAGGCATGGGATCCCGCCCCGGCCGGCGAATTCGCCGAAAGGATCTCCAAAACGCTTTCGAGAAAAGTCGAGCTTTTCGGCGAAAATTCGAAAATGATCAGGAAAATCGCCTGGTGTTCGGGCGCGGCCCAAGGCTATCTCCTGGAAGCTGCCGCGCTGGGGGCGGACGCCTACCTTTCCGGTGAAATATCCGAGCAGACTTTTCACGAGGCGAACGAATCGGGGACGGTCTATCTCTGCGCGGGGCATCATGCGACGGAACGCTACGGGATCAAGGCGCTCGGGGAACACCTCGCGCAGACTTTCGGCCTGGCGCATGAATACATCGAGACGGACAACCCGATTTGAAATTTTACGCTTTGCATACATGAAGTTATGAAGAGAGCATTTAATTCCGTGATGAAAATGGGTTAAAATAATATTTTGTCGGAATTTTGCAATCATGATGACACTGTATTCGGGCACGTCCTGCCCATTCAGCCAGCGATGCCGCATCGTGCTGTTCGAGAAGGATATGGATTTCCAGATCATCGACGTCGATCTTTACAACAAGCCTGAAGATCTGGCTGTCATGAATCCCTACAACCAGGTTCCCGTCCTCGTCGAGCGCGATCTGGTTCTTTACGAATCGAACATCATCAACGAATACATCGACGACAGATTCCCTCATCCCCAGCTGATGCCTGCCGATCCGATCATGAGGGCAAGGGCCAGGCTTTTCCTTTTCAGGTTCGAAAAGGAGCTTTTCGTTCATGTCGAGGAAATCGAACACGGCAGCCAGAAGGCTGCAGACAAGGCGAGGGTTTCCATCAGGGACAGCCTGACCCAGATTTCCCCCGTTTTCGCCAGGCAGAAATTCATCCTGGGCGACGAATTCTCCATGCTCGACGTTGCGCTCGCGCCGCTTTTGTGGCGGCTGGACTATTACGGCATCCAGCTCGGCAAGCAGGCCGCCCCCCTTCTGAAATATGCCGAAAGGATATTCAGCAGGCCCGCCTTCATTAGCGCGCTGACCGCGTCCGAAAAGGTCATGCGCAAGTGAGCGGTTCGGCGACGAAGCCCTATCTCATCAGGGCGATCTACGAATGGTGCACGGACAACGGCCAGACCCCCTATCTTTCGGTCAAGGTGGATTCCGGAACGCGCGTCCCCATCGAATACGTGAAGAACGGCGAGATCGTCCTCAACATAGGTTCAAGCGCGACCCGCGGGCTGGTGCTGGGCAACGATTCGATCCAGTTCTCGGCAAGATTCGGAGGCGTCCCGCGCGAGATGTGGATTCCCATATCGAGGGTCGCCGGAATATTCTCGAGGGAAAGCGGGGAGGGACTCTTTTTCCAGGTCGAGGAAACGGAGGGGAGTGCGCTTCCGGAGGACGAACCGCCGCCGCCCGTCAAACCTCGCCTCACCATCGTCAAGTGATCGCCCCCGATCACCCAGCTTAATATAATTCCAATCGCGGCGGCATAGCTCATTCGGCGGGGCAGCTGATTTGTAATTAGCAGAGATTGCAGTAACTATGTGTTTTAAAATCATTCATGCACTACACATGGGCTACGCTAGGATCACGCTTAGTTTTCACCCTATCCTGCAATAACCGGATTTTGAGATTACGATTTCAGCCGGAATTGATCTCACGTCCGAAGCAATCATTGCCTGGAACGCCCCCCGAACCTTAAAATCACCCATACGCAGGTAGCTTCGTACCATTTTCGGGAAGGCCGTCACCAAGCCAAGCTATTCATGCTGTCGGAGTTTGCCAGATAGGTTGAGGCCGTAGAAAACCCCCCATATCTTTCTTGAACAGGCATCATTACAGCTTCGAACCTGCGCGGGATGCAAGGCGCGGATTCGGGCAGAATAGCGATTATTGGAGGGTAACCGGAATGAGGCTGCCTGCATTTGAAAAAAAAACGGACCGGGCCTGAACCAGCGCGTTCGGAAAGGGGTTATCCTACAGCGTCGTTAGACAGCATCCGGCTTATGTCTGAAAATCTGGGTTTTTTCAGGGACGACCAACTCGGATCAGACTGGCAATTCAACCTTGCCTTGAGTCTGGGTTTTTGAAGATTTTTTCGGCCAAATCATGAAAACGATATTTCGTCTGCTATGCCTTGCAGCCATCTTGTCCGCCGGCAATGCCTGGGCTGATCCAACCGACGCGCGCCAGAAAGTCGATTATCCGGATGAAGTCAAGGCGAAGTTTCTGGCCAACATGCGGGATCATCTCGAATCGCTGGCAGACATTGCAGAAGCCCTTTCCCAAGCTCAGTACGCCAGGGCGGCAGACATTGCCGATACGGAACTTGGAATGAATTCGCAAGGGGCAACAGCGTGCCGGCCATCCGCTCAAGGAAAATCGATGCACCCCATGATGGATGGGGCAGGCCAGGATCATCTGATGGCGCAACGCATGCCGGCGGAAATGCGCAAGCTGGGTCAGAACATGCATCGCGCAGCCAATGAATTTGCCGAAGTCGCCAGGAAAGCCGAACAGCCATCGGGAAGCCCAGCTGCAGCCAGCGCCGCATTGGGAAATGTCATCAAACAGTGTACGATCTGTCACGCCGCCTTTCGAGTCAATTGAGATCGTGCACCCGTCGCGATCGCGAGCAATCAAGCCCGTCGGAAAACGTACAGCATGTCGCGCTGCTTCTTTCTTGCAATGGCGTCGATATGTTCGATCAGCATGGGCATGGCCACTCTGTTCCAGCGAGACAAATCCGTGATCTCGCGCCATATCGGAAACATTTTCAAAGACGGTGAGTTGACCCGTGATTCAGTTGTTGCAAATTTTGCAACAACTGCCGCCGACGGCAAAACATACCAGCTAGCCTCGAAGATCGGCCTGTCATAGCAGGATAGCAGGCATGTGCGCATAATGTGACGCACATGAGCGCACGGAGAAAAGCCCGCGCTCGAACGGGACATTCAATGGGCAGCTTCAATTGTCAGGATTTGCCCTGAACTCCGACAGGCTTTATTCTCGCTGTTTGACAATAATAAAACCGTGACTCCAAGTCACCAGCCGGCTTCCTTCTCGGGGGTGGCGCTGATGTTGTGGATGGAAAGGTCGGCGCCGTTGAATTCCTGTTCCTGGTCGAGCCTGACGCCCACGAATTTCTTCAGAATGCCGTAGACGACGAAGCCCCCTATGAGCGCGATGCCCATCCCCAGGAGCGTGCCGATCAATTGAGACATGAAGGAGACGCCCCCCGTCCCTCCCAGCGCCTTCAAGCCGAATATCCCGGCAGCGATCCCGCCCCATGCGCCGCAGACGCCGTGTAGCGGCCATACGCCGAGCACATCGTCGATCTTCCATCTGTTTTGGGTGACGGTGAAGAGATGAACGAAAAGCACGCCCGCGATGATGCCCGTGAAAAGCGCGCCGACCGGATGCATGAGGTCCGAACCTGCGCAAACCGCGACGAGCCCGGCAAGCGGGCCGTTATGCAGGAAGCCCGGATCGTTCTTTCCTGCGACGAGCGCTGCGAGTATCCCACCCACCATCGCCATCAGCGAATTGACGGCGACGAGCCCGCTGATCGCGGAAAGCGTTTGGGCGGACATCACGTTGAAGCCGAACCAGCCCACTGATAGTATCCACGAGCCCAGTGCGAGAAAGGGGATGGAGGAAGGCGGATGGGCGGAGATCCTGCCGTCTTTTGAGTAGCGCCCGTATCTGG
>JAJZVB010000109.1 GCA_021845885.1 Pseudomonadota bacterium
CATGAGCGAGACGAAGGTCACGACCAGCATCATGAGCACGGTCAGCCTGTCGATCAGGAAACCGATCTCGAAGCGGACATCCCCGGTGGTGAGCCAGGTGTAGACTGCGCCGTTGTAGTCGTGGCCGCGTGCGACGTCCTGGAAGATCAGGAGGGAAGCGAAGAAAGAAACCGCCACCCCGGCGATGGTGATCCAGTGGGAAGCGCTCCTCCCGAGCTTCCTGCCGAAGAGCCCGGTCACTGTCGCACCGACCAAGGGCGCCAACGGCACGAGCAGATACAGTTTTTGCATATCGGTCATGCTTATCCTTTGAGGCTGTCGATATCGTCAACGTTGATCGTTTTGAGGTTCCTGAACAGCACCACCAGTATCGCGAGTCCGATTGCGGATTCGGCTGCAGCGACGGTCAAAATGAAGAAAACGATGATCTGCCCGGAAGCGTCGCCGAGGAAGCGGGAAAAGGCGATGAAATTCATGTTCACCGCGAGCAGCATCAACTCGATCGCCATCAGGATGATGATCAGGTTCTTTCTGTTCAGGAAGATGCCGACGATGCCGATGGCGAACAGGATCGCGCCCAGCACCAGATAATGCGATAGTGACAACATACCCCCCTTTTTTGTTAGTCTTTGCCTGAAGACAACGACACCAGGCGAACCCTTTCTTCCCTGCGCGCGGCAAGCTGCTCGGAGGCAACCTGCGATTTCGTGTCCTTCCTCCTTCTCAGGGTCAGCGCGATGGCCGAAACGATCGCAACCAGCAGGATCACTGCAGCGATTTCGAAAGGATAGGCGTAATGGGTATAAATCAGCCTGCCCAGCTCCTTGGTATTGCTGTAGCCGGCAGGATGCCCTTCAGGCGCGATGGTCCCGGCCAGGCCGAAGCGCTCGCTGCCCAGCACGATCCACATCTCGATCACCATGACGATCGCGAGCAATGCGCCGAAAGGCAGCCATGCCCATAGGCCTTCCCTGAGCCGCGCGATATTGATGTCCAGCATCATCACCACGAAAAGGAAAAGCACCATCACTGCGCCGACATAAACCAGCACCAGCACGATGGCGAGGAACTCAGCCTCCAGAAGCAGCCAGAGCCCGGATGCCGAAAAGAAGGCCAATACCAGGAAAAGCGCGGCATGCACCGGATTCTTCACCGTGATCACGGCAAAGGACGATGCGATTAGCAATGCGGAAAAGAAATAAAAAACCAGCGTCTCTATCATGTCCATGACCTAGCGGTAGCGCGCATCCTGCGCCCTGTCGGTCGCAATCTGCGCTTCATGCTTGTCCCCTATGGCAAGCAGCATCTGTTTCGTGTAAAGCAGTTCGCTCCTCTTTTCCGCATGGTATTCGAGTATCCTGGTTTCCACGATCGAATCGACCGGGCAGGATTCCTCGCAGAAACCGCAGAAAATGCATTTCGAAAGATCGATGTCGTAGCGCGTCGTGCGCCTCGTGCCGTCTTCCCGCTGCTCGGATTCGATGGTGATGGCGAGCGCGGGGCATACCGCCTCGCAAAGCTTGCAGGCAATGCAGCGCTCTTCCCCGTTGGGATAACGCCTCAATGCATGCAATCCCCTGAAGCGGTTGGATTGCGGGGTCTTTTCCTCCGGGAACTGCACCGTGATCTTTCTGGCGAAAAGATAGCGCCCGGTGAGCACCATGCCCTGCACCAGTTCAACCAGCAGGAATGTTCTGAAAAAATCCTTGAGCCATTTCATGTCTTATCTCCTCACCACAGCCAGAGCGGCGTCTGCATCCACGCGCCCACGACGACGATCCAGACGAGCGTGACGGGAATGAACACCTTCCAGCCCAGGCGCATGATCTGGTCATAACGGTAGCGCGGGAAAGTGGCGCGTATCCAGAGAAAGAAGAAAAGCAGGAAGGCGATCTTGAAGAGCAGCCAGAGAAATCCCGGAATCCAGGTGAATGGCGCGACATTGAAGGGGGGCAGCCATCCTCCCAGGAACATCAGCGAACAGAGCGCCGAAACCAGGATCATGTTGGCATATTCGGCCAGG
Source organism: Pseudomonadota bacterium (assembly GCA_021845885.1). GTDB lineage: Bacteria > Pseudomonadota > Gammaproteobacteria > Burkholderiales > JABEVD01 > JABEVD01. The sequence goes on from JAJZVB010000109.1 coordinate 2,024, forward strand.
TAGAACACCGAAAAGGTCATGCCGGAATATTCGACATGGAAGCCCGCCACGATCTCGGTTTCGCCTTCGGCCACGTCGAAAGGCGCCCGGTTGGTTTCCGCCACCCCTGAAATCAGATAAACGAGGAAAAGCGGGAAAAGCGGGACGAAATACCAGCTCCAGAACCCGCCCCCGGACTGCCCTTTCACGATCTCCCCTAGATTCAGACTGTGCGAGACCATGAGCACGCCGACCAGGGCGAAGCCCATGGCGATTTCGTAGGATACGATCTGGGCCGAAGACCTGATCGCGCCCAGGAAGGCATATTTCGAATTCGAGGCCCAGCCCGCCACGATGACGCCGTATACGCCCATGGAAGTCACGGCGAGGATGAATAGCAGCCCTGCGTCGATGTTGGAGAGCACGAGCTCCGGCGAAAAGGGAACCACCGCCCAGGCGACCAGCGCGGGCGCGATCGCCAGAACCGGGGCGAGAACGAATAGGAACTTGTTCGCGCCGGAAGGAATGATGATTTCCTTCAGCAGTATCTTCACCGCGTCCGCAATGGGCTGCAGCAATCCCCTCGGCCCCACCCTGTTCGGCCCTATCCTCACCTGGATGTAGCCGATCACCTTTCTTTCCGCGAGCGTGAGATAGGCGACCACCCCGAGTATGGGCAGGACGAGTGCGACGATCTTCAAGAGCGTCCAGATGAGCGGCCATCCTTCACCGAAAAGATTCTGAAAATAGGCCATCACAAGCGCTCCACGCTGATCGGTCCGGACATCGCGCCGAGACTCGAAGTCTGGGCATGGCCGGAGGCCACGCGCACGCAATTGTCGGCAAGGGTATCGTCAAGGGCTGCAAAGAGATTCGCCTCCCCCTCATTTTGCCTGACAAGCACGGGTTCCCCTTCCCTGATTCCGAGCTTTTCCAGAAGGGCTGCATTCATGCAGGCACAGGGCGCTGCGGCAAGGCGGGTGGCCTGAAGCGATTCCGAGCGCCTTGCAAGGCCGTCCGAAAAATAGATGGGCACATGCCCCACCCGCTCCAGCCCTTCGAGGGCGGAAAGCGCAACCGGTTCGTTTTCTATCCCGTTGTCCAAACCCTGCGCAAAACCTGAAAGACCGATTTCCTTCATGACCGATTCCGAATCCTCAAAACCGAATCCTTCGATGTCCAGGATGTTGCCCAGCACGCGCAGCACCTTCCATCCCGGCCTCGTCTCCCCCCTCGGGGAAACCGCACCCTTGAAGCCTTGAACACGCCCTTCCGTATTGACGAAAGTCCCTGAAGTCTCCGTGAACGGGGAAATCGGCAGCATCACGTCGGCATAGTCGTAAGCCCTGTGGCGGAAGGAAGAGCAGGCCACCACCATGTCGGCCTTTTCCATGGCTGAAAGCGCAGCGGCAGGATCGGCCATGTCCAGTTCGGCCTCGGCATGCCAGAGGAGATAAGCCTTTCTCGGATTTTCGATCATTTCCCGGGCATTCATGCCGCCTTTGCCTGGCAATGCATGGACGAGATGCCCGCCCACGCTATTGGCCGCTTCCCCGAGGAAGCCGATTTTCGCATCCAGCTTTTCTGCGATTTGCGACGCGAGGAAATGCAGCCTTGCAGCCTCATGATGCTGCTCGGCGAAATTGCCCAGGAAAATTCCGACATGCTTTCCGGATTTCAGGCTTTGCGCGATTCCTTCCGCGTCTCCGCCGTCCTTCCCGTCCAGGGCCTCCAGGATGGCTTCGAGCATCGAAGCCATTTTCGAGGGACGCACGGCGATCCTGTTCCTGCTTCTGATCCTGAAGTCTTGTGAAGTCGGGTTGACGAAATTGACCTCGAGGCCGCGCTTCGCAGCCTGCCTCAGCCTGTTGGCGATAAGCGGATGATCCTGGTTGATGAAGCTGCCGACCACGAGCACCCGGTCGAGCGAGGCAATTTCAGAAATTTTCATGCCGAGCCAGGGCGCGCCCTTCATTTTCGCCCTGAAATCAACCCGCCTCAGCCTGAAATCGATGTTTTCGGAGCCCAGTCCTCTGGCGAGCTTCTGTAGCAGATGAAGCTCCTCCAGCGTGGAGTGCGGGGTGGCGAGCATCCCTATGGCTTCGGGACCGTGATTTTTGATGATGTCCTTGAGCCCCCTCGCCACATATTCGAGGGCGACCTTCCATTCCACTTCCCGCCATTCCCCGCCCTGTTTGATCATGGGCTTTTCGAGCCTTTCAGCGTTCAGCCCCTCGTAGGAGAACCTGTCCTTGTCGGAAATCCAGCATTCGTTGATTTCCTCGTTGTCGAAAGGCAATACGCGCATCACCCTGTTGCTCTTGATCTGGACCGTAAGATTGCTTCCCAGGCCGCAATGCGGGCTCACGGATTTTCTTCTGGGCAGCTCCCAGGTCCTCGCCGTATAGCGGAAAGGCTTGCTGGTGAGTGCCCCCACGGGGCAAAGATCGATCATGTTGCCGGAAAGTTCGGAATCGACCGTTTTGGAGATGAAAGGCATGATTTCCGAATGCTCGCCCCGGCCGCCCATGCCGAGCTCCATGACGCCCGCGATTTCCTGACCGAATCTCACGCATCTCGTGCAATGGATGCAGCGGGTCATGTCCGTGGAAATCAGGGATCCCAGATTCTTGTTGGAAACGACCCGCTTATCCTCTCCATAGCGCGAATTCACCCCGCCGTATCCCACGGAAAGATCCTGAAGCTGGCATTCTCCGCCCTGATCGCAGATCGGGCAGTCGAGCGGATGGTTGATGAGCAAAAATTCCATCACCGCCTTCTGTGCATTCACCGCGAACTCGGAATGGGTCCTGACCTTCATGCCGTTGGTCACGGGCGTTGCGCAGGCGGGAAGGGGCTTGGGCGCCTTCTCCACTTCGACCAGGCACATCCTGCAGTTTGCAGCGATCGAAAGCTTCCTGTGATAGCAGAAATGCGGCACGTAAATGCCCAGCCTGCCGGCCGCCTCCATCACCGTGCTGCCTCCGGGTACGCTGACTGTCTTTCCGTCTATTTCGATTTCAAGCATGGTTTCACGTGTAAGAAGGTACGAGGCATTTCTGATTGTCGATGTGATACTGGAATTCGTCCCTGAAATGCTTGACGAAGCTCCGGACAGGCATCGCCGCTGCATCCCCGAGCGCGCAGATGGTGCGCCCCTGGATGTTGTCCGACAGGTTGAGCAGGAGGTCGAGATCCTCGTTCTTCCCCTTCCCATTCTCTATCCTGTCGACGATCCGGTGGAGCCATCCGGTCCCCTCCCGGCAGGGCGTGCACTGTCCGCAGGATTCCTCGTAATAGAAATAGGAGAGGCGCTGCAACGCCTTCACCATGCAAACCGTCTCGTCCATGATGATCACGGCGCCCGAACCCAGATAGGATCCCGCCTTGGCGATCGAATCATAGTCCATGTCGAGGTCCATCATGATCCCGCCGGGCAGGACGGGCATCGAAGATCCTCCCGGAATGCAGGCCTTCAGCTTCCTTCCGCCCCTCATGCCGCCCGCCATTTCCAGGAGCTTCGCGAAGGGTGTCCCCAGCGGGACCTCGTAGTTTCCCGGCCGCCCGACATGGCCCGATACCGAGAAAATCTTCGTTCCGCCGTTGTTGGGCTTGCCGATTTCGAGATATTTCTCGCCGCCGTGCAGGATGATCCAGGGAACCGAAGCGAAGGTTTCGGTGTTGTTGATCGTGGTGGGCTTGCCGTAAAGCCCGAAGCTCGCTGGAAAAGGCGGCTTGAATCTCGGCTGCCCCTTCTTGCCCTCGATGGATTCGAGCAGCGCGGTTTCCTCGCCGCAGATGTAGGCGCCGTAGCCCATGTGATTGTAAAGCTGGAAGGAAAAGCCCGATCCCAGGATGTTCTCGCCCAGCAATCCCGCAGCCCTCGCCTCGTCGAGCGCTTCCTCTACGCGCTCGTAGACCTCGTATATTTCCCCGTGGATATAGTTGTATCCCGTTTTGATGCCCATCGCATAGGCTGCGATGATCATGCCTTCGATCAGCTGGTGCGGATTGAAATTGAGGATATCCCGGTCCTTGAAGGTTCCAGGTTCGCCTTCGTCGGAATTGCAGACGAGATACTTTTCCCCGTCGTAATTCCTGGGCATGAAGCTCCATTTGAGCCCGGTCGGAAAACCCGCTCCGCCCCGCCCGCGCAAGGCCGATTTCTTGACCTCGTCGATCACCTGCTCGGGCGTCATTTTTTCTTCGAAAATCTTCCTCAGCGCGGCATAGCCATCCCGCTTCAGATAATCGGCAAGGCGCCAGTTGGCTCCGTCCAGTCCCTTGAGTAGGATTTGTTCCATTATTCGAGCTCCCCGAGGATCCTGTCGACTTCGGCAAAGGAAAGCGAACCGCAAAGCTTCCTGTTGTTCAGCAGGAAAACGGGCGCATGCCCGCAGGAGCCGAAACATTCCCCTTCCTTGAGGGTATATTTCCCGTCCGCAGTCGTCTCGTTGAAACCGATTCCCAGCTTCTCCTTGAGGTAGGCTGCGACATCATTCGCCCCGGACAAAGCGCAGGGCAGGTTGGTGCACAGGGTGAGCTTGTATTTTCCGACAGGCTCGAGATCATACATATTGTAGAAGGAGGCCACCTCATATACAGCGATCGGCTCCATTTCAAGATAATCCGCGACCTCTCCCAGCGTTTCTGGAGAAAGCCATCCCTTTTCTTCCTGGGCGATCCTGAGTGCGGCCATGACTGCAGACTGCTTCTGGTCGGAGGG
>JAJZVB010000007.1 GCA_021845885.1 Pseudomonadota bacterium
GATCACGGCGAGGATGAAGCCGCAGGCTGCGGCGAACAGGACGGGCTTCTCCCGCATGAAAGCGCTCGCCCTGAACGGCAGTATGCGCCCCGCATTGATCAATATGAGGCTGAATATCCCGCCCATGATGCCGCCCATGATGCCGCAAACCAGGACATAAACCCAGCCCTGGCTGAAATTCAGCGAATCGTTGGTATGCCCGAAATAGGTATAGTTGCCGAGCATGGCCAATGACGCCATCCCCGCGAGGATGATGGCGGTCAGCACGGCGCCGCTGGTGCGCGCCTCGAAGGATCGGCTCATTTCCTCGATGGCGAACACGATGCCTGCAAGCGGAGTATTGAATGCCGCAGCCACGCCCGCCGCGCCTCCAGCGAGGATTAGGCTGCGTTCGACATCGACTTTCGAGAAAAAACCCATCCGGCCCAATGCGTGCATGATCGACGCGCCGATCTGCACGGTCGGTCCCTCGCGCCCGGATGACGCCCCTGAAAAAAGCGCAAGAAGGGTCATGAGCACCTTGCCTATCGCGATTCTCAGGGAAAGCACGGATTCCCTTGCGCCTGCGTCGGAAATCTTGAGCGCTGCGATAGTCTGGGGAATCCCGCTGCCCTGTGAGCCCGGGAAATACCTGCGGGTGATGAAGACGACCAGTGCGAGCCCCAGCGGGCTGATCAAAAGCGGAAGATAGGGGGACAAGTCCAAGAGATCATGGAAGACGGCGTTGGCATAGGCCGCAGCGACAGCGAACAGCACCGCCGAGATGCCCACGCAGACCGCGCCGCCCCAGAATATCAGCCTGCGCTTCCAGTGCATTGCCGAAAGCCATATGTATTTGGAGCGCCGGTAAAAGCGGTTTTGCATCCTCATTCATCCCTGCTTTCGGCTCGCTCGCCTGAAACGCCGGTGCGCTGCAAGAGCTTGTGGATCACCCACATTCCGGCGCCAGAAATGCCCACTATGATCGGCCAGGCGGGAGGAGATAGGGCGGTCAGCCCGAAAAAACTGTTCATGACGGGCATGTAGACCGCGACCACATGCAGGAGGATCGCGCCCCCCAGAATGGTCCATGCGCCCAGGCGCTGCCTTCTGCTGGCCTTGGCGCTTCTTTCGATGGAAGAGACATGGAATACGGCGTAAAGCCCCATGAGCACGATCACCGAAACGGCTGCCGTTTTGCCATATTCTTCCCCGCCGTCGAGGAAATAAAAATTCACATAAATGAACAGGGTGAAAAAAGCGATCGTGAACCCTGTCACAAGCGCGAATTTGGTCGTGTCGTAAAGGAAATGCTCGACCGACTGCCTCTGGAATACCGGGGTCATGAAAGTCAGGACAGTGGTGGGGATGCCTATCGTGAGCAGATCGATCCAGGTGATATAGCGCGGGCTCAAGGGGAATTCCAGCCCGACGAATCCGGAAAAGAGGATGAAAAAGAGCGTATAGATGTTCTTCGTGAGGAAAAGCCGGGAGACGCGCCTGATGTTGTAGATGATCCTGTCCCCCTCTTCGGAGGCCGCTGGCAAATAAGTGAAGGCATCCTTCAGCAGCACGATGTCCGAGACGTCCCGGGCTGCCGCAGCCCCGGTATTCATGGCAACACCGATATCCGCCTGCTTCAGGGCGAGAATGTCGTTGATGCCGTCCCCCACCATGCCGACGAATTCCCCGGAATCCTGAAGACACTTGACGATATGCATTTTCTGCTGGGGATCGAGCCTGCCGAAGAACTGCCCTCTCGCCACGGCCGATCTGAATTCGATCGATTCGACATCGGGCAGATCCGCCCCGCTCAGCAGATCGCCATTGACTGAAATGCCCGCCTCCCTGGCGAGGGCTGCCACGGTCTCGGGATGATCTCCGGAAAGAATCTTCAGCCTGACATTCCTCGACTCGTAATACTTGACCGCCTCGGTGACGTCTTTCCTCAGCTCGTCCCGGAGCACGACGAAGGCCAGAATGGAGAGCGCTTCCCTTTCCGGAATGGGCTCTTTCGTGCTGCAAAATGCGAGCACGCGAAATCCCTTCTGCCTGAACCCGGAAAGCATGGATTCATGGAAAGGAGAAAGATTTTTTCCGCAAAGCGCTTCGGGCGCGCCGAGCCAGAGCGTGACTTCGGTCCCATCCTGGTCCTTCACCCTGACGGCGCTCATTTTCTGCTCCGAAGAAAAGGGAAATTCGCCTGCAACCTCGCAGGCCAGGCCGGGATAGTTCTCTTCTATGGCCCGCAGGGTCTGGTTTTTTTCCCTGACAGAACCGGTGAAAAACCTTATTTTCCTGACTGTTTCGTCGTAGAGCGGAGAAAGGAAAACGAGTTCCTCGAAATTCAGGCGATTGGTGCCCAATGTTCCGGTCTTGTCGAGACAGAGGGTGGTGATGTGGCTCATGGACTCGATCGCGCAAAGCCGCTGCACAAGAACCTGCCGCCTTGCCGCGCGCAATGCGCCCAGGGCGAAGGCGAGGGTCAGGATCAGCACCAGCCCTTCGGGGACGAGAGACTTGATCACGGTCACGATGGACAGGATGTTCGCCGAAATCGAAACCTGCTTGATGAAATTCGCCAGAAGCAGGAGCAGCACGAAAAGCACCATCACTGCGGTCAAAACCTGGATGATCGAATTGACGTCGTGCTGCAACGGCGAGCGCATGTCCCTGTATTTCTTTGCCTGCTCTGAAAGTTCATTGACGCGCGAAGCCCGCCCCACGCCGATCGCGACATACCTGCCCGATCCCCTCACGCAGTAGCTCCCGGAAAAAACCGCATCGCCCTGGTTCTTTTTCACGGCATGCGCCTCGCCGGTAAGCAGGGATTCGTCCATGAATACGTCGGATTGAGAAACCAGCATGCCGTCTGCGACGATCTGGTCTCCCGGGCCGAACGCGACCAGATCGTCCGCGACGACATCTTCGCTTTTTATTTCCTGTTCGATGCCTTCCCTGATCACCACCGCCATTTTCTTGCGCAGCAACGCGATCCTGTCCAAGGCCCACTTGGCGCGCAATTCCCCGGTGATGCCGACTGCCATGTTGCCCAAGGTGACAATGGCCAGGAAAAAGGCGTCGCTGTAGGACTGGATGACGAGGAGCGCCGCGATCGAACTGGCGAGCACGCCGTTGAACAGGGTGACGATGTTGCTGCCCAGGATCCCCGAAATCGGACGCGATGTCGCTCTTTTGACCCTGTTGACGCGCCCGTCTTTAGTCCTTTGCGCGACTTCTTCGCAGCTCAGTCCGAACGCCGAGGGTGCGGAAATTTCCGAAATCTTGTGCATCAGGCTTTATAACAAAAAGCGGGCAATTCAGGCAACCTTCTGCAGGAAAATGGGGAAGGCGGGCATGGAAATTAGGTATACAATCCACAAAAACAGAGGATGACTATGCTCCTGCTCGGCCTTGACCTTGAAACCGGCGGCGAATTCAATGCTGCGTCCAGCCGGAACTTCATCATCGAAATCGGAATGGTATTATGGGATACGGATTTTGCCCAGCCCGTCGATCTTTATTCCGTTCTCATCGACAACGAAACGCCGGTGTCTGCCGAAGCAGCCGAATATACCGGGATCACCGACGCCCTGCTAAAGCGCCACGGCTCGAAACCGGACATCAGGGTGATCAATCCCGTCAAGGATCTCATGAACAGGGCCGATTACATCGTGGCCCACAACGGCCGCGATTTCGACAGGCCCCTGCTCGAGGCATTCTTCACCCAGATGAGCCATAAAATGCCGGTCAAGCCCTGGCTGGATACGCTTTACGACATCGATTATCCGAGGAACTGCAAGAGCCGCAACCTCACCTATCTGGCCGGTTTTCACGGCATCCTGAACAGCTTCCCGCACCGCGCGGTCACGGACGTGCTGACCATGCTGACCATCCTTTCACGCTATGACCTCAGCGAGATCATCGCCAATGCGAACCATCCGCGCCTCGTCGTCAAGGCCGAAGTCGGCTTCAGCGACCGGGACAAGGCCAAGGCGAAGCGCTTTTCCTGGGAATCCGCTGGAAAGGGCACGGGCAAATATGCGAAAAGCTGGGTCAGGATCATCAGGGAAGACCAGCTCGATGCATTGAAACAGGAATGCGATTTTCCAATCCAGATCCTGGAGCGATTGAAACCCGCATCAGGCTAATAACCTCCTCCCATTCCACTCCCCATGCCGCCTCCGGGAGGCGGCATGTCGGGAAGCTGCATCCCGCGCTCCCTCGCCCTTTCCTGCATTTCCTTGTGGTGTTGAAGGCGAAATGCTTCGCGCTCCTGCCTGGTTTTCAGGGAACGCATCCTGGTGCGGTATTCCATGCGTTCCTGGGGCGTCATGAGCTGGCTGCCGTAGATCTGCTGCCTGGTCTGCTGCTGAACCTGAGCCTCTTCTGCCGCAAGGGATGCCATGGAATAAACGAGCATGGTCATCAAAACGAGCACTTTCTTCATTTCAGCCTCCATCTGTGATTGCTCCATTTTCACCATAGACCATGTAACCTTTTCCTTCTCAAGCGGTATAAGGGGCATAAAAAAGGAAAACGAATTGGAAATCGAATCGATCTTGGCAAGGATCAGGCTTGGCGACAGGAAAGCCTTTGCGGAAGTGGTGATGCGCTTCCAGAAGCCGCTTTTCGGCTTTCTCGGCCGCATGGGATTGAGCCAGGCAGTCTGCGAGGAGATTGCCCAGGAGACTTTCGTCAGGGCCTGGATCAGTCTGGGTCGGTACGATCCTGCAATTTCGATGTTCTCGACCTGGATATACACGATCGCCCGTAACCTCGCCCTGAATGAACTGGGTAAAGCGGCAAGACGGCCTGAAATTTCCGGGGAAAGCCTTCCTGAGCATCCATGCGAAGCGCATCCCGCAGAATCGATGAATCGCCTTCAACAGGCGCTCCTGAAGCTCGATCCTTCAGACCGCAGCATCCTGGCTCTCGCCTATGTCGAGGGCATGGCTCAATCTGAAATCGCGCAAATGGAAGGATGTTCGAAGGGCGCCGTGAAAGTCCGGATTCACCGTGCCAAACAGAAACTGAAAGCCTTTTTGGAGAAAGATGATGAATGAAGACATCGAAAAACTTCTTGAGACAAACCTGTTCGATCCTCCCGAATCGTTTCTGGATGAAGTCATGCTGAGGATCGAGGTTCTACCTCTCCCCGTTCGAGAAACCCGCAAGCTGGAATGGATTGCGCTCATAGGGGGAACGATTGCGGGGGTGCTGCAGCTATTTGCATTCCTTTTCGGAATATGGGCAGCCACGGCTGCAGGCTAACTACAGGAGAAACAGAAATGAATCAGCCAAGAAATCCCTATTTTGCCCTGTCCATGTCGCTCGTTCTTCCCGGATTCGGCCAGCTCTACAATGGCGAGCCGAACAAGGCGATCTGGGTTTATCTGATCTTCTCCCTGCTTTGCGTACCGGGAGCGCTTCTGGTTACCCTTCATTTGCCCGATGCGCTCGTGGTTCCTGCGCTTTTCGCCGGACTTCTATTGACCCTCGGAATCTGGCTCTACGGCATGATGGACGCCTGGAGAAACGCGAAAAAGAAGCAGGATTACCTTGCCAAGGAATGGCAGTCGAGCGGCCTGTATGCACTCGTCTTCCTGATTTGCAATGTGCTCGCCCTTCCCTTTCTCATCGGTTATGTGCGCGCGCATGAAGTGGAATCTTTCAGGATCCCGAGCAGAAGCATGGAGCCCGGCATATTGCATGGCGACATCCTTTTTGCCGACAAGCGCTACAATTGCCCGGGATGCAAGGAAGCCGTGCAGCGCGGCGACATCGCCATTTTCGTTTATCCCAACAACAGAACGCGCTATTACATCAAGCGCGTCATCGGATTGCCAGGGGATCATGTCACCATCCTGGGACGGAAAGTGACGGTGAACGGGAAACCGCTGACAATGAAGGAAGAGCATAGCCAAAATGGCTTGCTGGTCACGGAATCCCTCGATGGGAAGTCCTGGGCTGCGCAATGGACCGAACCCAAGAAAAAGCCGCCTGAAGCAGACGAAACGGTTCCCGCGGGCCGGGTTTTCGTATTGGCGGACAACCGGGAAGAGAGCGTGGATTCGCGCGCTTTCGGCACCGTGCCATTGCAGGACGTGGTGGGAAAAGCGCGTCAGATATGGTTCTCGAAGGGCTCCAGCGGAATTCGCTGGACGAGGTTCGGCAAGGTGCTGGAATGAGACCTTCAGCCTTTTCTGATCCAGAATCTCAGTTGCCCCGCCATGTCTTCCTGGAAAAGCAGAGAGTTTCCGGTCTGCCTGCAGTAGGCCGGAATATCGTTTTCCATGGAAGACTTGTCGGAAATGACCAGCAGGATGTCTCCTTTTGCCAGCGGCTTCATCTCCCTGGTAATCTTGATGATGGGCTCGGCACAGCAAAGTCCGCTGATATCCAGGGTTTGGTCGTGCTTCATGACGCTTCCTCCAGCAGGTATTCGCGCAGCAGTTGCCTCGCCCGGTGCAGCCGGCTTTTGACGGCTGCGATGGACATCCCGAGGCGTGCCGCCATCTCGCCTATGGTGAGTTCCTCGAGATCGCGCAACACGATGACTTCGCGATAATGGACAGGCATCGATTCAAGGGCCTGCACCACCTCGAACCGCAAGGTCTCGGGCGGTGTCGCTTCTATCCAGGCTTCGTCTTCGATGGAATCGAACCCGAACAGCTTTTTTTCGAGGCGCCTGCATTCCCGCTTGACGATCCTGAAAAGCCAGCTCGAAAAAGCGGCGATGGCGCGCAGCGATCCGAGATGCCTGGACAGGATCAGGAGCGTCTCCTGGACCGCGTCGTCCACGTCGCTTGCCCGGCAATTTCGCCGGGCATAACGGCGAATATCGGGCTGGCAAACTCTCAGCAATTGATCGAGCGCGCCCGGATTGCCCGTGCAGGCCGCCTCCAGCAAAGGGTGAACCCTTTCGAGCTGCATCGCTATTTCCCCTGGCGATTCTGCAGCCGGCGGCCCGCCATGGCGCACATCGGGCAGAAACCGACGAGGCCGGACAAGGCCATGCCTATGCCTGCCGCTGACAAAAGCCACATGGCCGTGCCCTCAAGACCGGACATGGCATAGATCGCCATCATCATGCCGCCGCCCGTGCGCAGCAGCCTCTCCCAAACGGGCAGATTCTTCACGTAAAACATCCTCTTTCCTCCCATGTTGATGAAATGTCACACGGGCTAAGAGGCGTGAAAACATGAAAAGGATTCGCGGCCTTCTAGATCACCGCTTCGAATAGCTCCAGATTCGGCGGGCCCATGTAAACGTTTTTGGTCGATCCGGCATGGGCGTGCGCGCGCCTGAACGCTTCCGATCTGGTCCAGTCCTCGAAGGCCTGAGCCGAGTCCCAAACCGAATGGGAGGCGAAGAGCGTGTATTCCTCAAAGCTCTGGCCCTGCAAAAGATGGAATTCCCTGAAGCCCGGAACATCGTCGAGATGGCTCTCGCGATTTTTCCAGATTTCGATGAAATCGTTTTCCATCCCCTTGACGATTTTGAATCGATTCATTGCGATAAACATTTCTGCTCCTTATTGATTGGTTTTTAAGACAGTTATGGGTTCTTCCCGGCCGGGCAAGCCCGACCAGGGGACCTGAATCGCGATGCATGAAAGGCTTGCGGGCGGCACCTGCCTGAATCCGGGCAAGCCTGTCGCCGATTCTGCAATACCGGAAAAACTCATGTTTCAAGACCAGGCACGTTGCAGGCGATCTCCTGTAGCGATCAGCGGCTGATCGGCTTGTATCTCAGGCGTTTGGGCTTGGCGCCTTCCACCCCCAGGCGCTTCTTCTTGTCTTCCTCGTATTCCTGGTAGTTGCCGTCGAAGAACACCCATTTCGATTCCCCTTCCGCCGCAAGAATATGGGTCGCGATCCTGTCGAGGAACCATCTGTCGTGCGAGATCACCAGCACGCAGCCTGCGAATTCGAGCAGGGCATCTTCGAGCGCGCGCAATGTCTCGACGTCGAGGTCATTCGAAGGTTCGTCGAGAAGCAGGACATTCCCTCCTGAAATCAAAGTCTTGGCAAGATGCAGCCGGCCCCGCTCGCCGCCTGAGAGATTGCCCACGATCTTCTGCTGGTCGGAACCCTTGAAATTGAAGCGCCCGATATAGGCTCGCGAAGGCGTCTCGTATTTCCCGACCGTCAAAACGTCGCGGCCTTCCGAGATTTCCTCGAAAACCGTCTTGTCCGCGACAAGGGCATCCCGCGACTGGTCGACATAGGCGAGCTTCACGGTAGACCCGATCTTCACTTCTCCGGAATCCGGACTTTCCTTGCCGGTGATCATCCTGAAAAGCGTCGATTTACCCGCGCCGTTGGGGCCGATGATGCCGACGATCGCGCCGGGCGGCACGCGGAACGAGAGATTGTCCATCAGCAGCCTGTCGCCGTAACACTTGGAAACATTCCCGAACTCGATGATTTCGCTCCCAAGCCGTTCTCCGACCGGAATGAAGATTTCCTGGGTTTCATTGCGCTTCTGGTATTCCTGTGAGCTCAATTCCTCGAATCTGGAAAGCCTCGCCTTGGATTTCGCCTGCCTCCCTTTGGGATTCTGCCTCACCCATTCGAGCTCCTGTTTCATCGCCTTGATTCGGGCCGCCTCCTGCTTGGCTTCCGTCTCGAGCCTGGCTTCCTTCTGTTCGAGCCAGGAACTGTAATTGCCCTTCCAGGGAATGCCGTGCCCGCGGTCAAGCTCCAGTATCCATTCGGCGGCATTGTCGAGGAAATACCGGTCGTGGGTGACGGCGACCACCGTCCCGGAAAATCTCGTGAGGAACTGCTCGAGCCATTCCACACTTTCGGCATCCAGATGGTTGGTCGGTTCGTCCAGAAGCAGCATGTCCGGCTTCGAGAGAAGAAGCCTGCAAAGCGCGACGCGGCGCTTCTCCCCGCCTGAAAGATGCCCGATCTTCGCGTCCCAGGAGGGAAGCCTCAGGGCGTCCGCCGCGACTTCCATCTGCTGTTCCACATTGTGCCCGCTTGATGCCGCAATGATCGCTTCGAGCCTCGCCTGCTCAAGAGCCAGCGCGTCGAAATCGGCATCGGGTTCGGCATAGGCGGCATACACGGCTTCGAGCTTCTGCTGCGCCTCGAATACTTCGCCCAGCCCCTGCTCGACGGCTTCCCTGACCGTGATTCCCGGATCGAGTATCGGCTCCTGGGCAAGATAACCGATGTTGAGATTGGGCATGGGAATCGCCTCCCCCTCGATATCGCGATCGAGCCCGGCCATGATTTTCAGCAGGGTGGATTTGCCCGAACCGTTGAGCCCGAGCACGCCGATCTTGGCGCCCGGGAAAAACGAGAGCGAAATGTCCTTGAGTATCTGACGCTTGGGGGGGACGATCTTGCCCACCCGGTTCATGGTGAAAACATACTGTGCCATGGTTCCCCGAAATGATAACAAATTGTGAAAGCTTAACCGATGGCCGTCCTTTTGGGTAGCCGGAAGGGCATGCTTTGCCCGCCTCAAATAACCATGATAATGATAACGTTAATTATTACGAAAATGATGCCATAATATCTCCGCCGAAAGGCACGGAGCAAAACAACATACTAAGGAGATTGATAAATGGCTGATGGAATTCAGTTCACCAATATGGGCGGTGTCATCGTATTGCTCGCTTTTGCAGTGGTCTATCTTGGAAGCAGTTATCTTTATCAAAAAGCGAAATAAAAAAAGCCGGGATTTCCCGGCTTTTTTCAGATCCCCTCGAGTTCTTCCGAAATGGCGCGGTGCGCGGAGAAATAGACCCGCAACCTGGATTCGTAGACACATTTCTCCCGTACACGAGACGCCTTGTGCTCGACCTGCTCAACGGGTTTCTGGCGGTCGGCGGCGATCGCAGATCCCGCCGCTTCGGCAAGCAGGCAAACGGCAATGATGAAGTTCTTTTTCATTGCATCTCCCTTCAGCGGCGGCGCATCCCGGCAAAGCGCTTGTCCGCAATGGACTTCTGCTCGGGCGTCAAGGCTCCATAAAGGTTCTTGAATGCCTCGTCCATGTTCTCGAGCAAGGCCAGGCGGCGCTTCATCCTGTCGATGCGCCTGTCGAGCCGCTCGGGCGCGGTCATGGGTTCGTCTGTCCGGCCTTCGCGCAGGGTTCCGACAAGACTTTCCGTTCTCTTGGCATATTCGTCCCATGCGCCTTCCTGAGCGGGCGTGATTTTCAGCGCTTCCTTCAGCTTTGCAAGACGCGCTTCCACTTTGCCGTGCATTTCTTTCCCCGGGCCGCAAGGGCCGAAGGCAAAAGCCGGGGCGGCCATGCCGAGCAGAATGAAGGTCAGCAGTGTCATTTTCGCTTTCATGCCAGTCTCCTTATTGAATTGGGTGATGCAATTTAATCGCTCGCATGTAAAGCAGACATTTCAGCATGGTGAAATTTTGTGACAGGCTTCGCCCTTTTTCAGTGCAAAAAAAGATTATTTCACGAAACATGTGCACGATCACCCCTCAAACCAATAATCATTTTTATTGAATTCAACGAGTTGAAAAATAAAATCAGCTGGCCCGGTTATTGCTTTTAAACCACGGTGTAACTTCAGGATGTGCCATGCTCAGAGTGATGCTGATCGACGAGGACGAAGAAAGGCGCGCCCTCCTGGGTGGCGCCCTGATCGAGAACGGGTATGAGATCGTATCCGAGATTTCGGGCACCCAGAATCTGTACGAGGCGGTGAAGGATGCGCATCCCGACGTGATCATTATCGGAACCGATTCGCCCAGCCGCGACAGCCTCGAGGACATCTGCCTGTTGAGCCGGGATGCGCCGCGCCCCATCGTGATGTTCACGCATGACGGGGACGGTAAGAAGATCCGGGAGGCGATCAGGTCGGGCGTTTCGGCCTATGTCGTCGACGGATTGAAGGGCGATCGCATCAGGCCCCTGGTCGATGTCGCCATCGCCCGTTTCGAAGCGCATCAGGCGCTCGTGAGCGAACTCGAAGCCATGCAGGGCAAGCTGGCCGATCGAAAGATCGTCGAGCGGGCGAAAGGCATACTGATGCAGAAAAAAAATTGCAGTGAGGAAGAGGCTTACAGGATTTTGCGCAAAACAGCCATGGACAAGAACATGAAGCTCGTCGAAGTGGCCGGGCAATTGATCGAAATGGCCAATCTTCTCACTTGAACAGCATAAAGGGGCTTTTCCCCAAAGGCGGGGAAGCGCTCCGGGACTGAAGTCCCGAAGGCAAAGGCGTCATTCCGGGTGTAAATCCGGATGGCGCCTTTTTTTATTGCAGCGTTTTCAGGAGAATGAAATGAAAAAGTTATGGCCCAGCCTTATGCTTCTCACATCGATTCATGCCGATGCCGATGCGCTTTCCGACATGCTGGAAGGCGGGAAGCTCAATCTGCAAATGCGCCCCCGCTACGAATTCGTGCAGCAGGACGGCAAGCCCAACGATGCCAATGCCTTCACCATGCGCACCCTGCTCGGCTACACGCTGAAACCGGAATCGGACTTCGGAGGCACCCTCCAGTTCATCAATGTGAGCAACCTCGGGCCGGTGCATTTCAACAATACCAGGAACGGGCAGACCGCTTATCCCGTCGTGGCCGACCCTGCAGTCAACGACGTCAACCAGGCTTTCGTGAGCTACGCAGGTCTTCCGCAAACCCAACTGAAATTCGGGAGACAGATCATCATCCTGGACAATTCCCGCTGGGTGGGCAATGTCGACTTCCGCCAGAACATGCAGACATTCGATGCGCTCAGCTTTGAAAACAACAGCCTGCAGAATACGACGCTTTTCGCTTCGCACATCAGCCATGTCAAGGGAAGCTACGCGAATTTCCAGACTCCGGTGGGATACAACCTTCAACACGTGAATGTCAACCTGTTCCACGCATCGTTTTCCCCGGTGAACGGGATGAATATTTCGGCTTACGACTACTTCTACCAGGACAAAAGCTTCCCCCAAGGCGCGGCTTCGAACATTTCCAGCGCAACCCCTGGCCTGCGCCTGGATGGCGCCACAAAGGGAAAACTCAGGCTACTCTATACCGCTGAATATGCCAAACAGAGAAGCTATGGAGGAGGTCAGCCGGGGATAGACGCCCGATACGAGACGATTGGCGGGGGCGCCGCTTACGGAAGCCTTTACGGACGCCTGGACTACGAGAAGCTGGGAGCCAATTCGACTGGAACCTATGGCCTGCAGACCCCGCTGGCCACGAAGCATATCTTCAACGGCTGGGCGGACCAGTTTCTCGTGACCCCCGGAAAGGGGCTCAGGGACGTTTTCGCAACCCTGGGAGGAAAAAAAGGGCAATTCGACCTGCTCGCCATGGTTCACGACTACAGGGCTGCTTTCGATTCGACCCATTACGGCAGCGAATGGGATCTTTCCGCATCCCGTCCTTTCACGAAGCATCTTTCCGCGAGCCTCATTTATGCCGACTACAGGGCAAAGGACGGGGCAGGTTTGGCTTTCCCTGGAACGATCGTCCCCAACGTCAATACCAGGAAAGCCTGGCTCACCCTCCTCTACAACTACTAGCCCGGGTACGGATATTGCTTTGCTTAAAAGGTCTTGGAGAATTTCAGGAGTTGAGGATGAGTAAAGGAACAGATTCAGGGCGGCGTGATTTTTTCCGGCAGGGCGCAGCGCTGCTCGGCGGGGCTGCGCTGCTCGGCATGGTACCTCCGGGAGTGCGCAATTCGGCCTACGCTTCGGGTTCCGATGCACCTGAATTGAAGGAAGTGAAAATCGGCTTCATGCCTCTGACCGACTGCGCTTCCGTGGTGATCGCATCCGAATTGGGTTTCGACAGCCAATACGGCATCAAAATCGTCCCAAGAAAGGAAGCCTCGTGGGCTGCAGTGCGCGACAAACTCTTGAGCGGGGAACTGCATGCCTCCCATGTGCTGTACAGCCTGGTTTATGACGTGCAGATGGGAATAAGCGGACAGAAAACGGACATGGCCGTGCTCATGACCCTCAACAACAACGGGCAGTCCATCATGCTCTCCAGCAAGCTGAAGGAAAAAGGCATCAGCGACGGCCATGCCCTGGAAAAGCGGGTTGCAGCAAAAAGCCGCGAATACATTTTCGCCCAGACCTTCCCGACGGGCACCCACGCGATGTGGCTGTATTACTGGATGGCCGCCCATGGAATCGATCCATTCAGGGATGTGAAAACCATCACCATTCCCCCTCCGGGGATGGTCGCCAACATGCGCATGGGCCATATGGATGGATTCTGTGCAGGCGAGCCCTGGGGATCCGTCGCCATCCGGGAAAAAATCGGTTTTGCCGTGGCATCGACCCAGGACATCTGGAAGGATCATCCGGAAAAGGTTCTGGGAACCACGCAGGATTTCGTCGACCGGTACCCGAACACGGCCCGGGCCATGGTCATGGCCCTGCTCGACGCTTCCAGGTTCATCGACGCCATGGCGAACCGGCCCAGGGTGGCGCAGATCATTGCCGGAAAAAATTATGTCGATGCCCCCAGGGACGCGATAGAAAAACGCATGCTCGGCGAGTACGAGAACGGCCTCGGAAAGACGTGGAAGGATCCGGACTACATGAAATTCCACAGGGAAGGCGAGGTGAATTTCCCTTACCTTTCCGATGGCATGTGGTTCCTGACCCAATTGAGGCGCTGGGGCCTCTTGAGGGAAGATCCGGATTACCTTGCCGTGGCGAGGAAAGTCAACAAGATCGAGCTTTACAGGGAAGCCGCTTCGCAGGTGAAGGTCGCCGTTCCCAATGACCCCATGCGTTCTTCCACGCTGCTCGACGGAAAGATTTGGGACGGGAAGGATCCCGGGGCTTATACCGAAGGTTTCGAAATCAGGGCCTGACTTGCGCACCATCGTCGTGCATAGCGCACGGCGATGGTGCGCAAAATTCCGGTTTGCTTCGGCGCCCCGGATATCATTCAAGGTTTTATCGGGCAGGCACGGATGTTGCATAGGATGCAGTAGGTTTTAAAGGCCCCCCAATGGCGGGAGGCCGTTGACAGGACAAAGGCGTCCATGGCGGAAATTTCAGCCATGGACGCTTTTTTATTTTCGAAAGGAAACGGACATGAACACAAGCTTCTGGAAAGCGGGCCATGCGCCCACGCTTTTTGCGGCATTCCTTTATTTCGACATCAGCTTCATGGTCTGGGTGATGCTGGGGCCGCTCGGCGTTCAGATTGCTTCAAGCCTGGGATTGAATGCAGCCCAGAAAGGCATGATGGTGGCCACACCGGTTCTCGCGGGGGCGCTTCTTCGCATCGTGATGGGCATGCTGGTCGACCATCTGAAGCCGAGAATGGCGGGCATCATCGGGCAGATTGTGGTGATGCTTGCGCTGGCCGCAGCCTGGATGCTCGGCATTCATGATTTCAGGCAGATCCTGATCCTCGGGGCATTCCTGGGTTTTGCGGGCGCTTCCTTCGCAGTCGCCCTTCCCCTCGCTTCGCGCTGGTATCCTCCGGAACACCAGGGAACCGCGCTCGGCATCGCAGGAGCGGGCAATTCCGGCACCGTGCTGGCCGCCCTTTTCGCGCCGACGCTCGCCCTCTGGTACGGCTGGAACAACGTCATGGGCCTCGCCCTGATTCCGCTTTGCCTCACGTTCGCAATCTACTTTTTCCTGGCGAAGGACAGCCCGGAATGCCCGCCCCCCAAGACGCTTTCCGAATACCTGCAGGTGTTGAAAGACCGCGACGCATGGTGGTTCATGTTTTTCTACAGCGTGACCTTCGGGGGTTTCGTGGGGCTCGCCTCTTCGCTCACGATCTATTTCCACGACCAGTACGGACTCGCTGCGGTCAAGGCGGGCTACTATACGGCTGCCTGCGTGTTCGCAGGCTCCCTGGTTCGCCCCATGGGCGGAGCGCTGGCTGACAGGATAGGCGGGGTCCGCACCCTTTCCTTCATGTACGTGATCGCCTCGATCAGCCTGTTCGTCATGAGCTCCGGGCTCAATGACGTGAACGCCACCCTGGCCGTATGCGTGTGCGCCATGCTGGCACTCGGCATGGGCAACGGCGCAGTTTTCCAGCTCGTCCCGCAGCGCTTCAGGAAGGAAATCGGCGTCATGACCGGTCTCGTCGGCATGGCCGGGGGAATAGGCGGATTCTATCTCGCATTCAGCCTCGGCTACTTCAAGCAGCATACCGGGGACTACAGAATGGGACTGATAATCTTCGCCGGCCTCGCCGTCCTGGCATTGACCGGATTGAGCAGCGTGAAGAAAAGATGGAGAACCACATGGGGCGCCCTGAACCTCAGCGCTGCGAAAATCTGATGGGCCTGCAAATCTCGCTCGGCGCGTCCAGCGAAACAGGCCGGCGCGAAAGGAACGAGGATTTCTTCGGCGCAGTGACGCCTGAAAACGGGCTTCTGGAACGCAAGGGGATACTGGTGGCCATAGCCGACGGGGTCAGCGGCAATGCGGGCGGGCGGGAAGCAGCCGAATATACTGTGAGAAGCGTCCTGGGCGACTATTATTCGACGCCCGAAACCTGGGGCATCACCCAATCGCTCGACAGGCTGCTTTCCGCTGCCAACCGCTGGCTGCTCGCCCAGAAAGGCGGATTTTCAGGCATGGCGAGCACGGTCAGCCTGCTCGTGCTAAGGGACAACCGTTATACGATCGCCCATGTCGGCGATACGCGCATCTACCTCAAGCGGGGCGAGGATTTCAGGCTCCTCACCACGGACCATGTCTGGGAGAGGCCCGATTTGCGCCATGTATTGAAACGCGCGGTGGGATTGGACCAGCATCTGATGGTCGATTACAGCGAAGGCGAATTGATGGAGAAAGACGTCTTCCTGCTCGCAACAGACGGCGTATGGGAAGTGCTCGGTCAGAAAAGGATGCACGAGATCCTCCACCTGCATGAGAATCCAGAACGATCCGCAAAAGTTCTCGTCGAAGAAGCGCTGGCCTCGAACGGCCGGGACAATGCCACTGCCCAGGTGCTGAGGATAGAACGTCTCGGGGAAGAGAATCTTCGAGGCAGCCTCCTCGAAGGCGCCGATCTCCCCCTGCCTCCGCGGCTGAAAATCGGGCAAAGAATCGACGGGTACGAAGTGCTGGAAATTTTGCACGATTCGCGGGAAACGGTGCTTTACAAGGTGAGGGAAGGATCGAGCCGGAAAAATTTCGTGCTGAAGACCCTGCAGCCTTCCATGGCGCGCGACGAAAAGGCATGCAGCGGCCTCCTCGTCGAGGAATGGCTGGGCAAGCGCATCCATTCCCAGTATTTCCCTCAGGTGATTCCGACCAAACGACATGCCCTCTATTACGTGATGACTTACCACGAAGGCGCAACGCTCAAGGACCATATCGAAAGCGGGCGGCACTTCACCATCGCCGAAGCGAAGCAAATCGGCATCAGGCTGGCAAAAGGGCTTGCCGTCCTGCACAGGCTCAACATCATTCACCGCGACATCAAGCCCGATAACCTGCATCTCGGGGAAGACGGAAAGCTGCGCATCCTCGATCTGGGCGTGGCCCTGAATCCGGCCTTGAACCGGGGCGAGCAGGATGCCAATCCGGGAACCCCGAGCTACATGGCCCCGGAGCGCTTCGAAGGGGGTGGCGCGACATTCGCCTGCGACCTCTATGGCGCCGGCGTCACGCTTTATCATCTTCTCACCCGCAAATACCCTTATGGCGAGATCGAGCCTTTCCAGCATCCGAGATTCACCGATCCCGTTCCTCCAACGCGTTACCGCCCCGACATTCCGGCCTGGCTCGAAGCCGTCATCCTCAAGGCCGTTGCAAAAAATCCTGCGGCGCGATTCGAGTCACACGAGGAATTTCTTCTCGCCATGGAACTGGGCGAGCAATCGGCGATTCTGCCGCCTCCGCGCACGCCAGCCGGAAGCAGGCTGTTCGTCTGGCAGATCGCCGCAGCCCTGTCCATTCTGCTGAATTTCTTCCTCCTCTACCTTGCGGGGATAGGTTGAATTCTTGAAACTTTTATAAGGAGATTGCAATGCAAAAACTCAAACTCGTAGTGGTGGGAAACGGCATGGCCGGCATGAAGGTCGTGGAGGAGTTGTTGAAGATCAGCCCAGACCTTTACAACATCACCGTTTTCGGCGCTGAGCCCCATCCCAATTACAACCGGATCATGCTCTCTCCCGTTCTGGCCGGGGAGCAGAATTTCGACGAAATCATATTGAACGATCTTTCCTGGTACGAAAAGAATAACATCAGGCTGCATCTTGGAAAAAAGATCGCCAGGATAGAACGGAGCAGGCGTATTGTCCAAACGGAAGAAGGACTGGAGGCGGAATACGACAGACTGCTTCTGGCCACGGGATCGAACCCCCTGATCCTTCCCGTTCCCGGAAAGGACCTGGAAGGCGTGATCTCCTATCGGGACATTCACGACACGCAAGCCATGATCGAGGCATCGAAAACCTGCAAAAATGCAGTCGTGATAGGCGGCGGACTGCTCGGACTGGAGGCGGCGAACGGCCTGAAATTGCGCGGCATGGACGTGACCGTCGTGCATCTCGCTCCCTGGCTGATGGAGCGCCAGCTCGACAGAACCGCAGGAAAAATGCTGCAAACGGAGCTGGAAAAAAAAGGGTTGAAGTTCCTCATGGAAAAAAAGACGGAGGAAATCATTGGAAATAACGGCAAAGTTTCCGGCCTGAAATTTTCCGGTGGAGAGGAAATCCCCGCGGACATTGTCGTGATGGCGGTGGGGATCCGGCCCAACATATCCCTTGCCCAGTCGGCTGGGATCCATTGCGACAGGGGAATCGTGGTGGACGACACGATGCAGACCTATGACCCCCGAATTTATGCGGTGGGGGAATGCGTTTCCCACAGGGGGAAGGCCTACGGCCTCGTCGCCCCGCTTTTCGACATGGCGAAAGTCTGCGCCAATCATCTCGCAATGATGGGAATAGGGCGCTACACGGGCTCTTTCACCGCGACGAAACTCAAGGTCACGGGGGTGGACCTTTTTTCCGCCGGCAATTTCGAAGGAGAGGGCGAGGCCATCGTGCTCAACGACGCAGCCGGCGGCGTATACAAGAAGATATTGATCAATCAGGGGAAAATCATCGGAACGGTGCTCTACGGCGACACCGTCGACGGGCAATGGTATTTCAGGATGCTGAAGGAAGGACAGGACATCTCCGAAATACGCAATCACTTGATGTTCGGTCAGAACCACCTCGGCAATGCCGGACACGAAGGGCACAGCCAGGCGTCCCTGATGACGGACGACATGGAGGTGTGCGGCTGCAACGGCGTGTGCAAGGGAACGATCACCAAGGCGATCAAGGAAAATGGGCTGTTCACCGTCGACGATGTGAGGAAGCACACCAAGGCTTCCAGCTCATGCGGCTCCTGCACCGGGCTCGTCGAACAGATTCTGGCTTCCACGCTGGGCGGGGGGTATGCGCCGAAGACGAGCACGGAAAAGCCGGTCTGTGCCTGCACCGATCATACCCATCAGGACCTGAGGCGCGCGATCAGGGAGGAAAAGCTGCTTTCCATTCCGGAGACGATGGCTTTCATGAACTGGAAAACGCCGAACGGCTGCGCCACCTGCCGTCCCGCCCTCAATTACTATCTCGTCTCGACCTGGCCGCACGAGGCGCAGGACGACCCCCAGTCGCGCTTCGTCAACGAAAGAATGCACGCCAACATCCAGAAGGACGGGACTTTTTCGGTCGTTCCGAGAATGTACGGCGGCATCACGAATCCCGAGCAGCTGAGAAGAATCGCCGACGTCGCGGAAAAATACCAGGTGCCCATGGTGAAAGTCACGGGAGGGCAGCGCATCGACCTGTTGGGCGTCAGGCGCGAGGATCTTCCGGCCATGTGGGCCGACCTCGACATGCCTTCGGGCTATGCCTACGGAAAATCCATTCGTACCGTCAAGACCTGCGTGGGCAGCGAATTCTGCCGATTCGGGACTCAGGATTCGACGAAGCTCGGCATGACGATAGAGATGGCTTTCGACAGGATGTGGGCTCCCCACAAGGTGAAAATGGCGGTCTCCGGCTGCCCCAGGAATTGCGCCGAATCGACCATCAAGGATGTGGGCATCATCGGCGTGGAATCCGGATGGGAAATTTATGTGGCGGGAAACGGCGGGATCAAGGCTGAAGTTTCGCATTTTTTCGCCAAGGTGAAGACTGACCAGGAAGCCATGGAATATTCCGGCGCCTTCCTCCAGCTCTACAGGGAGGAAGCCTGGTATCTGGAAAGGACGGTCCACTGGATAGCCAGGGTGGGGCTGGATTATGCGAAAAGCCGGGTCGTCGAGGACGAGAAGGACCGCAAGGCACTGTACCAGCGCCTGCTTTATGCCCTTTCCGGGGAAAGGGATCCGTGGAAATCCGTGGTTGAAAGCAGGGCGAAGCCCTTGTTCGAATTTGTGGAGGCATGATGGAAAACTGGATCAGGGTATGCGAAGTCGAGGACATTCCGGTCCTCGGAGCGAGGGTATTGAAAGGACGGGGAATCGCCTTGTTCCGGGACGGCAGCGGCGCGGTCTTCGCGCTCAAGGATAAATGCCCACACAAGGGCGGGCCGCTTTCCCAGGGTATCGTGAGCCGGGGGCAGGTCACCTGCCCCCTTCACGGCATGACTATCGGGCTTTGCGACGGACGCGCGGCCCCGCCCGACGAAGGCTGCACTGAAACCTATTCCGTCAAAATCGAATCGGGTCAGGTTTTCCTGTGGATCTGAACCCATCCGTCACGGAAGTGCGCTCGACCTGCTGCTATTGCGGGGTGGGCTGCGGCGTGCTCATCCGCACGAATGGCGGGGTCGTCGAATCGGTCAGGGGAGACCCGGACCATCCGGCCAATTCCGGGAAGCTGTGCACCAAGGGGGCGACGCTCCACCTGACTGCAACTCCTGAAGGCAGGCTGCTGTATCCCGAATTGCGCGGCGAAAAAGGCATGGTCAAAGTTTCCTGGGTCGACGCGCTCGATCATGCCGCGCAGCGCTTTGCTGAAACGATCAGGCAATACGGTCCGGATTCGGTCGGATTCTACATTTCCGGTCAGCTCCTCACCGAGGATTATTACGTTTTCAACAAGCTGGCAAAGGGACTGATCGGCACCAACAACATCGACACCAATTCCAGGCTTTGCATGTCTTCCGCCGTGGCCGGCTACAAGTTGACCCTCGGTGCGGATGCCCCGCCGGCCTGCTACGAGGACATCGATCATGCGCAATGCATCCTGATCGCGGGATCCAACACGGCCATCGCCCATCCCGTGCTCTTCAGGCGCATCGAGGCGGCGAAGGAAAAAGGGGTGAAGCTCGTCGTCATCGACCCGAGAAGAACCGACACTGCGCGCGCAGCGGACCTTCACCTGCCCATTCTTCCAGGCACGGACGTCGCCCTTTTCAACGGCATGCTGCATGTGCTGATCTGGGAAAACCTGGTCGACGTCGATTATATTTCGAATCATACCGAGAATTTCGACGCCTTGAAGGCGATTGCAAGGGAATACACGCCGGGTCTGGTCTCGAAGCTGTGCGGAATAGCCGAGGAGGAACTCATCCAGGCAGCCAGATGGTTCGGAGAATCGGCTTCCTCCCTTTCCCTTTATTGCCAGGGGCTCAACCAGTCCATCCACGGAACGGAAAAGAATGCAGCGCTCATCAATCTGCATCTTGCCACGGGGAAAATAGGAAAACCCGGCTCGGGCCCTTTTTCCCTCACCGGGCAGCCCAACGCCATGGGCGGAAGGGAAGTCGGTGGCATGGCGAACCTGCTTTCAGCCCACAGGGATCTTTCCAATCCCCTGCACAGGAAGGAAATCGCCGAATTCTGGAAAGTGGGCAAAATCCCGGAAAAGCCCGGGAAGAGTGCGGTGGAAATGTTCGAGGCCCTGGAAAAAGGAGAAATCAGGGCATTATGGATTGCCTGCACCAATCCGGCCCAATCGATGCCCGACCTGAAAAAGGTTTTTTCCGCCCTGGAAAAGGCTGAATTCGTCGTGGTTCAGGATGCATTCCGCGGAACGGAGACCGCACGCTTCGCCGATCTCCTTCTTCCCGCCTCGACCTGGGCGGAGAAGGAAGGCACGGTGACGAATTCCGAGCGCAGAATCACGCATGTGAAACCGGCCATTTCCCCTCCCGGGGAGGCGAGGGCCGACTGGGAAATCGCATCGAACTTCGCATCGAGGCTGGGCAGGCTCATGGGAAAGGAAGGCCTTTTCCCCTACGATCAAGTCGAGGAAATCTTCCTTGAGCATAGGGAAACGACGCGGGGGCGAGACCTCGACATCACCGGGCTCGATTATGCCGTGCTCGACGAAAAAGGCCCTCAGCAATGGCCATGCCCTGAAGGAACAGGCAAAAAGCGGCTCTATGAAGACGGCCTCTTCCCGACGGAAAGCGGCCGGGCGAAATTTTATGCTGCGGAATATGCAGGGACTTCCGAACAAACCGATTCAAGTTATCCCTTCCATCTCACCACGGGGCGCCTGCGCGACCAGTGGCACGGCATGACCCGCACGGGAAGGCTGGGCAGGCTTTTCAGCCACGAACCCGAAGCCTGTCTTTCCATGAACCCGGAAGACATGAGAAGGCACCATCTCGATTCGGGCGACACCGTCCGGGTGAAAAGCAGAAGGGGCGAGATGATCTTGTCCGTCAGGGAGGATGAAGACTTGAGGCCGTCGCAGGTTTTCCTGCCCATGCACTGGGGAAGACGCTTCGTCGGAAGGCAGGGCGTGAACGCCCTCACCCTCGGGCATTTCGACCCGATATCCAAGCAGCCCGAGCTCAAGCATGCTGCGGTATGCGTAGAGAAAGTCGATCTTTCATGGCGGCTTTCAGTCATGAGAAGCGGGCGGGCGCTCGAATACCTGGAAAAGGCGCAGCCGCTTTTCGACTGTTTCGACTACGTGAGCTGCACTTTTTTCGGCAGGGAGGAAAACTTCTTTTCCATGAATGCGGGCTCGATCGACAGGCCCGCAAGCGATATTCTCGAAAGCATCGATGCCGTGTTCGACATGGAAGGAGAATGTCTCGCCTACCGCGATGCGGCACTGGGCATAGACAAGAAAGTGAAAGTGGAAAACGGCAGAGCAGTCGGCGTCAGGCTCGCAGGAGAAAACGCAGCCCGGGAATGGCTCATGGAAACGATGGCTTCCCGAGCCGACATTTCGCTTTACAGACAGTGGCTGCTCGCCCCTTCCCTCCCCGCCTTCGAAAGACAGGGCAGGATCGTCTGCAACTGCCTGGGCGTGTCCGAATCCCAGATCGTCGAGTCGCAACTGGATCTCATCGGGCTGCAGGAAAAATTCAAGTGCGGCACCCAGTGCGGCTCATGCCTGCCCGAAATCAGGAAGCTGATTCAGGCGAGGCGGCTCACTGCATGATTCTCAGGACGGGGAATCCGCCGACGTTTTTCAGGGGAAAATAGAGCCTGTGGGTTGCCGGGTCGACGGTCACCACATGGGCATTGTCGCCGACGAATCCTTCCCCGGTCTTCCTTGCCCCGCCGGAGAGGTCGAAAACGGAAACGACGCCCTGTTCGCCCGCAACATAAAGCCGGTGCAGGCCGGGGTCCATGGCGAGCACGTCGGGATCCTTCCCGACCCCGAAGGAAGAAACGACCCGCATCGTCTTCATGTCCAGGGCCAGCAGCCTGTCATTGTCCTGGCAGGCGACGAAGGCGATCCGTTCAGCGGAATCGATGAGCAGGCCGTGGGGGCCGTCGCAGCCGGCAAGCTCGTGGCGTCCGACGATTTTGTCCGTTTCAGGGTCGATTTCGATCAGCCTGCCGAGGGTTTGCGCATTGACGAAGACATGCCCTGAGACGGGGTCATATTGGGAATTGCCGACCTCGCTCTCCAATCGGAGCGTCGAAATCCTCCGGTTGCTGCGGGTATCGATCACGGTTTCGGTATTGCCGTGCTCGTCCGAAACATAAAGCTTCTGCTCACCCGGCGCATAGGCCATGCCGTCGGGATAAACGCCTGCCGGCATGCGCGCGACGACCTTCAGGGTTTTTTCGTCGATCGCGACGATTTCGTTCGATGCCGTGGCCGATGCGTAGACTTTCCCTGTTTCCGGCACGGCCAGAACCCCGTGGACCCGATCTATGCCCGGAATGGTCGCCACCACTTTCCCTTTTTCGACGTCATAGGCGACGACTTCGCTGTCTCCCAGATGGGCGATGAAAAGCAGACCGGTTTCGGGATCGAGGCTCGCGTAGTCGAAGCGGGAAGCATGCCCTGAAAGAGGGATGTCGGCGACCTGCCGGAAGGGCAGGCTGCCCGCGCAGGCAATGAGGGGAGCTGCAAGCAGGATGAAGACGAGTCTGATCATGATTCCTCCAGGAAAGCATGGAATTTACCCGGGAAGAATTAGGTGAGTATTATCTTCCCTCTTCCATGCTTTTCCTGAGGCTAGAAGCCTATCCTGGATTTCTTGCGCCTGATCTTTCCCGTGTCGAGATCCCTGGCGGCGAGCTCGCTGCGATGCTCGAGCCTCGCATTGCCGAAGGCATCGATCAGGATTTTCCTCATATCCCTGGGCGGGATTTCGCAAAGCTCGGAAAGCACCGCCTCATCGGGATCCTCGGGAAAGCCCCAGTTGTGGTCGTCGAGGATGTCCCTGTAGACGGCGAGTGCGATCTTCATCGCACCAATCCTGTCGGGCCTGTCTATGACATAGACGTTCATCCTGTTGAGAATCGGCTCGGGAATCGAGCTCTCATCGTTGGCCGTCGCAATCCAAAGGATATGGCTCGCGTCCATCTCGACGTCGATGAATTCGTCCCTGAAGTGCTCTGCCGTTTCCCGCTCGAGCAGGCCGTAGAGCGCCCCCAGGGGATCGTATCGCGCATCCCCCCCGCATTTGTCCACTTCGTCTAGCGCAAGAAGCGGATTGGCATATTCCCCGTTCACGAGCGACTGCGCGACTTTTCCAGGCTTCGCATTGCTCCATTGTGAGGAGGCGCCGGAAAGGATCCATCCGGCAGTCAGCGAATTCATCGATATGAATTCGAAACCCGTTCCCAGGGCTTTGGCCACGCATTTGGCGAAATGGGTCTTGCCCAGGCCAGGTTCGCCCAGCAGCAGGATGGGAGTGAAATTCATGGGCTCGTTGCCGAAAACGGCGAGCGCCATCTGCTTCCTGAGATCGTCTATCACCTCGCTGAAATTCGGCGCGCTTTCGTAAAGGCCGTCCAGCCCTTTTTCGCTGGAAGGCTTGACGATGTAGCGCACCCCGCCTGCCTGTTTCATCTTCTGGTAAAGGCAATTGAGGGGTTCGTTCTTCGATTCCCCCATCGCGCGGTCGACTTCGGCAACGCTGTAGATGGATTTGTAATCCGCAACCGGAATGTGAAATGCATGGGCCATGGCAAACTCCTCGGAATCCTCGATACTCGATATGAATCAAGCAGGATTCATACCAGCATATCGGCAACTTCCGGCAAGGCTTGAGCCCTTATTTGGCGATCAATCCCTTCCTCAGGCAGTCTTCGTGGTAGCCGAAAACGACATCCGGATTGGGCAGGGTGACCTCCTCGTCCTTGTTGTCGTATTCCAGACGGGTCAGGATGTCCTTGATCACGCTGACCCTGGCAAGCGGCTTGTCGTCAGCTCTTACGACGGTCCATGGGGCGATTACGTTGTGGGTTCTCGCGAACATTTCGTTCCTCGCATGGCTGTATTCCTTCCACCGGTTCAGGGCCGCCTCGTCTATTTCGCTGATTTTCCATTGCTTGAGCGGGTCCTTCTTCCTGTCTTCAAGGCGCCTTTTCTGCTCCTTTTTCGAAATGTCGAGGTAGTACTTGAAAAGCTTGATGCCCGCATGCACGAGGAGATGCTCGAATTCGCACACCGACCCCATGAATTCCTCGTATTCGGCGTCATTGCAGAATTCCATCACCCGCTCCACGCCGGCCCTGTTGTACCAGCTCCTGTTGAACAGGACGAGCTCCTGCGCCGAAGGGAGATGGGGAACGTAGCGCTGGAAGTACCAGGCGCCGCGGTCCCGGTCGGAAGGCTTGCCGAGCGCGACGACCCTGGTCTCCCGGGGTGAGAGGTATTCCATGATGCGCTTGATCGTGCCGTCCTTGCCCGACGCGTCCCTGCCTTCGAAAATGATCAGGATTCTTTCGTTGCATTTGATGAAATGACGCTGCAGCTTCGTGAGCTCGATCTGAAGAAGATGCAGCGTTTTTTCATACTCTTTTTTCGAAATGGTCGGAAGTTCCATGGCACCCTCAAAGAATTGATTATGCCATGCGAGGAAATGCAACGGCTATAATGTTTCGAGGAGGGCGCTTGAAGATCGAACGCATCGGCATGATAGGCGCGAAAGCCGTCAGGATGGGCGATGAATTTTCTTTTTCCGGAATGGATGCCGTGATCAATCTCGTGGCTGATCACAGGTCCTTCTGAAGTTCTTCGGCGTCCGGCACGCTGAATCGCCCTTTCGATCCGATCAATTCGTCGCGGTGCAATCGCGCGAGCTTTTCGACCATCCTGTTCCCCTCCGGCGTGAGGTGCACCTCGACCTCCCGCTTGTCGCTTCTTCCCTGCTTCCTGTAGACGAGGCCGAGCTTCTCGCAGCGCGAAACCAGGGAAACCGCCCCGTGGTGGTGCGACTGGAGCTTCTCGGCCAGTTCGCCTATGGTCGCCCATTCCCTTCCGTGGTAGCCCTTGATGTGCAGCAGCAAAAGATACTGGAGATGGGTGAGGCCGTGCGCATGCACCGCCTCTTCGCTGAAGCGCAAAAAGCGCCTCAACTGGTAGCGGAAATTGGAGAGGGTTTCGAACTCCTTCTTGCTGAGCGCTTCGTCGGCCATGGACCAATACTAACCCTGTTTGGTCTTTCCAGACAAGACTTCACAAGCAGCCACTTCACCTTCATGAAACAGGTAGAGGGAGCCCGGCTCCATGACATTCCATGATTCGTTGTCGGTGAGCGGAACGGTGGCGATCACGGCGACCCGGTCTTTCATGCCTGTCACCTCGCTGAAGTCGACGCTCAAATCCTCGTCCTTCAGATGCGCCACGGCAAAAGGCGCAGCCCTCACGATGTAGGCGAGATGGGTGGAACAGTGGGCGATGAGACATTCCCCGTTGGATAAAAGATAATTGAAAATCCCACACCCGGCCAGATCACGACTCAACACCTTCAAGGCATCATAAAGGGCCACGGGGTCCGGGGCCTTCTCCCCGAAAAGACTCCGCAAGTTCTGAAGCAGCCAGCAGAAACTGCGCTCGCTGTCCGTATCGCCCACGGGAAGGAATGTGCCGTCGAGATGGGGATGGAATTCAGGAAGATGACCATTGTGGGCGAAAATCCAGTATCGGCCCCAGAGCTCACGCATGAAAGGATGGGTGTTTTCGAGCGCAACGCGGCCCTGGGTCGCCTTTCTGATGTGTGCAACGACATTGAGCGACCTGATCGGATAATTTCTCACGAATTCCGCCACAGGGGAATGCGCTGAAGGCTGCGGATCGACGAAAAGCCGCACCCCTCTTCCCTCGAAAAAGGCGATCCCCCATCCGTCGCCGTGCACGTCGGTTCCCCCGCCGCGCCTGTGAAAGCCCGTGAAGGAAAAACAGATATCCGTGGGGACGTTGCAATTCATGCCGAGAAGCTGGCACATATCACGCTCCCCGCTTCTTCAGCAATGAAGGCTTGCGCAGCACCGGACTTCCTTGCTCGTGAGGTGTATCATGTAGGGAGGCCTTGACCCCGGTGATATCCTTGAAAATCTGAGTGGATGAACTGGTTTCGCTGATGCGGATCCATGACGCTGAAGCCGACTCCGCTTTGAATGTTCGATGGGTGCGCATAGCGGCAATCAATCGTAACGCAGGAAATCCTCGGCCATGGCATCCGCCCCGAATCTTTCGATCAGATCCTCGATTTCCTGAATCACGGTTTCGTCCTCATCCTCTTCGAGCGCGCCTTCAGCCACCAGCCTTGCGACGAGGCCGGAGGCAATGGCTTCCTTCACATCATCGAGCGTGGGTGGAATCTCGGCTCCGTCCACCGCCGCCTCGATGACCCTGGAAAGCGCTTCGCTCGCCTCGTTTTCCAGGAAGTCCGCTGCATTGGCGTCTTCTCCGTATTCTCCGATCAGCCCATCCAGTTCGTCGATCAGCGAATCGCCGTCGTCGATATGGTGCAGGCTTTCGGTTTCCTCGAATTCGGGCGGAAGCAATGCCTCGACGAATTTTCTCAAACTGCCGAGCGTGACCGGACCCTCGATTTCCGGATCATTAATGCGGCCGGCGATAAGCCTTGCCAGCTCGGGACTGACCGTGATATCAACCGGATTTCTGATCATGGCTTCATCCTTTCTTCAATGGACCATACCATTTTGGCCGTAATGGGGAAAAAATCAAGCTTGTCGGAAATTTTTACACATTTTCCGGAAAATATTCCTAATTCATTGAATACAAAAAGCAGGAACGGAATTTGCTTGTATGTTTGAAAGTTAACCGGGTAACCCTAAATGAACCGATTCAAATGCCTCTGCCTTGGAACATTCGGCATGATGGCTTCCAGTTCGGCCCATGCCTTGACGATCACCGCCACATTCGACAGCTACTGGCAGACTTATGCGCCAAGCGCTGCCACTGCAGCGGTCAATGCCGTGGATGCCATGTTCAGCTCCATGTTTTCCAATCCTGGAAACGTGAACCTCACTTTCGGCTGGAACGAAGTCAACGGCCAAACGCTTGGCGGCGGCACGCTCGGCGAGACATCCTCCAGTTTGATCATGAACCAGTCCTACAACAATGTGGCGAGCCTGCTCGCCGGTTATTCGAGCGGCCATCCGCAGAACGCCGTGCTGGCCAGCGAAGTCGCCAACCTGCCCGGCTCGGGCAGCAACCCCTACCTCAATTCCTCGTTCGCCATTCCCCATTCGCAATACACTGCGCTCACCGGAACAAGCTATTCAGGTACGGATGCCTATGTCGGCTTCGGCAGCGGCTTCACCTGGGATTACAGCCAGGCCGGAGGCATAACGGCGGGCTACTACGATTTCACCGGCGTGGCGATCCACGAGATCACCCACGCGCTGGGAAGAGTGAATTACGAGTTCATCAACCCCACCCCCTTCCTCACCCCGCTCGATCTGACCCGCTATACCTGCGGAGCCACGACGCTCAACAGCGCCTCGGGCAGCACGGCCTGCTTCTCCATCAACGGAGGGGTCACGGATCTCGCCACGTACTCGGCCACTTCAGATTCCGCCGACCTGAATGGCGCCACAACCGATCCTTTCAACGCCTACATGTCTCCGGGCACCACCTACACCATGACCGCAGTCGGCAGCCAGATCATGCAATCGCTGGGCTGGACGGTTCCCGAGCCCGGCACATTCTATCTCTTCGCCCCGGCACTGGCCGGCATGCTTTATCGCGGCAGGATCAGGGGGAAAGGCCTGCTTTCCTGATCAGGTCGACGATGTATTCTCCCGGGATCGCATAGGCGATGCCTGAAGGATCGGAAAGAATCTTCTCCTTCGTGCTCTTGACGAAAACCATGTTGACGATGCCGACGACCTTTCCGCTGTCGGGCAAATAAAGCGGGCTCCCGCTGTTCCCTGGATAGGCGGTCGCATCGAGCTGGAACACCGCGAAGGGCGTCCTGAGCTGCCTGATCGACCTAGAAGAAAGCTGCTCCGCGTGGGGAGCGGGTATGACGATGGGCGTGATTGAGGAAAGCGTGGCGCGATGGGTCACGGGGTAATAGCCCAGCACCACGCCGATGGGAAAGCCCGTGAATGCAAGCGAATCGCCTTCCCTGACGAGTGACGAATCGCCGAAGCGGAGCGCAGGTCTGGGGGGACCCGCTATCTTCAAAATAACCAGATCATGCGCCGCATCGATCGATACCGTTTTCGCATCAAGCGCTTCGGCCTTGTTGCCCTTACCTGAAAAAACCACGAGCTTCTCGTTTTCAAGGACGTCGAGAACGGGCGGCAAAACATGGGCATTGGTGACCACATAGGTTCCGTCCGCAACGACGAATCCGGTGCCGAGAAAGCTCACCGGAGGCGTCCGGTCAGCCTGCAGCGTGCCTACCGCCACTATCGCATACTTGAGCGTGGCCACCGTATCGGAAAGACTCGCCGAATTCGCATTCCCGGAAAAAAGGAAAAAGACGAGAAAAAGATATTTTTGCATGGCCTCCCCTACAGGTTATTCGGGATTGTAAGGGGATGCCGCCTCCCTGTCCAACCATGGGACAAATTGAATTTAATGACGAATCATGTGATAATGAAAACTATCGATGATTATTGCATGTGACGTTTTTTTGCGCCTTTTTCAAATTTTCGTCATGTGCATGAAGACGAAAGGCAGGCAGGATAAGAAAAACCGCCAATGATTTCGTTGGCATGATTATTGCTGATAATACAGAAATTTCCGGGAAAGCATGATGAACAGGTATTACCAGATTCTGATCAGCGCAGGCATAGGGCTCGTGTTGCCGAACATTGCTCACGCCTCATTTTCCTCCGACGGCCAGACCTATACCTATTCGACCGCTTCAGGCGCGAACGACTCGGTAGGCGAATCCGTCAGCGCGCAGGCCAGCTTCAGCATCTCGGGCGACTCCATGGTGGTGACCCTGGTCAATCTGCAATCCGGCATCACGAGCGTTGGCCAGAACATCAGCTCGGTTTTCTTCGACATCAACAATTGCGGTTCCGTCCTCAGCCTCTCATCCCAGAATTACAGCAGCCAGGGGAACGAAATCACCGTAGGCAGCGGCGGCACCATCACCGGCACCCAAAGCAATGCCTCCCTGGACCATTGGCAGATTTCCTCTTCGGGAAACCAGATTTCTCTGAACGACCTTTCAGGAAACGGCAGTCCTGACCAGACCGTGATCGGTCCAGCGAATTCGCAAGGCGATTATTCAAGCGTGAACAAGTCCATCTATGACAATGCGCCTCACAATCCCTTCGTCCAGAACGAGGCGCAGTTCACGGTCAAATTTCCCCCGGGGCAACTGGGCGACAACGTCTCGATCTCCAACGTCAGGATCGGCTTCGGAACGGCTCCGGGCGACAACCAGAATTGCTACATTTCCCCAGGACGCCTTCCTGAACCCGGAACGCTGCCTTTGCTGGTGATC
Source organism: Pseudomonadota bacterium (assembly GCA_021845885.1). GTDB lineage: Bacteria > Pseudomonadota > Gammaproteobacteria > Burkholderiales > JABEVD01 > JABEVD01. The sequence goes on from JAJZVB010000007.1 coordinate 30,065, forward strand.
GGCGCGGCCGCCATCGGCATGATCAGGAAAGGCAGGTCGCTTTACGGCTGCGCATCGGGCATCTCCCCCCTGTCTCATGCGCGGGGCTTGACCCTCGACGCCGCGAAGGCGCTTTCTTTCTCAGCGAAATTCGCTGTCTGATCACAGCCAGGTCATCAATCCGCACTCGAGCGGATGGGTGAGAAGCGGGTGATGGGGATAAACCCTGATCTGGTAATCGATGAGCCCGCAGATGTCCGGCCTGATGTCCAGAGAAAAGACATGCTCATGACCCATCATCCTCTCGTATGAAAACCTGGCGCTCTTCCGGCTTTTCCTGAAGTCTTTCGTGTAAGACCGGTTGTAGAGCAGTTCGACGGCGACATCCTTCTCGTCGAGTCCATCCAGATCGAGCGCCACTTCAAGGCGCAAATTCTCGCCGAAAGTCAGTCTTCTTTTCGTCTCGTCGAGACGCCTGATCGTGACGGCAGGCCAGGCCGCACTCACTTTGGTCTTCCAGGCAGAAACCGTTCTGGCGGACTGGTATCTGTTTTCGGCATAAGCCTTCCCCTGCCTGCTCGCGGGCAGATAGCATTTCGAAACGTATTCATCGAGCATCCGTCCGGCATTGAAGCGAGGCAAAACGGAAGCCATGGCCCTTTTCGACTTTTTCACCCAATCCTCCGGATAACCGTATTTCCCCCTTTCGTAATAGAGCGGAATGACCTTGTCCTGGAGGATCTCGTAAAGCGTCCTGCTTTCCTCCCGGTTGCGCCTGAAAATGTCGAAATGCTCGGGAGAAGGCTTGATCGCCCAGCCGTTCTGCCCGTCGTACCCTTCCCCCCACCATCCGTCCAGGACGCTCAGGTTGATTGCGCCGTTGATGCTCGCCTTCATCCCCGAAGTGCCGCTCGCTTCCAGAGGATAAAGCGGGGTATTGAGCCATACGTCGACCCCGGATACGAGGTGGCGGGACAGGGCCATGTCGTAGCCTTCCACGAGCAATATCTTGCCTTCGAACTCGGGCATGTGGGAAAGTCCGTTGATCTGCCTGATCAGATCCTGCCCAGGCTGATCGGCCGGATGGGCCTTCCCTGCGAAAACGAAAATGACCGGGCGGCGGGTGTCGGACAGAATCTCCTTCAGCCATTCTATGCTGTCGAAAAGCAGGGTTGCGCGCTTGTAGGTCGCGAAACGCCTGGCAAAGCCTATAGTCAGCACGTTGGGGTCGTAGCTGTCGAGATACCTCAAAAGGCGGTCAAGATGCGCCTCACTTCCGCTGTTCCTCAAATGCCTGTTGCGTATCTGGGCGCGCAATGAATACAGCATCCGGGATTTCAGGGACTGCCTCACGCTCCAGTAGAGATGATCCGGAATGTCGTCGATCCGGCTCCAGAATTCAGGGTCTGAAACATGGTTGCGCCATTCCCCGCCGAGAAACTTGTCGAAAAGGTCCACCCATTCTTCCGCGAGGAAAGTCGAAACATGCACGCCATTCGTGATGTAGGACAGGGGATTTTCTTCAGGCTGGATTCCAGGCCAGAATTTCGAACATATTCTCGAAGAAACCTCCCCATGGATGCGGCTCACGCCGTTCTGGAAGCGCGAGCCCCGGACTGCGAGGGCAGTCATGTTGTATTCTTCGGGATTGTCGGGATCGAAGCCCAACTCGAGTATGGCGTCCACAGGCATGCCGACCAGGGTGCAGCAGCGGTTGAAATATTCCTCGATCATTTCCTTGTGGAAATGATCGTGCCCTGCGGGAACAGGGGTATGCGTCGTGAACACCGTGCAGGCCGCTACCGCTTCCAGAGCGCTCTGAAAATCGAGTCCTTTCTCGACCATTCTCCTGATACGCTCGAGAATCAAGAATGCGGCATGCCCCTCGTTGATGTGCCATACCGTGGGCTTGAGCCTCAGCGCCTCGAGCGCCCTGACCCCGCCCACACCCAGTATGATTTCCTGCTGGATGCGCATGACGTGATCGCCGCCGTAAAGCTGGTGGGAAATGCTCCTGTCCGATTCCGTATTTCCGGGAAGATCGGTATCGAGCAGGAAAAGGCTGACATTGCCCACTCTCGCCTTCCAGATTCTGGCGAGCACTTCCCTTTCAGGGAAATCGATGCTCACGACGATTTCCTCCCCGTTTTCGTCCAGGGCCGGCTTCACGGGAAGGTCGCAGGCATCCATTTCGTTGTAGGAGACGATCTGATTGCCTTCGGCATTGATGCTCTGGGAGAAGTAACCCCGCCTGTAAAGGAAGCCCACCCCGACGAAAGGCAAACCCATGTCGCTTGCCGCCTTGCAATGGTCGCCGGCCAGGATGCCGAGTCCGCCTGAATAGATGGGAAAGCTCTCGTTGAAGCCGAATTCCGCGCAGAAATAGGCGATCAGGTCTTCTCCGCCCATTGCCGTCCTGACCTGGTCTGCGCTGTGATAAGTGTCGTAGGAGGAAAGAACGCGATGATAGGCTGAAAGGTAGACTTGGTCTTCTGCAGCCTCGACAAGGGTGCGCTCGTCGAGCCGCCTCAAGAACACCTTGGGATTATGCCCGACCGCATCCCAAAGCCTCGGATTCATGCGGGCGAAAAGCGTTCTGGTCGCCTTGTCCCAGCTGTACCAGAGATTCTCCGAAAGCTCGACCAGACGGGAGAGCTTTTCCGGAATTCTGGGATTGATTTCCATGTAGAAACGCGTTCCTTGCTTCATTCTTATTTTTCCTTATTAGGCAATTCCAGATCCTGTTTATTTCGATCGCAGACCGCTTTCAGGATCGAGCATGAGCCGCCCGTTGACCCTCGAAAAATCAAAAAGGTCATCGAGCGGTCCCGCCTTTTCGTCGAACGAATCGTTTCCTATTCTCCCGAGATCCCAGGTGTCCTCGATGAAGCGCAATATCGAACTCTGATCCGAAATCGAATGGCTGACGTAATTGGATTTCGCCCAGGATGAAATCAGCAGCAGCGGAAGGCGCGGGCCGTAGCCGCAGCGGACAGGGTAGCCCCGACCTTTTCCGCAATTCGAATCGAGAATCGAATGCGACTGGTTCACGACTGGCCCCTTCACATGGTCGTACCAGCCGTCCGAATCGTCGTAGGTGACGAATACCGCAGTCTCCTTCCATTCCTTCAGTTTCTGCAGGCGGTTCAGGGTCTCGACAATGAAAACCTGCTCGTCGAGCGGATCCGAATAGCCGGCATGGCCGTCCTGGGCCATTTTCGCCTTCAGGAAGCTGACGGAAGGCAAATGTCCCGATTCAGCAGCGCGCCAGAAGTCCTCCAGGTCATACTGATGGTTGGCGCGCCCGTCATGGCCGATTTCTGCCGTGGACGCCGGCGCGAGATGATGGGGATTGGCCGTCGATGCATAATACTGGAAAGGCTCGTGATGCGGACTGTAGTCCTGAATCGATTCCCCTGAAATATTCCGGCTCCTCGAGCCGCAAACCGCCTTTCCGTCCGAAACGGAAGTCGGCCTGAATCCGCCCTGGAACCACCCCCATGTGACTTTCTTCTCATTCAGCAGATCTCCGACATTCTTCCCCGACATCCTGATCTTTTCTCCCCTGGAGCAGTCGTCGTATTCCGGATCCGTATCGCCGTAAACCGTTCCATCCTTCGTGACTTCCGTGAGATTCGCAGGAGTCGCCCCGTGCGTCTGCCCCGATACGAGGTTGATCGCCCCCGGTGTGGAAGGGCCAAAAGTGGTGCCGTAATAATTGTCGCTCATGGCAAAATGCTGGGCATAGTTCCATAGTGCCGTCACGGTATTGCCGTCGAAATAGCCCATCACCTCCCCGGGATCGCATTTTTTCGAGGCGGTGTATTCGACGAATTTGTCCATGAGGCCTGAATCGAACGCGAGCTGCTCGGCGGTGTATTCGTGCCCCATGTCGCAAGTCATGGACTCGCTTCTTGCCAAGCGGCGCGGATTGATGGAATTGGGATTGTGACTGAGCAGGAATCCGTTCAGGCCGTTGACGGAAGGGGTATGGCTCGAAGCGTGAAAAGGCGGATCGCCTGCCTCGTTGGCCGCATTCGGATAGGTCGCAAAATAATGATCGAAGGAAACGTTCTCCTGGAAGATCACGATCACATGACGGATCGGGGAAGCGCAGGCTTGGCCTGCAACCAGGGTCAGAATCAACCACAGTTTTTTCATTATTGTCCTTTCAGCTGGATGCTTTTTCATCGCAGAACCCGATACAGAAGGCAAGCCGGCTGCATTTCCCAGGCTCCCATTATATCCGCAGAAGATTGCACTAATCCGAATATAGACGATCGAAATTTTCAGGTTGGGATTTCTGGCGAAAGGCGACGGGAAAGTCAGGAAGGGTTGATTCTCTTCGCCAGTTCATAGGCGCGCAAGACTGCAGTCCTTCCTGAGATCGAATCGAACCA
>JAJZVB010000110.1 GCA_021845885.1 Pseudomonadota bacterium
TTTTCGTACATTTCGGTGAGATCCCCATATTCCTTCGAGCGGTAGCCGTATCTGACGCCGTCGTATCTCGAAAGATTGGAAGAGGCTTCCGCGGGCGCGAGCACGTAATAGACCGGAATGGAAAGCTTCGTGTTGGGAAGTGAAATCTCGACGATCTCGGCGCCGAGCTTCTGGTATTCCGAAATCGCAGCCCGGACGAGCCTTTCGACGTCGGGATTCAATCCTTCGGCGAAATATTCCCGGGGCAGGCCTATTTTCAATCCTTTTACCGGGAGATCGAGATCCCTCGTGCAATCCTCCGTAGGGCGATCGAGGCTGGTCGAATCGCGGCTGTCGAAGCCTATCATCAGATTCAGCATCATGGCGAGATCCTCAGCGGATTTGGCCATGGGTCCGCCCTGGTCGAGGCTGGAAGCGAAGGCGATCATGCCGTAGCGGGAAACGAGCCCGTAGGTCGGCTTGATCCCCGAAATGCCGCAAAGAGCTGCAGGCTGCCTGATCGACCCCCCCGTATCCGTTCCCGTGGCAGCCGGGGCCATTCTGGCCGCAACAGCCGCAGCCGAGCCGCCTGAGCTCCCGCCGGGAACGGCCTTACTGTCCCAGGGGTTTTTCACCGGGCCGTAATAGGAAGTCTCGTTGGAAGAGCCCATGGCGAATTCGTCCATGTTCGTCTTGCCGAGATTCACAGCCCCTATTTCATTGAAGCGCTCGATGACATGCGCGTCGTAGGGGGAGACGAAATTGGAAAGCATTTTCGAACCGCAGGTGGTGAGCCAGCCCTTCGAGCAGAAAATGTCCTTCTGCGCGAAGGGAATCCCCGTCAGGGGATGCGCATTTCCGGAAGATCTCATTTTGTCCGCGATTCTCGCCTGCTCCAGGCTTCTTTCACGATCGACCGTGATGTAGGCGTTCAGATCGGGATTGAGCGAATCGATCCGCCCGAGATAGTCCTGCGTCAGCTCGACGCTGGACAGTTTTCCGCCGGCAAGCATGGCGGAGAGCGCTTTCAAACTTGAATTGAACATGATTATTCGATGACTTTGGGTACGAGATAAAGCCCCGCCTCCACCTGGGGGGCTCCCTGCTGGAAAGCTTCATGGTTGTCGGTTTCGGTCACGACATCTTCCCTGAGCCTCAGGACGACTTCCTGGGCATGCGGCATCGGTTCTATGCCTGCCGTATCGACTGCCTGCATGGTTTCGATCAGGCCGAAAATGCCTTTCAACTGGACAAGGGCAGCTTCGGATTCTTCTTCATTCACGGCTATCCTGGCAAGACTGGCGATCTTCTTCACGTCGATCAGGGAAATGGACATAAAACACCTTGGGGTTCTTTAACAAAAACGGTTTTATAGGGTATCATAAAACATTTATTTCTTGCACCTTCACCGAGTACCGCACACCATGTTCAACTTCCTGAATGGCTTCCTCCGCCCCAATGATCTCGCCATCGATCTCGGAACCGCAAACACGCTGATCTACATGTCAGGGCAGGGCATTGTCCTGAACGAACCCTCCGTCGTCGCCATAAGGCAGAACGGCGGACCCAACGGCAAGAAGGTCATCCAGCAGGTCGGTCTCGCCGCGAAGCAGATGCTGGGCAGGACTCCGGGAAACATCACTGCCATCAGGCCGATGAAGGACGGCGTCATCGCCGATTTCACGGTGACCGAGCAGATGCTCAAGCACTTCATCAAGAAGGTGCGCCATACCGGACCTTTCGCCTCGAGCCCGAGGATCGTGATTTGCGTGCCCTGCGGATCGACCCAGGTCGAGCGGCGCGCCATCAAGGAATCGGCGATGGGCGCCGGGGCCAAGAAGGTCGAGCTGATCGAGGAACCGATGGCCGCCGCGATAGGCGCGGGGCTTCCTGTGGAGGAGGCTTCGGGCTCCATGGTCGTCGACATCGGGGGAGGCACGACGGAGGTCGGCGTGATTTCCCTGGGCGGCCTCGTCTATTCCGGATCGGTCAGGGTGGGGGGGGACAAGTTCGACGAGGCGATCATCAATTACATCCGCCGCAATTACGGCATGCTGATCGGAGAAACCACTGCCGAAACGATCAAGAAGGAAATCGGCTCGGCCTTCCCGGGGAGCGAAGTCAGGGAAAAAGAAGTCAAGGGAAGAAATCTTTCCGAAGGCATCCCGAGGAGCTTCACCATTTCCAGCAATGAAATCCTCGAGGCGCTCACCGAGCCCCTGAACAGCATCGTGAGCGCGGTCAAGTCGGCGCTGGAACAAACCCCTCCCGAGCTTGCGGCCGATATCGCGGAGAAGGGCATGGTTCTGACGGGAGGAGGCGCGCTGCTGCGCGACATAGACAGGCTGCTGATGGAGGAAACCTCGCTTCCCGTGATCATCGCGGACGATCCGCTGACCTGCGTCGTTCGCGGTTCGGGCATTGCGCTCGAGAAGATGGATGAACTCGGCAGCATCTTCACGAATGACTGATGGAACAGGATTTATTCAGCCGAGGACCCAGCCCTGCAGTCCGGCTGACCTTTTTCACCCTGCTCTCCCTGCTGCTTCTCGTCAGTGACGTCCACTACAACTACCTCAAGGTCCTGAGACTGGGAATCGCCTCGGCGATTTACCCGCTGCAGCGCATCGCCATGGCGCCAGTCGAGTTTCTGGACGAAGCGGGGGATTATGTCCGGAACCAGTCCGGCCTCGTCATGGAAAATGAGGCGTTGAAGCGGCAGAACCTTGAAGACCATGCAATGCTGCTGCGCTACGAGGCGCTCGAACAGGAAAATATGCACCTGAGGCGGCTTTTCGATGCCAGGATGCGCATCGATACGCCTTCGATCATGGCCGAAATCCTCTCCGACGAGCGCGACCCCTTCTCCCGCAAAGTCATCGTGAACAAGGGGCTGCAGGCGCATGTCGCTGAAGGCGCGGCGGTCATTGACGACAGGGGCGTGATCGGACAGGTTCTCGCCGTCCATCCCTTCTCTGCGGAGGTCTCCCTGATCACCGACAAGGACCATCCCACGCCTGTCGAAGTGCTCAGAAACGGCCTGCGCGCCGTCGTCTTCGGCTTCGGGTCAAGCGATCTGCTCGATCTCAGGTACATGTCGACGAATGCCGACATCTTTCCTGGCGACATCCTGGTGACATCCGGGCTGGACGGCACTTTCCCCAAGGGACTTCCCGTCGCAACAGTCGTGAAGGTGGACAGAAATCCCGCCTACGCCTTCTCCCGGATTTTCTGCAAGCCAGCAGCCGGCGTCAACCAGTTCCTGCAGGTGCTGATCCTGTCCTCGAAGGAAAAGAACTGATGGAGTTCGGTCCGAAGCAGGAAATCCTTCTTCCCGTCAAGCCGGGTTTCATCGCCTTATCGCTGTTTTCGGGTTTCCTGCTCAATCTGCTTCCCCTTGAAGGATTCATGCGCTGGATTTATCCCGATTTCGTCGCCATGATCCTGCTTTACTGGTGCATCCATCAGCCTTCCAGGATAGGTATAGGCGCATCCTGGGTTTTCGGCATACTGATGGACGTGGCGGACGGCACACTGTTCGGCGAGCATGCGCTCGCCTATTCCCTCATGGCGTATATCGCGCTGAACCTGAGGCGGAGGGTGAGCATGCTGAACATCGATTACCAGTTCACCCATGTCATCCTGATCATTCTGATCATGCAGGCGGTTATCGTTCTGACAGGCTTCCTGGCCAGAGGCATTTTCGCCGGATGGGCCTACTTCCTCGGCAGCCTGACGGCCGGGATCCTCTGGCCGATGCTGACCTACCTGCTCAAGCTGCCGCAAAGGCCCAAGGCCGATCCTGACCGCATATGATGAAGAAGGCCGAACTTCGGGACCATCCGCGGGAAATGCGCTCTTTCCGGCTGAGGCTGGGCCTGAGCGCGGGATTCATCCTTTTCTTCTTCCTGCTCCTCCTTTCCAGGTTTTTCTATCTCCAGGTCATTCAGCACAGGCACTTCGAGACCTTGGCCGAGAACAACCGCATTTCCATCGTGCCGATCGCCCCCAACCGGGGCGTCATACTCGACAGGAACGGCCGGATTCTCGCCAGGAATTACTCGGCCTACACCCTGGAAATCACCCCGGGCAAGGTCAAGCATCTCGGAAAGACGATAGCCGAATTGTCGAAATACGTCAGGATCACCCCAAGCGACAGGAAGCGCTTCAAAAGACTGCTCGAGGACAGCCATAGCTTCGAAAGCCTGCCCATACGCACGAGGCTTTCCGACGAGGAAGTCGCGAGATTTTCGGTCAACAGCTTCAGGTTTCCTGGCATCTCGATCAATGCCAAACTTTTCAGGCAATATCCCGAAGGCGAACTGACCTCCCCTTTCCTCGGCTACATCGGCAGGATCAACGACAACGATCTCGAAAAAATTGACGACTCCGGAGAGACGCCCAATTACAGGGGAACCGATTACATCGGCAAGATGGGCATCGAACAGAGCTACGAAAAAAAGCTGCACGGCATCACCGGCTTCGACCAGGTCGAAGTCGATTCGAGCGGGCGGGAAGTCAGGATATTGAGCAGAACACCGCCCGTATCCGGGGACACCATCACGCTGACCATAGACGGCAAGCTCCAGGAAATCGCCGAAAGGGCCTTCGGCGACTACCGGGGCGCGCTTGTCGCGATCGATCCGCAAAGCGGGGAAATCCTCGCTTTCGTGAGCAAGCCGGGATTCGACCCCAATCTTTTCGTCGAAGGCATAGACAGCCAGATCTGGCAGGCGCTCAACAATTCCCCCGACAAGCCGCTCGTCAACCGGGCATTGCGAGGGGAGTATCCGCCGGGATCGACTTTCAAGCCCTTCATGGCCCTTGCCGGACTTGAGCTGAAGGCGAGATCCCCGACGGACACCATCTCCGACCCGGGATATTTCGCTCTGCCCGGGAAATCGCATCATTACCGCGACTGGAAACTGGGAGGGCACGGCATGGTCGATCTGCACAAGTCCATCGTGGTGTCCTGCGACACCTACTATTACGGGCTGGCGAACATCCTCGGCATAGACAGAATACATGATTTCATCAGCCAGTTCGGTCTCGGCAAGAAGACGGGGATAGACATAAGCGGGGAGCTTTCCGGTGTTCTCCCTTCCGCTCAATGGAAGGAAAAGCGCTACAAGCAGAAGTGGTATGCCGGAGACACGATCCCTGTCGGGATCGGGCAGGGTTACGACCTCGTCACCCCATTGCAGCTCGCTTTCGCGACCTCGATTCTCGCCGGCAACGGCATGGCCTACCGCCCCCATCTCGTCAAATCGGTCAGGGACAGCAAGAACGGAAAAATGGAAAAGCTGCCTTCGTCCTTTCTGTACAAGCTCGACGTCGAACCCGAATACCTTTCGGACGTGAGAAGCGCGATGATCGATGTCACCAAGCCGGGGGGAACGGCGCCCAAGGTCGGGGAAGGCGCCCCCTACGAAATCGCCGCCAAAACCGGCACGGCGCAGGTCATCGGCATCAAGCAGGGCGAGAAATATGTCGCGAGCCAGATCCAGGAGCGTTACCGGGATCATGCGCTCTTCATCGCCTATGCCCCCGCGGATCACCCCAGAATCGCCCTTGCCGTCGTGGTGGAAAACGGCGGTCACGGCGGATCGACTGCAGGGCCGATTGCAAGGCAGGTGATGGACTATTATCTTCTTGGCAGGCAGGACAAGAGCAATCTGGAGAAGCAGAATGAACCCTCTGACTAGGCACCTTTTCCGCATCCTTTCAGGCCATATCGACGGCTTCCTGCTCGCCTGCACGATGATCCTGGTCGGCATGGGAATTGTCGTGCTTTTCAGCGCTTCAGACCAGAGCCTGCCGAAAATAGGCAGCCAGGTCATGAACATCGCCGTCGCCTGCGTCGTGATGTGGGCCATCGCCAATGTGCCGCCGCACCAGCTGATGCGCTTCGCCCTGCCGCTTTACATCGTGGGACTTCTGCTCCTTTTGGGCGTCGCCCTTTTCGGAGAAATCAGCAACGGCGCAAGGCGCTGGCTCAATCTGGGCATAATCCGAATTCAGCCCTCCGAGCTCATGAAAATCGCCGTTCCGATGATGCTCGCCTGGTATTTCGACCGCCACGAATCCGTGCTCAGCCTAAGGAACCATGCCATAGCCGCCGTGATCCTGGTGGTCCCCGTTCTCCTGATCGCGAGGCAGCCCGATCTGGGAACCGCCATCCTGATCGCATCGAGCGGATTCTTCGTGCTTTTCTTCGCGGGGCTGGACTGGAAGATACTGGGTGGGCTCTTCGCATCCGGGCTCGCCAGCCTCCCCATCCTCTGGTCGATATTGCACGATTATCAGAAGCAGCGCCTTCTGACCCTCATCGACCCCAGCCAGGATCCTCTGGGCACGGGCTACCATACAATACAGTCCATGATCGCAGTGGGCTCGGGGGGCTTCATCGGAAAAGGCTGGCTGCACGGCACCCAGGCCCATCTGGATTTCCTTCCCGAGCATACGACGGACTTCATTTTCGCCGTATTTTCAGAGGAATTCGGCCTTGTCGGGAACATTTTCCTGCTCTTCATGTATCTGCTCGTCATCGCAAGGGGCCTGAGCATCGCGGATGGGGCGCCCACCCTTTTCTCCAGGCTCATGGCGGGCTCGATCACGATGACTTTCTTCACT
>JAJZVB010000008.1 GCA_021845885.1 Pseudomonadota bacterium
CACCGATTTCCTTGGCGATCAGCGAAGCGTAAGCCGGACCTTCATTATAAATCACGCCAGCCGTTGCCGTATTCTTGGCAACATCCGGGAGAAAGCCACCGGCATTGCTCATCGTGTAGTTGTTGATGGCGTAGTTGCCGTAGAGGCTGAACCCTTCGCCGACGTAATAGGTCGCTTCGCCTTCGATGCCATTGTACTTCACCCCTCCGGTGTTCTGGTAGCAGGTATATACGCCACAGGCGACCTTCGTGGCCTGGTTGGTGAAGTCGATCTTGTAGACGTCGCCCGAAACCGTCAGCCTCTTGCTCTTCCAGGTCGTGCCGATCTGGTAGTTCTGCGTGGATTCAGGATTCAGCTCGCCGGGCAGGGGTGCTGTGGTGCCTTTGGCAGGAAAGAACGCGTTGAGGTTGGGGGCAAGGAAGCCTTGTGCATACTGGGCATACGCGCTCCAGTTGGGCTGGATCATGTAATGGGCAACCAGGGCGGGAAGCGCCTTGGCCCACGATTGCTCTGTATTCAGCGGCGCGCCGGTTGCGCCCTGGTTGACCGCTGCGTCCATGGTCCTTCTGAAGTAGGCGTATTTCACGCCGGGCGTGACGGTCAACGCGTCCGTCACTTTCCATTCGTATTGGACATAGGGCTGGATGGTGGTCAGGGAATCGTTCATCAACCGCCCACCTGCAAACGCGTTATCAACCATTGCGCCGCCCAGCGTGGCATCCGTATTCCATGCCGCACGGACGTTGTTCTGGCGGTCCATCCAGACGCCGAAGTCCAGGCTGTCCTTGCCGAAGTCTTCGGACGCCTTGAGAATGTCACCCCAGGAACGGTAATTCATGAACATCTGGTTGCCAGGAACGTCGTTCGGGAAAGCGACCCCGCCGATGGTCGTGCCGTTGGGCTGGTTGACACCGAGATTCAAGCCGTAATAGCCGTTGTGGTAATAGGCATAGGTATAGGCCTTGTTATCGATCTTGAGGCTGCCCTGCGTCGTGTTCAGGCCGATATATTCGAAGTCGCTGTGGATATTGTCATAATTGTAGGCATAATAATCCTGGCTCAGAGGATTGGCGCTGAGGCCATAATTCTTGCCGTATTGAGCGATGGTTGAGAGCGTGGCGCCATTGGGAACGTTCTGATGCAGGGTGTTCTGCATGGTCACGAAGGTGACCACGGTGTTGTCGGAAACAGGCTTCACGTACTTGACGAACAGGTTGCCGCGCTTCTGGTTGGAGTTGGTGAGATAACCGTCGGTGCTGACCTGCCTGTAGTCGATGAAGGCAGAGGCGTCGCCGAAATTCTTCATCACGCCGGTATCGAATTCGCCGCCGACCATCCTGGTGTTCCAGCTTCCCACTGTGGCGTAGGGGGTGAAGGTTCCGGAAGCAAGCGGATCCTTGGATTGCACGGCGATGGTGCCGCCGAAGGTCGCATCGCCGATGTTGCTGGCATCCCCGGGACCGCGGTCGACCACGATGCCGCCAAGATCCTGGGCCATGAAATAGGAAGTGGAGTGATGCGTGAAGTCGTTCGAATCGCCCCAGGGAATGCCGTCAAAGGTCACGTTGTATTGCCCATCGCTGAATCCCCTGATGAAAGGACCGCCGTCCTGGGATTCCATCATGCCGGGGCCGTTTGGATCGACGCTGTAGACGGATGGCGCGATATTGATGATGTCGGTGTAGTTCGAAGTCGCCGAGGCGTTTTCCTGGATGTAATGCTGGCTGATGATGGACTGGGGCTGGGTCGAAACGAGCGAGCCCTGGGTCGGCGCCTGATAGGGCGCGGATTCCTTCCCGTAGGACGCCCCGTTATCGCCGCCCGCGCCGACCTGGGCCGTGCCCACGTCGATCGCGTCCTGAGCGGAAGCCGTTCCCGCCACGAACAGGCTTCCCAATACTAACTGAGTGATCAATTTTTTCCTGAAGCCGAATGCCTTGCGCATCTGTTTCTCCCCTAGTTTTAAAAATGGAAACGAACCATGGAGACGCAATGTACGCAGGTAGACTTAGGATAACGTGAAAGAATTGTGATGGATTTGTTACAGCGGCCTCCCGTTTCCTATACTTGGAGTTGAAGACCATTTGGAACGGGCCTGTGGGGAGCGAAGACAAGACCAGGAAAATGATCTATGCCGGTTTGGCGCTGATGCTCCTCGCCATCCTGCTGGCGCTGATTCCCTTCAACAGGTTCCTGATCGCGTTGCTGGTATTTTTCGCCGGATTCTCGACCATGCTGGTCGCGCGCAGTTCGTCCGACGTCATCGAGAAAGCTAACAGGGAGGCGGCAGCGAATTACAAGACTTTGCTCGAATGCACGTCCGACGGATTCTGGGTGGTCGAACTGGAAAGCGGAAAACTGGCCGAGGTCAACGACGCCTACGTCAGGATGAGCGGTTTTGCAAGGGAAGAGCTGCTTTCGATGAAGGTGGCCGACATCGAAGCCAACGAGAATCCCGAAGAAGTCATCAAGCATATCCTGAAGGTCGTCAGGGAAGGCAATGATCTTTTCGAGAGCCGGCACAGGACAAGAAGCGGGCGCCTCATCGACGTCGAAGTCAGCGCCATATACCAGCCTGAACCCAATCTGATCATCTGTTTTCTCAGGGATATCACGGAGAGGAAATTCACGGAAAACCGGCTCCGCCTTTTCGCCAGCGTGTTCGAAGCGAGCGGCGAGGGCATCATGATCACAGACAGCGGAAACAAGATAGAGAAAGTCAATCAGGCCTTCACCAGGCTGACCGGCTACGAGCCCGAAGAAGTCATGGGCAGGAACCCGAGCATGCTTTCCTCCGGCCTGCAAGGCAGGGAGTTCTATAGTGCGATGTGGGAGCGACTGCTGAGCGAAGGTTTATGGCAGGGGGAAATCTGGGACAGGAGGAAGGACGGCAATACCTATCCCAAATGGCTTTCCATATCCGTGGTCAGGAACGGGCATGGGGAAATCGTGAATTACATCGGCAGCTTTTCGAACATCGCAGAACTGAAGAAGGCCGAAATGGAAATAGAGCAGCTGGCCTACCACGATCCGCTCACAGGGCTACCCAACCGCTTCAGCCTGCTCGCCAAGCTCGAACAGGCGCTCGCCAGATCGCGGCGGGATCGGAGCAGGCTCGCCCTGATGTTCATCGACCTGGACCGGTTCAAGATCATCAATGATACGCTGGGACATCACATCGGGGACCAGCTCATCGCCCAGGTCGGAAACCGTCTGCGCAAGGCCGTCAGGGAAAGCGATGTGGTGGCGAGACTGGGGGGGGACGAATTCGTCGTGCTCATCGCCGAAATACCTTCCCCCATGGAAGCCGGGCTCGTCGCGGAGAAGATACTCAGGGATTTTTCCCAAGCCTATCTCGTCGACGGCTTCAGTCTTTTCACTTCTCCCAGCATCGGCATCAGCATTTATCCCGACGACGGGGACAGCATGAACGTCATTCTGAAGAACGCCGACACCGCGATGTATCATGCGAAAAACGACGGCGGCAACGGATTCCGGTATTTCGAGACAGCCATGATGCAGAGGAGCTCGGAACGGCTCAATTTCGAGAACGGCTTGAGAAGCGCGCTCGAGAAAGGAGAGTTCGAGCTCCATTACCAGCCCCAGGTGAATGCCGGGGGAAGGGTGATCGGCCTGGAAGCGCTTTTGAGGTGGCGTCATCCTGAATTAGGGCTCAATCCGCCCGACAAATTCATCCCGATAGCCGAGGAAACCGGCCTCATCCTCGGTATAGGAAAATGGGCCCTGAGGACAGCCTGCAGGCAGATGAAGCAATGGATGGAAGCGGGTTTTTCCCCGATGCGCATTGCCGTCAATGTCTCCTCCCAGGAGTTTCTGCAGAAGGGCTTCCCGGAATTCGTCATGACAGCCGTACGGGATGCCGGGATCAGGCCTGAACAGCTCGAACTCGAGATCACCGAAAGCGCCGCGATGATCCATCCCGAAAAAATCATCGGCATCATGCAGGCCCTGAAATCCGCTTCGATCAGGCTTTCCATAGACGATTTCGGCACGGGCTATTCCTCTCTCGCCTACCTCAAGCTCTTCCCCATAGACCAGATCAAGATAGACCGCTCCTTCGTCAAGGACCTGGTCATTGATTCGAACGACATGGCGATCGCTGTTTCCACCATAGGCCTTGCCAGGAAACTCGGCCTCGAAGTGGTCGCGGAAGGCGTGGAGAGTCATCGCCAGTCCGATATGCTATTCTCGCACGGCTGCGACCTGATTCAGGGACATGCTTTCAGCAGGCCGCTTCCCGCCGAGGAACTCGCCTCTCTGCTTGCCTTTCCTATTCTGCTGCCAAAAGCGTCTTCTGGAGGGAATCGGACATCCTGAAGTAGCACAAGCCCAAAGCCGAATGAATTTCGGTCAGGCCGACCTGTATTTCGTCTATGAAATCGTGGAGGCCGGTGATTGCGAGCGCCTCCCCTTCCGCCTTGTCGAGCATTTGCCTTGTTTTGTTCACGGCTTCGAGAACGGGTTCGGAATGGGGTAAATCATGGAGCACGCCGGAAATTTCGTTCAGGCAATGGGCGATGGTGCGGAGGAAGGCTGCATCCTTGAGGAGAAAACTGATGATGCTGGCGCTTCCCGCGTGCACGCCGACATGGCGTCGGTACATCTGGTAGGCCGAAAGCGATTTGAGTATGTTCATCCAAGATGCACACCTTCATCTGGCCGGGGGAACGCTATTTCGCACTGCTTTCCTCCGGCAACCTCGCGACCACCCAGGCCATGGTGAAGCGGCTGAGGGATGAAGAAGGTTTGCGCAACGTGCCGAATATGGATGCTGCGGCGAGCTTCATAGGCAGGGTACGGACATCCAGAGGGAACAGCGGGAGCGGGCGAGCACGGATTTCGAGGCGACCTTCATCCTTGGCGGACAAATATCCGGGCAGTCGCCCTCGATCTTCCTGATTTATCCGCAGGGGAATTATATCCACGAATCCCCGGAGCATCCCTATCTGCAAATGGGGGAAACTAAATACGGCAAACCCATACTCGACCGGGTGATCCGCTCCGATGTATCCCTTGAGCTTGCTGGAAGGTGCGCGCTCGTCTCGATCAATTCCACGATAAGGAGCAACCTGACAGTGGGGCCGCCTGTCGAGCTGCTGCTCTACCGCAAGGGGAGCCTCGGGAATGCCCGCCTCCTCGTGCTCAACGAGAATGATCCTTTCTACCGCTCGCTCAACGAGGCCTGGAACGAGGGATTGAAGCATGCGCTCAACAACCTTCCCAAATTCGAATGGGAAGGGGATCTGAAGCTTGCCCAGTATGTCCAGGAAACAGGAAATTCCCGTCCCATGCGCTAGAAAGATCACCGCAGGCACTCAGGATTCTTCATCAGTTGTCATAAAACAGTAATATTGTGACGGTATGCTCCGCGGAAGAGTCGGGCCCAGTCGAGGCGCGCTTGGACAGAAGAGGAATCATGAGCGAAAAGCCGTTGGGCATAGATTCACCCCTGGCTCATTTTGGCGCGAGCGTTCTGAGAAACGCAATGCCATGGATGAACGATGCTGAACGCAGCAGGAAAAGCCAGCTTCTTCAGGACATCATCGAGAACTGCGCTCTCACGGCAGTATACCAGCCCATCATCGACATGAACAGCGGCGGCATCATGGGCTATGAAGGCCTGATCAGGGGACCTTCCGACAGTCCGTTGCATGCTCCGATCGCGCTTCTCCAGACGGCTGAAATGCACGGCAGGCTTTTCGAGATGGAATGTCTTTGCCGGAAGGTGACGCTCGAAAGCTTCGTGAGGCTCAACCTGAATGGCAGGCTTTTCCTCAACATCAGCCCTGAGTGCCTGATCGAGCCGCTCTTCAAGGATGGGGAAACGCTCAAACTGATCCACAGCCTCGGCATCAATCCGGACAGGATCATCATCGAGCTCACCGAAGCGCATCCCACTTACGATTATGCGCTGCTCAGGGAGGCCGTGAATCACTACCGGAAAATGGGCTTCAGGGTGGCGATAGACGATCTGGGTGAAGGATTCTCCAATCTCAGGCTCTGGTCGGAATTGAGCCCGGATTTCGTCAAGATCGACATGCATTTCGTTCAGGGCATCAACCAGGATTCGGTCAAGCACCAGTTCGTCAGTTCCATTCAGCAGATCGCTGACAGGACCCAAACCAAGGTTATCGCTGAAGGCATAGAAACTTTCGCCGAACTGGCCGTCATCAAGAACCTGAACATTGCGTTCGGCCAGGGTTACCTGATCGGAAGGCCGAATGCCAATCCCATCGTTTCCGTCCCGACCGAGATCGTCCAGGCCCTGACGAAATCCTTCAAGGGCAGGGGGCTTTTCCAGAAAAACGCCGTCGCCAGGAAAATCCTCAGGAATATCGCCCCCGTTCCATCCGGTGCGCCGAATCAGAGCGTCTTCCAGATATTCACCGAGAACCCGGACCTGCATTCCCTTCCCGTCGTCGACGCCCTGATGCCTGTGGGACTCCTGAAGCGCCATCATGTCATAGAGAATTTCGCCAAACCTTTCGTCCACGAGCTTTTCGGAAGGAAGCCGTGTTCGACCATGATGGATGCTTCCCCGATGATTGTCGACCAGAACATCAGTCTGCACGATTTGAGCAATCTGATCGTTTCATCCGGAAGGCACCATCTTCTCGACGGATTCATCATCACCGACCACGGGAAATATGTTGGCATGGGAACGGCGCACGACCTGATGCGGGAAATCACGGAAATCCAGATCAATACGGCGAGATATGCCAATCCGCTCACCCTGCTTCCCGGCAACGTGCCGATCAACGAGCATATCGACATGCTGCTCGAAACGTCCATCCCGTTCTGCGCATGCTATTGCGACCTGGACAACTTCAAGCCCTTCAATGATGTCTACGGCTACAGGAAAGGGGACGATATGATCCAGCTATGCGGAGAATTGCTGTCCGACATCTGCGATGCGGAAAGGGATTTCATCGGCCATATCGGCGGGGACGACTTCATCATTCTTTTCCAGAGCCAGGACTGGCAGAAGCGGTGCAATGAAGCGCTGGTCCGCTTCGACATGATGAGCATCCAGTTTTTTTCCGAAGAGCACAGAAGGGAAAAGGGGTATACGACCCAGGACAGGCGGGGGGAGCGGGTTTTCGTTCCGCTCACCAGCCTTTCCATCGGCGCAGTCCCGGCCTCTCCCGGAACCTACGACTCGCATCACGAGATTTCTGAAGCGGCCGCCATCGCGAAGAAAAATGCGAAAAGAACGCCGGGAAGCTCCCTGTTCATTGAAAGGCGCAAACAGATCTGATCACCACTTGTGGTGGTCTGGCGTATCGGATTCGAAATAATCCAGGTGGTCGATCAGGGCCGGCTTGGAATGAGCGGGATTGAGGTACTGGTCGAGCAGTGCATCCTGTTCCGCTTTCTTCTTCATGAAATACCAGTAGACGATCCCCCCGATGCCCATCAAAACGAGCAGGACGACTATCCAGACCAGGTTGGACAGCGGTTTTGCCTCCTCCCTGGGCTGAGGCTTCGCTGCGTTCATCCCGGCAAGCAGTTTGTTGGTGGTGGCGATACGGCTCTGCAGCTCGACGAGCTTTCCTTCGAGCGTCTTGATCTGCGCCTTCAATTGCAGCATCTGCACCGCCTGGTCGTCAGCCCTTGAAATGATCTGGGTTTCCGTCCGCTTCAGATCATCGCTCGGTGCGGATTTGGCTTCCCCGGAAACAATGTCGAGATGGAACGCGGGCTTCACCTTGGCAGGCTTAGAAACCTTCCTGGCAATCGATTCGCTTTTTCCCGGCGCGCCTGTCGATTTGAGGTCGGGGATGTTGAGCAGGGAACCGACCTGGATAAGGTCGGGGGAAATTCCCGGGTTTTCCTTCAGGATGGAGGCGATGAAACGCTTTCTGGCTTGCCCGTCATCCGGAAAGAAGGCATGGGCGATGCCGGTAAGGGTATCGTGAGGCTTGATTTTGAGGGTGGTTCCGCCCGAAGGCTTTTGCGCAGGCTTTTCGGGAACGGCCTTTTCCACCGGGCTTTCGGGCGGGGCGGCCGAGGTTGGCGGATCGAGGAACACGGTGAACGATTTTTCGATTTCTCCGCCGCAATGGATGCCGAGCTTCAGGGTGAGGATGGGTTCGTTGATGCGCTGGTCCGTCGTAATCCTGATGCGCCTTCCGGAATCCTCGAGCTCGAGCTTCGCATGCTTCAGCTGGAAGATGCCGGCGTCATCCTGGGCGGGATCGAGCGAAACGCAGGAAGCCTCCAGCGTTTCTTCCGGGGAGAGCGCGATCCTGACAGAAGCTTTGAATGCTTCGCCGAGATGAGAATCGACCTGCAATGCGCCTATCCCGAGCGCCATGGCATGGCCGCTTAAGGCCAGCAGGACGATAGCGACCGGTTTTTTCAATTCAGTCAAGCCTGTATGCATATTCTATTGAGTGGCCGTCAATCCGTTATTCTAATGAATAGTCGGCCCAATTGAAATATGCCTTCAGACCTTGAATCTCGAAACCGATTCCTGCAGTTTGGACGCGAGTCGTTCCAGATGCTGCAGCGCTTGGGAAGTCTCGCGTATGGATGAGGAATTTTCCATGGCGAACCCGGCGATCTTCTCGACGCTCAAAGCGATTTCCTGGCTGGCCAGGCTCTGTTCCCGGGTTGCGCCGACCATGGAGCGGATCTTCTCCAGCGTGTTGTGCGCGCCTTCGTTGATCTTGGCGAGCGATTGAGCCGCCTCGTTCGTGAGGCTGACGCCCGCCGACACTTCCCGGCTGCTCTCGTCCATGATGGATACCGCCTGGTCTATTTCCTTGCAGAATGTTTCGATCATCACGGCCACATCGGTCGTCGCATGGGCGGTGCGCTCGGCAAGTTTTCTGACTTCGTCAGCCACCACGGCAAAACCTCTTCCCTGTTCGCCGGCTCTCGCCGCCTCGATGGCCGCATTCAGCGCGAGAAGATTGGTCTGGTCTGCAATTTCCTTGATGACCATCACGATCTTGCCGATCTCGGCCGAGCGCAATTCGAGTGAGGAGACGAGCTTTGCGGAATCGCTGACGGAGACCGAAACCCTCGTCAATTCCTGGGCCGCGTCGACAGCGACTTTCTGACCGGCTTTGGACAGTTCCTGCGCAGTGTTGGCGATGATTTCCGTTTCCGCCGCATCCTTGGCCACCTGTCTGATTCTGGCGCTGATATCGTCCACGCCTGCGGAAGTGGATGAAGCTGCGGTGCTCTGCTGCTGCGAACCTTCGGCTATCCTGGCCGAAGCCTGCGCAAGCTGGGTCGCGGATTGCGACACTTCGTCGGCATAGCCGTGAACCTGATGCACGATCTCCTGGAAATTGTCGGCCAGTGCGTTGAAGGCTCTGGCCGCCATGCCGATCTCGTCGTTGCTTTCGACTTCCACGCGCTTCGTGAGATCGCTGTCATGCTGCATGCGCGTCATGACGGCCTGAAGATTTTTGGCCGGCTTGATGATGGTTCTGATGAACCAGCCGATGACGAAGAAAAGCAGGATCTGGAGGACGAGCTGCCCGATCCAGAGGCCCATGTCGACCCGTTTCAGCCCATCGTAATCCTCGGAAAGGTCGAGCAGGATGCTGGCTGCGCCGTTCGAGCTGCCCACCTTCACCTGGTGGCACATCAGGCAGTTCGTGCCGCGGAAATTGGTGCTCTCGATGAAGGGAATCACCGCCCTCAGGCCGGGCTTGCCGCCTTCAAGGGTCGTCTTCAGGAAAATGGGTTTTTCAGTGGAAAGCGCAGCCCGGTCCAGTTCATCTTTGGCCTGCTCTTCAGGAAGCCCTGGGCCGAACTGGTCGGAGACCTGCTTCGCCCTGATGATCCTGAGTTCGGCCACGCCCTGCGAGTCGCCCATTTTCTTGACCATCAGCGTCCTGTTCGCGGGATCGCTGATCATGCCGGTGACCATCAGCATGTTCATGCCGTTCAAGAGGCCGTCGGCCGATATCTGCGCGCGGATCTTGGCTTCTTCGATCATCCTTTGCTCGAAACGCGCCATGGTCCAGCGCTGGGATGCGGCCAGCACGACGATCAGGAATCCCTGGATCAGGATCTGCAGTTTCGCCTGGATACTCAAAGAGTTCCATGTCGTTTTCATTTTTCCCCCTTCAGGCTGCCGCCTCCAGCTTGATCGGCTCCCGCTTGAACAGGCTGGCCTTTGTCGAAGATTCGCCGGAAAGCAGCTCTTCCATGTCGAGAATCAGCACGATGGAGCCGTCCCCGGAAAGCGTGGCGCCCGCCACCCCCTTGGGCTTGATTCCCTTCAGCGGCTTGATGACGACGTCCTCCCGGCCGACGAAATTGTTCACGGCCAGGATGAAGTCCTTTCCTCCCGCCTTCATGAGCACGCCGTAAGTGGGAGGGACATCCTGAGGCCAGTTGATCATTTCGGAAAGCGCCCTGATGGGCAGCACTTCGTCCCTCACCACCATGGTGGCGCGCCCGGAAACGGACTGCACCTCTTTCGGATCGATGGGGATGATTTCCCTGACCATGGCCAAAGGCACGGCGAAAGATTGTCCGCTGATCTGGACGATCAGGACGGGGAGAATGGCGAGCGTCAACGGGAGATAAATCGAGAAGGTCGATCCCTTGCCGGGGACGGATGCGATTTCTATCCTGCCGTTGAGCTTCTGGATGTTGGTCCTGACGACATCCATGCCGACTCCCCTTCCGGAAACATTGGATATCTTGTCCTTGGTCGAGAAGCCGGGCATGAAGATGAGCCCCAGGCTTTGCTGCTCGTCCATGTTGTTGATCATTTCCTCGTCGACGATGCCTTTTTCAAGCGCCTTCCGCTTCAGGGTATTCGCGTTCATGCCGCGCCCGTCGTCGGTGATTTCGATGACGATATGATCCCCGGCCTGAATGGCGGAAAGCCTGACGGCCGCTTTTTCAGGTTTGCCTGCCGCGCGGCGCTCTTCAGGCGTCTCGATGCCGTGATCGACCGCATTCCTGATGAGGTGGACGAGCGGATCGGAAAGCTCCTCGATCATGGTTTTGTCGAGTTCGGTTTCCTCCCCTGAGATTTCAAGCTCCATTTCCTTGCCGAGTTGGCGGGCGAGATCGCGCGCCATGCGCGGATATTTCTGGAAAAGGCGGCCCACGGGCTGCATGCGCGTTTTCATGACCGCGTTTTGCAATATGCCGACGAGGAGATCGAGCTGATTCACGGCCTCGTCAAGGTCGCGCAGCGTCTGCTGGTCGTTCTTCCCCTGCAGGATATTGTTTTTCAGGCAGTTCAGGCGGTTTTTCGTCAATCCGATTTCGCCTGAGAGATTGAGCACCTGGTCGAGCCTGGTCGTATCGATCCTGATCGTGGTTTCCTTTTCCACCGCAGCCTTGTCCGATTCCCGCCTTGGGCTTTTTTCCCTGACGGCATCGGTTTCACGCCGCTGCCGCGCCGCCTCGACGGGGGGGGGCACCGGATGAGTCTGCGCTACCGGCTGAACTACAGGCTGGGCCAGGCTGTGGTAAAATTTTTCCCAGTCCGGGCCTTTTTCGGCAGCCCTGGCCTCAACTGCCAGCGCCTCGCCCTTGACCGCGCTGGAAAGCTTTTCCAGGAGGACCGCATCGGCAGGAGAAGGCTGGGTGGCATGGGCGAGCGATCCGAACATGTCCCTGACTGCGCCTGTCGCCGCGAAAATCGCGTCCATGATGCCAGGCGTCATGACGAGTTCACCGTTCCTGAGCTTGTCGAAAAGATTCTCGGTGAGATGGCAGAGCTTCACCATCTCCGTGGCATTGAGGAAGCCAGCCCCCCCCTTGATGGTGTGGAAATTCCTGAAGATGTCGTTGAGCAGCTTCTTGTTGCCGGGATCCTTCTCAAGGTCGACCAGCTTGTTGTCGACATCCGAAAGCAGGTCGCCTGCTTCCTGCAGGAAATCCTGGAGCATTTCTTCATTGCCGGCAAAGTCGTTCATTCCGCTCCTCCCTCAAAAACCCAGACTTTCCAGGAGCTCGTCCACCTGAGCCTGATTACTTACGACATCCATTCTGCCATCCGCATTGATGACAGGACCGTTCATCAATCCTGTCGGCGTTTCTGCCTGCGGCGAATTCTCGATCAGCAGCTGGAGAAGCTGGGATTCGACGCCTCTCACGATTTCGACCACTTTCTTGATGACCTGACCGGTGAGGTCCTGGAAATCCTGGGCCATCATGATTTCGGTGAGCTGGCTGTTCGTGGCTTTCACCTGAACCGGAATGTCGTTGAGGTAGTTCCTTGTTTTTTCGACAAGTTCCTTGAATTCGTCGACGGATAGGCTGTTTTCGAACACTTTCTGCCATTGGGTGGAAAGCGCCTGGGCGTGGTCGGACAATTTTTCCTGTATGGGTCTTGCGATTTCAGTCGCGTTAAGCACGCGCTCGGCGGCCTGCTGGGTCAAATTGGCGATGTAGGCGAGGCGATCGTTCGCATCGGGGATGGAGACAGCCACTTTTTCAAGGGATTTGTCGAAGCCCAGTTCGTGCAATGCGTCGAAGAGATCCCGTGTCAAATGGCCGATCTTCGAAACCACGGGTTCCTGCGCCTCATGCTGCACTTCCTGGCGCTTCACAGGCGCTTCGGGTTCGCTTTCCATGTTCGATTGAACTATGGAATCGAACAGTGCCTCCAGATCCTCGGTGTCTTCCATGTCTATCCTCCCATGGTCTTGAAGATTTTTTGGAGTTTCTCGTCGAGCGTCGCGGCCGTGAAGGGCTTGACGATATAACCGCTCGCCCCCGCCTTGGCCGCCTCGATGATGTTCTCCTTCTTGGCTTCGGCCGTCACCATCAATACAGGCAGATGCTTGAGCATCGGATCGGACCGGATCGACCTCAGCAGGTCGATTCCGCTCATGTTGGGCATGTTCCAGTCGGAAACGACGAATTCGAAATTGCCGCTCTGCAATTTTTTCAACGCATCCACGCCGTCCTCGGCTTCCGTGACATTGGGAAAGCCCAGCTCCTTGAGCAGGTTGCGGATGATCCTGCGCATTGTCGAAAAATCGTCGACCACCAGAATTTTCAAATCGGCCTTCGCCATAACATCTCCATAATCAATCCATTCGAATGCAGCGCTCAATCCGTGGATTATTCCGAATAGGATCTATTTGGTCAATTATCTTTCCAGATACTGCCTCATGGTTTCGGCCAGGATGCTCGGGTTGAATTTCGCGACATAGTCGTCCACCCCGACGGCCTTTCCCATCGACCGATTCGCTTCCGAGGAAAGGGAGGAATGCATGACTACCGGAATCCCGGCGAATCGCGAATCTGACTTGATGTTCCGGGTGAGGACATAGCCGTCCATCTCGGGCATTTCGGCGTCCACCAGGATCAGCCTTATCCTTTCGTTGAGCGGCGCTTCCATGCCCTGGGCGGCCATGGCCTGAAGTTTTTCCCAGGCTTCCCTGCCGTTGTTCGCCTGATAGTATTTCACGCCGAGCTTGTCCAGCACCTGCATGATTTCCTTCCGGGCCACCATGGAATCGTCGGCGAAGAATATCGTGGTTTCCCCTTCAGCCTGGACCGGCGTGACATCGGGAATGTCCGATTCACCGAAAGCCTGGACCAGGATCTGTTCCACGTCCAGGATCGAAACCAGCCTGCCGTCGCCGAGTTCGGTCACCGAGGTGATCAAGCCTTCATTGCCTGTCAGCATGGATTCAGGCGACTTCACCTTTTCCCAGTCCACCCGGATGATGCGGTCGACGCTCTCGACCAGAAATCCCTGCGTCTGCCTGCTGTATTCGGTCACCATCATGGTTTCACCGATTTCCCCGTTTTCGATGTTGAGGAAACTCGAAAGATTGAGCACGGGGATGATGTTGCCCCGCAGCGAAATGATGCCGACGACGCCGGGATGCATGTTGGGCGTTTTGGTGATGGGCGGGGTCTTGGTCACTTCCCTGATCTTGAACACGTTGATGCCGAAAGTTTCGCTCGTGCCGAGGGAAAAAAGCAGGATTTCCATCTTGTTCGATCCGGCGAGCGTGGTGCGGGCATCTATGCTGGCCAGAAGCGTATTGTTTATTCCGGATTCCATCAGTTTCTCCTAGGCGAGCAGGCGCCTGAGCGTCGCTGCAAGCTTGTGCGGCTCGAATTTCGATACATACTCGTCAACCCCCACGGACTGTCCGAGCTGCTGGTTGGAAGTGCCTGAAAGGGAGGAATGCATGATCACGGGGATGCCCGCGAAGCGGGGATCGGACTTGATTTTCTTGGTCAGGAGATAGCCGTCCATTTCGGGCATTTCCACATCCGTGAGGACGAGCTGGACGAGTTCCTTCAGCGGAGTGTGCATTGATTCCGCCCGGTTGGCCAGCGCAAGGAGTTCTTCCCAGGCCTGCTTTCCGTTCACTGCGCTCATGTAATCGATGTTCATCGCCTTCAGGGTGGTTTCGATCTGATGTCTCGCCACGGAAGAGTCGTCGACGAAAAAAATGGAGCGCCTGGCCTCGAGCGGTTCTATGCCGACGAAGAGATGGCTGTCGTCGAAGCGGCTGGTTTCGGAAAGAATCTTTTCCACATCGAGCAGCATGACGAGTCGGCCATCGGCGAGTTCCGTGACCGCCGTGACGAGGCCGCCCATCTTCGCGGTCAGCATTTCAGGTGGAACCTTCATGGCAGACCAGTCGAGCCTCAAGATGATGTCGACCGCTTCGACCAGGAAACCCTGAGTATGTCCGTTGTATTCCGTGACAATCAGGATTTCCGGCTTCTTGCCGGTTTCAATCCCGGCATATTTCGCAATGTCCACGACAGGAACAAGCACGCCCCTGAGGCTTACCATACCTTCCACGGCGGAAGGCATTTCCGGCGCCCGGGTGATTTCGGGGGCGCGCATGACTTCGCGCACCTTGAAGACATTGATGCCGAAACTTTCGTTCCTTCCGCTCCTGAGATCCGTTCCAAGGGAAAAAAGCAGGATTTCCAGCT
Source organism: Pseudomonadota bacterium (assembly GCA_021845885.1). GTDB lineage: Bacteria > Pseudomonadota > Gammaproteobacteria > Burkholderiales > JABEVD01 > JABEVD01. The sequence continues at coordinate 14,926 of JAJZVB010000008.1, forward strand.
TGTTTGTCCCTGCCAGCTTGGTGCGGGCATCGATGTTTTTTAGAAGTTCCGACATGCGGATCGCCTTTGATGATTATTTCGATACGAATCTGCGATGGTCTTGTCTGGAGAACGCATCAGCATTGCTGCAAAGCATACATTCTGCAAAGAAATGCGTCTATATCGGCATCAAGCAAATCAGGCGGAATGCATCGCGCTTCCCCGTGGGTCGAGGCGACTTCCCGGGGCCATTCGACTTCCTGACATTCCCATTCCAGCGAATCCATTTGCATCGTCACGATCATGATCGCCTCCCTTTCAACGTCAGTCTTGATACTATAACGGACGAGCGGGATAAAAGTTTAGGTGGAGCTTATGGAAAAGAAAAAACGCATTCTGATCGACATTTCCGCCCACGGCTATGGCCATATTGCCCAGACTGCGCCTGTCGTCAACAGGCTGTTCGGGCGGCAACCGCTGGAAGTGACCATCCGGTCCGGCGCCCCCGAAAATGTCCTGAGGGAGCGCTTCGATTGTCCTTTCGAATGGATAGACCGGTCCGTGGATTTCGGCATGAGGATGAAGAACGCGGTCGACGTCGATGTGGCTGCGACGGCTTCGAATTATCGGGTCTTCCATGAAAACTGGAAGGGGAGGATTGAAGCCGAGGCAAAATGGCTGGCATCCGCTTCATTCGATCTGATCCTCTGCAACGTGCCCTATCTTCCCCTGAAGGCGGCAAAACTGGCCGGGATTCCTTCCGTGGCCATGTGTTCGCTCAACTGGGCCGACCTTTACCGTCATTATTGCGGGGAAGGCGCCGTTTATGAAGAGATCCTGGATGCCTACCGGAGCGCTGCAGCTTTCCTCACGATCGAGCCGGCCATGCCGATGGAAGGGCTCGATACGGTGAGAGTCGGGCCTGTCGCGGAAACAGGAAAAAGAAGGAGGGAGGAACTGCGCGAACTTCTGCGCCTGGGAAGGGATGAGAAAATAGCCCTCGTTTCGATGGGCGGGATGGCCTATTCGATTCCCTTCGAAAAATGGCCCTTATTCGAGCATGTACACTGGCTTGTGCCCGAAAATGTTTCCCGCCCGGACATGACGGCTTTCGGGGCGCTTGCCATGCCCTTTGCCGATCTGCTCGCATCATGCGATGTGCTGGTCACGAAGCCGGGCTACGGCAGCTTCGTCGAAGCGGCGCTTTGCGGCGTTGCCGTGCTCTATATTTCAAGAGGAGACTGGCCTGAAGCGCCTTTTCTCGTGAAATGGCTGGCAGGAAACGCAAGATGCCTTGAAGTGGAGAGGAAAGCGCTAGAAGAAGGCGATATCGGCGAACCGCTGAACAGGCTTCTTGCCATGCCCGAAAAACCATTGCCCCTTGCGACAGGCATTGGGCAGGCGTCGGATTTCCTGGCGGCGCTCTTTACTTGAACACTACCCTGGCGACCACGCCATGTTCGAAAACGACCGTGGCGAACTGATCCTGTCTGCCCGTGGCGGAATCGAACGTGAGGTTCTGGTACACCCAAAGGATGCCGAACTGCTCCGCATAATCGTTGACGAGATAGGGCTTGCCGAATTTATCCTGGATTGCGTTTTCAGGTTTTCCCATGACGGCCTTGCTGAATGCTTCCCGGGAAATTTTTTTCTGCACTTCCGTTTTCGGGGCGGGAGGAGGGCGATGGTCGCAGCCGGATAACGCCAGCATCGCGGCGAGCGCGGAAATGATGAGCTTGAGTTTCATGATGCTTCCGTATCCCGTGAAATGCTTCATTATACGCGGATTATTCAAGGCAATCCCACGTAGCCTTTTTTCCCGGCGGAGGAATCCCGGCTAACTGACTCAATCGGGGAATAGATTGAGCAATCCGTCGAGACCCGCGTAATTCAGCGAGTAGGCCGCCTTTTCCCTGACGACGGGTTTGGCATGATAGGCGATCCCGACCCCGGCTTCGGCCAGCATCCTGAGATCGTTCGCCCCGTCCCCGATCGCGATGACCGCCTCCTTTTCGAGATTCAGGCTTTCGCGTACCCTGTTCAGCCAGTCGGCCTTTCCCTTCGCGTCGACGATTTCACCGAGCACACGCCCGGTGAGTCTTCCTGCGGCGATTTCCAGGGTGTTGGACGCGGCGAAATCGAGCTTCAGCCGCTCCTTAAGCCTGTCCGTGAAGAAGGTGAAGCCGCCCGATACGAGCAAGGTTTTGATTTGCAGCGATTTCAGCTTCTCCAGCAGGATCTCCGCACCCGGGCTCAATTTCAGCCTTTCATCGTACACCCGCCCGAGCGCCGCTTCTTCGAGCCCGGCAAGCAGGGCGACGCGCCGCTTCAGGCTTTCAGAAAAGTCGATTTCGCCGCGCATTGCCGATTCGGTGATGGCGGCGACCTGGGGCTTGATGCCCAGCATGTCGGCTATCTCGTCTATGCATTCTATGGTGATCAGGGTTGAATCCATGTCCATGACGATCAGGCCGAAATCCGAGAGCCTCGAAGATTCGGGCACATAGGCATGATCGAGGCGATTTTCCTCGCAAAGCGTTGCAATGTTCGCGTCGCATGAAGCTTTTTTCAGCCTGAAGGCATTTTCTGAAATGACTTCGATTTCTTCGGGCCTGGCCAGCCTTTCTATTTTTTCCAGGATGTCCCGGGATATTGCCTTGCCCTGCAGGATCAGGTTCATGCGTGCCATCTTTCGAAAAGATCGATATCGGCATGGGTCTTGCCGTGGGCTTCCCCCTTCAACACGCTGAAAGGGGAGCCGGGTTCGCCGAGATCGGAAAGGATGGCTGCCGCGCCTTCGAAATCCTGGTCTTTCGTGTAGTCCGTGACCGTGATCAAGGCCTTCACGCCGGCAGACCGGCTCGCCCTGAATCCGTTTTCCGAATCTTCGACGGCCATACAGGATTCGGGATTCAATCCCAGCCTTTCCATCGCCCAGTGATAGATGTCCGGGGCGGGCTTCTTGGCGGGAACGATGTCCCCGGCCGCGATGACGTCGAACCATTTCTCGGAATCCGGGGAAAGGCTGCATTTCAGCAGCGTGGTGACGTTCTCCGGAGTGGTGGTCGTGACGATGGCGAGCTTGAGGTTGCGCGCCATGGCTTCTTTCAGGATTCTTTCAATTCCGGGGCGCATCGGGATCTTGCCGCTTTCGAGTATTTCGCCGTAGCGCCTGGTTTTTTCCCTGTGGATCTCGGACACCAGTTCGTCGAAATTCGAAGGCTTCTCCTTGTCGAACTGGTCGACGTAATGCCTGATGCGCTCCTTTCCGCCTGTCACGGCAAGGAGTCTGCCGTAAAGCTCGACATCCCAATGCCAGTCGAGGCCGAATGCCTCGAAGGTCTGGTTGAATGCGATCCTGTGCCCGTCGCGTTCGGTATCTGCGAGCGTACCGTCCACGTCGAAAAGAATGGCCTTTAATGTCATGCTGTCTCCTGGTTCAACGATTTGAAAAATTTCTTGAGCGCAACGATGCGGCTTTCCACTTCCTGGAAATGGCCTTCGATCTTCAGCCTATCCGGCCCGCTCAGCTTGATATTCCTGTCGCGCTGGACGAGACTGATGATCCTGCCCGGATCGATGGGGGGTTTGGGCACGAACTGGATGCCGATGCCGTTTTCGGCTGCATCGATCTTGAGAATGCCCAGAATTTTTCCCTGTATCCTCAGCCTGTGGGAATCGATCAGTATCCTGGCAGGCAGGGGAGGCAGGCCGAAGCGGTCGACGAGCTCCGCGACCATTTCGTCGATTTCTTCAGGTCTTTCGCAGCTCGCCAGCCGCTTGTACAGCACGAGTCTTTCGTGAATGCTTTCGCAGTAATCCTGGGGAAGGAGCGCCGGGGTGTGCAGATTGATTTCCGTTGTGACGCCGAGGGGATTCGCCATGTCGGGTTCGATGCCCTGCTGCAGCGATTTGACTGCCGAATCGAGCATCGCATTGTAGAGCGAAAATCCGATCTTCTGCATTTCCCCGCTTTGCGATTCGCCGAGCAGTTCCCCGGCCCCCCTGATCTCCAGGTCGTGCATGGCGAGGAAGAATCCGGCGCCGAGTTCGCCCATCTGCCTGATGGCGTCCAGCCGCTTCTTCGCCTGGGAAGAAAGCGCTTCGTCTTCCGGAGTCAAGAGATAGGCATAGGCCTGATGATGGGACCGGCCTATCCTTCCCCTCAATTGATGAAGCTGGGCGAGCCCGAAACGGTCGGCCCGGTTGATGAGTATGGTGTTCGCCGTAGGCACGTCTATCCCGGTTTCGATGATGGTGGTGCAGAGCAGGATGTTGAAGCGCTGGTGGTAGAAATCCCTCATGATCCGCTCGAGCTCACGCTCGGGCATCTGGCCGTGGGCGACGTGGATGCGCGCCTCGGGGAGCAGCTTCTTCAGCTTCTCGTGCATCGACGCTATGGTTTCGATCTGGTTGTGCAGAAAATAGATCTGCCCCCCCCTTTTCAGTTCCCGGGTGCAGGCTTCCCTGATGATGCCTTCGCTGTAGCTGCAGACGAAAGTCTTGATGGCGAGGCGTCTGGCAGGTGCCGTCGTGATCATGGAGAAATCCCGAAGGCCCTCCAAGGACATGGCGAGCGTTCTCGGTATGGGCGTGGCAGTGAGGGTCAGCACGTCGATTTCGGCCCTGAGGGACTTGATCTGCTCCTTCTGTCGCACGCCGAAGCGGTGTTCCTCGTCGATGATGACGAGCCCCAGGTTCCTGAATGCGACATCCTTCTGGAGCAGCTTGTGGGTGCCGATAATGATGTCTATTTTTCCTTCCCTGAGCCCCTTCAGGGTGTCAGCCTGTTCCTTCGCCGAGCGGAAGCGAGAAAGCTCCGCCACCTTGACCGGCCACTGCGCGAACCTTGCCGAGAAATTCTGATAATGCTGTTCGGCGAGCAGGGTCGTGGGCACGAGCACGGCGACCTGCCTGCCGTCCGTGACGGAAACGAATGCGGCGCGCAATGCGACCTCGGTCTTGCCGAACCCGACATCGCCGCATATCAGCCTGTCCATGGGCTTGCCCGCTTGCATGTCATCGATCACCGCATTGATGGCGGCCATCTGGTCCGGCGTTTCGTCGAAGCCGAAGCCTTCGGCGAAGGCATCCAGGTCGTGCTGACTGATTCCGAAGGCATGCCCGCGCCTTATGGCGCGCTGGGCATAAAGATTGAGCAGTTCGGCCGCCGTGTCTCTGACCTGCTCGAGCGCACGTCTCCTGGCCTTTTCCCAATGGCCGCTGCCGAGCTTGTAAAGCGGCGCATTTTCGGCGCCGCTGTAGCGGCTGATGAGGTGGAGCTGCGAAACGGGGACATAAAGCTTGTCGTCGTCGGCATAGCTCAGCATCAGGAATTCGGTTTCCCCTTCCCCGAGATCGAGCGTGACCAGCCCGAGATAGCGCCCGACGCCATGCTGTTCGTGGACGACGGGATCCCCGGGGTTGATTTCCGAAAGATCGCGAAGCAGCGTGTCCGTGAGGGTTTTGCCCTTGCGCTCGCCCCTTGCCCTGGAATGGGTGGCGTAGAGCTCGGTTTCGGTGACGACGGCCATTTTTCCCTCGTCGAGCCGGAAGCCGTTCAGGACGGGCCCGAAACCCAGCATGAAGCGGTCCTTTTTCGAGAGGAAATCGGAAAAGCTTTCAGAGGGATACGGATGGAGCCCGTATTCCCTGAAATAATCCATCATGATCTCTCGCCTGCCCAGGCTTTCGGCGAGCACCAGCACCCGGCCTTCAAAATTGTTGAGGAATGCCTCGAACCGGAAGAGCGGATTGTCAGCCCTTCTTTCAACCTGGACGGGCGGAATGGGAGAACTGGTCATGGCGGATGCTTCCCGCCCTTCGGAGATCTCAATCCTGGAATAGGGTGAAATGGCGGAGAAGAAGGCCTCGAAGCTCAGGAATATTTCTTCGGGGGGCAATACGGGATGGAGCCTGTTTCCCCTGAAGAGCGCATATCTCGATTTCGTCTCCTTCCAGAAATCTTCCATTGCACCCCTGACGTCATGGTGCAGGCAGACCGTTGCATTTTCCGGCAGGTAATCGAAAATCGTCGCCGTCTTTTCGAAAAAGAGCGGAAGATAATACTCGATGCCGGAAGGGGCGAGACCGTTGCTGACATCCTTGTAGAGCCTGGTTTTGGATGGGTCTCCCTCGAATTTTTCCCTGAAGTTGCGGCGGAACCGGCTCATGCCCGCATCGTCCATGGGAAACTCGCGGGCCGGAAGCAGCCTGATTTCCTTTACCGGATAGATGCTGCGCTGGGTGTCGACGTCGAAGGTTCTGATGTTGTCGATCTCGTTGTCGAAAAGATCGATACGGTAGGGAAGGGGGCTGCCCATCGGGAAAAGGTCGATGACCCCTCCCCTGAAGCTGTATTCGCCCGGGCTCACGACCTGACTCACGTTGGAATAGCCCGCGACATTCAGCTGATGCCTCAGTTGATTGGGGTCGATGGCCTTCTTCTGCTCGAGCATGAAGGTGTAGGCTGCGAGGAATTCGACGGGAGGAAGCCGGTAAAGCGCGGTGCTTGTCGGCACGATGACGACATCGAGGCTGAGCTTCATGATCCTGTAAAGGGTGGAAAGCCGCTCCGAAATCAGGTCCTGGTGAGGGGAGAAGCTGTCGTAGGGCAGGGTTTCCCAGTCGGGAAAGAGGCCCACCTCGAGCGTCGGGTCGAAAAATTTGATTTCATCCTGAAGGCGCCGGGCATCCAGCGCCTTTTCCGTGATGACGACAAACGGTTTTGACCCTGCTGCGATTCTCGAAAAAAGGAGCGAGTCGCATGAGCCGCTCGGGGCGGAATATTTCAATGCTGATGCCATGTCCGGATTGCGGATCGTCCTGCTGTCAATCCGCGCATAAATTGGTTTATTATAAAATATTTCGGCGTTCTTTAGGTTGGGTATGGATATTAGCGTAATAGTAACCTTTCTCGGCATCACTGTTGCGATCGCAACCCTTGTTTACATGATCGGATCGAAATTGCTCAAGAGGCCTGGAAAAAACAAGGACTTGAAGAAAGTGGCGGATGTCACCACGGTCTATTTCAGGGAAAGCGATGTCGACGCGAAAGTGGATTGCGTTTTCGTTGAAGGCCGCGGCGTGGTGGTGCTGATCGAAGTGGATCCGCAAATCAGGTTCAGGAGTTCCTATATCATCGAGCAGACCCTCAAGGAGCAGATTCAGCGCCTCACCGGAAAACAGCTTGCCGGGGTGTTCTGGAGATTCCCCATGGTCGACAAGATTGCCGATGCCGCCCATGCCGGGCCTGCCTATGCCGCCTCCAAAGCCAAGGTTGAAGACCTGCATTACGACGTCGGCGAGGTTTCATGGGAGGAATACGAACGCGCGATGAAGGAAGAAAAAATCAGGCAAGGTGAAGCTTGAACCATTGCCTCGCCTCGAAGGCCACCTTTTCCAGCGCTCCCGTTTCCTCGAAGAGATGCGTGGCGCCGGGGATGATCTTCATTTCCCTCCTGCAGCCAAGATGAAGATATGCGGATTTGTTGAGCTCGATGACGACGTCGTCCAGTCCCCCGACGATGAAAAGCGTGGGGCAGAGCACTTTTGCAAGCTCCTGGGGGCTCGCGAGATCCGGGCGTCCGCCCCGGCTGACCACCGCTGAAATCTTTTTTCCCAGCGCGGAAGCCGCCTTGAGCGCAGAAGCTGCACCCGTGCTGGCGCCGAAATAGCCGATTTTCAGATGCTTCGTATCCTCCCTTTCCTGCAGCCAGGCTGTCGCATCGATCAGCCTTTTCGTGAGGAGCGCAATGTCGAAGCGCATGTCGTAATCCCTATCCTCCTCGCGAGTCAACAGATCGAGCAGCAATGTGCCGATTCCCGCTTCGTTCAGTATCCCCGCAACATAGTTGTTCCTGGGGCTGAAGCGGCTGCTTCCGCTGCCGTGGGCAAATGCCACGATTCCCAAGGCCTCTTCGGGCAGGACGAGCAGGCCTTCCAGGTCCGCTTCCCCTGTCCTGATGACGACTTCGCTTTTGACCATGTCATGCTCCGATCCTGACGGGAATGCGCTTTCTTCCGAAATTCCCGGGTTCATCCCCAAATCTTCCGGCTATGCCCGCTCCGCAATCCGGGCAATGGCCATTGGAAACCCTGTATTCGAGCACTTCGTGCCAGTCCCTGACGACGAGGCTCGAATCGCATTGCGGGCAGTTCGTCGTCCCGCCCGCGGCGTCATGCACGTTTCCAGTGTAGACGTATTTGAGCCCGGCTGCCTGCGCAATCTTCCTTGCATTCCGGAGGGTTGGTGCGGGCGTGCCCGGAATGCCTTTCAGCTTGTAATCGGGATGGAAAGCGGTGAAGTGGATGGGGATATGGTCGCCGAGATTGTCCAGGATCCATGCCGACATGGAGGCAATTTCCTTATCCGAATCGTTCATTCCAGGAATCAGCAGCGTGGTGATCTCGAACCAGACATTTGTTTCATGCCCGAGGTAGACGAGGGTGTCGAGAATGGGCTGCAGCCTTGCCCCGGTGAGCTTGAAATAGAATTCGTCCGTGAAGGCCTTGAGGTCGACATTGGCTGCATCCATTACGGAATAGAAATCCCTTCTCGCCGCATCATGCATGTAGCCCGCCGTCACTGCGACCGTTTTGACGCCTTGTCGATGGCAGGCTTCCGCCACGTCCATCGCATATTCCGCGAAGATCACGGGGTCATTGTAGGTGAATGCGACGCTCTCGCACCCGTGATTTTTCGCCGCATCGGCGATCGCTTCGGGGGAAGCGCTGTGCATCAGTCTGTCCATGTCGGCCGACTTGCTGATGTCCCAGTTCTGGCAGAACTTGCAGGCCAGATTGCATCCCGCCGTGCCGAATGAAAGCACGCTTGAGCCCGGAAGAAAATGGTTGAGCGGCTTTTTCTCGATGGGATCGATGCAGAATCCCGACGAGCGTCCGTACGTGGTAAGCACCATCCTGTCTTCCAGCCTCTGCCTGACGAAGCAGGCGCCGCGCTGGCCCTCTCGCAATTTGCAGTCGCGGGGGCAAAGGTCGCACTGGATGCGTCCGTCTTCGATGAAATGCCAATATCGCGCGCTCATGATTCCAGCCATTTCGATACGGTATAGCGGGAAAGCCTGATTTTTTCGGACCAGAAGCGCCTGGGCAATCCCGCCTTCAGCTTCAGTTCCCCGAGAAAGGCTTCGGGTTCCGGCAGGCTTTCCCATACCTGGGGAAGAAAAGTGCTTCTTTTCGAATCGCATTCCAGAATGACGCCGTCCATTCCCGGACGCAGGGCCAGGATCGCTTCTTTTTCGTTCGAAAAGACAATGGGCTCGGAATCGGAAAGAAGCGAAACCGCTATTTTGATCGATGCGCATTCGGCCTCGATCAAGGGCGGGAACCTGGGGTCGCGGAAAGCCGCCATCAGCGCATTTTGCTTGATGTCGATAGGGATGGGGCGGCGGGCTTCCAGCGACCCGATGCAGCCGCGCAACAGGCCTTGCTTCGTCAACGTGACGAAAGTCGCGCCGTCGGCAAGAAATTCGTCGGGGCATTCGGGTTCGGGATAATCGAGTCCGAAGCAGCTCGATATCGAGGCCCTTGCTATTTTGGGAAGAATTTCGCCTTTCAAGAGATTTCGCCGAAGGAAAAGGAGGCATAGCCGACCACCCGGCTTTTTTCGCCGGCCGTATCGCCCGAATTCCTGATATCGAGGAGATCGGGTTTCAAATTGAAACGCCTTGCCGAAATCAGCAGGCCGTTGATGGGTGTCGCGCCGCAGGCCCGGTTGTGATCCAGAACCGGGTCGAGGGCAAGGATGGATTTCGCGGTCGACAGGTCAATCGCTTTCGCCCTGTCGTAGGGATGGAAATGGGAAAGGTCCGAACTCACCAACACCAGCGTTCTCGGTTCATTCATGAAGCGGTCTATGACGAGGGAAACGGATTCCGGGCTCGTTTCCCCCACGAGCAACGGAATCAAGGAAAAATCCCCGAGAACCGTCTGCAAGAAGGGGAGCTGGACTTCGAGGGCATGTTCTCCATCGTGAACCGCATCGCTTTCCATGATGGAGGGCAGGGAGGCGAGCTGAAGGCAGGCTTCCCTGTCGACCGGCACGCTTCCCAATGGCGTTTCGAAACGGCTGGCACGGGGCATGGCGATCCCCTTGAACCAGACCCGGTGAGCCGGCCCGAGCAGAGCCACGCGATTGAAGCGGCTTTTCCCGAGGCGCGCATAGGCGCATCCCGCCGTACTGCCGGAATAGACATAGCCGGCGTGCGGCACGATCATCGCGCAAGGCGCTGCCGCTTCGACTTGCGGCAGCATCGAAGCAATGGCCTTCTCGAGGTCCAGCCTTGTTTCAGGGTAAAATGATCCTGCGCAGGCTGCAGGTCTATGCATGAGGTTTTCTCCAATTTCAAGATTGGACAGGAAATAGTCCAATTGATTCAATTGAAGAAGACGGGCTTGTGATTAATTGAAAAAACGCTTATTCTTGAACCGGATTTTCAAGGCTTCTGTCGCGCGAGTTGAAGCACTGAGGACGAAATAAAAGCATGGATGTCACTCGATCGCTTCTAGGAACGCTGGTTCTCCTGACCGCATTCTTGATCGCCTCTATTTTCTTTCCCCTCCTTCCAGAAACGTTCTATTTCCAGGATGGGGCGGTGCATGTCATCGTCGTCATATTGGGCACAGTGTCTTCCCTTTTCTTTGCTGCAATCATGCTCATTCAGTGCCGGGAGGGCGTGCGCGATCCCGATTTTTACCCTATTGCGCAGGGTTTTCTGGCCATGGGGATCCTCGACGGCTTCCATGCGATCGCCAATGACGCCACGCCGGGTTTCATCTGGCTGCACAGTCTTTCCATTTTTTCAGGCGGATTTCTTTCCGCATTCGTGTGGACTGGATGGGGCGGGAGGATGCAGCGCCTGCACCGCTACGTCGCCCTGGCTGCATTCGCGATCGGCTGCTTTTTCCTGGCCTATCCCGACCTCTTGCCTGCACTCGATGCGCAAGGCGGATTCGTTTTGCGGCTGGACTACATCGATTTGGCAGGCGGGGCGCTGTTTTTCCTCACCTCCGTCCATTTCATGCTTCGATACTGGCGGGAAGGGGAAAAGGAAGCCCTGGTTTTCGCCACCCTCTATCTGATTTTCTGCAGCGCGGCCGTGCTTTTCCCGATGTCGAAAATGTGGAACGGGGAATGGTGGCTCTGGCACATGCTGATCCTGCTCGCCTACGGCACCGCCATCCAGTATGTCTTTGCCGATCATGTCAGTCTTCTGGACAACATGAAAAAGGAGATTGCCGATCGAAGCCTTGCCGAAGCGCGCCTCAGGGTGATGGTCGAAATGGCGCCTGAAGCCATCGCTGTCCTGGATGAAGATAGCAAAATATTCATCGACGCCAATGCCAATGCGGAAAAGCTTTTCGGCTGCGACCGCGAAGAATTGCTCAAGCATTCCCCTTTCGACTTCTATCCCCCGGAGCAGCCGGACGGCTTGCCCCTCGAGGAAAGCATCGGCATCCACGATGACCAGGTCGCGGGCGGGATGCAGGCGGTATTCGAGAGAGACATCAGGAACAAGGCCGGCAGCCTTGTCCATTGCGAAATGCGCCTGGTCAGGCTTCCCGATGCCAAACGCAGGCTGGTCCGAGCCAGCATGACCGACATCACCGAGAGGAAGAAGGCGGAAGCCAGGATAGAAAGGCTCACGAAGCTTTACAGGGCGCTCAGCGAAGTCAATCAGGCCATCGTGCGCATGCACGACGAATCCGAGCTTTTCCCCCTGGTCTGCAGGGCCGCAGTCGATTTCGGCGGCGTGAAGATGGCCTGGGTCGGGCAATTGAGGGAAGGGCGCATCGAGCCTGTCGTGCGCTATGGAAAGGGCACAGAATATCTCGATCGCATCCATGTTTCGGCGAACGGGGAGGTGCCTGAAGGGCGCGGCCCGACCGCCATCGCTTTCCGCGAGCATCGCAATGTCGTGGTCAACGATTTCGGGGCCGACGAACTGACCAAGCCATGGAAGGGGAATGCGGCCGGTTTCGGACTGAATGCGAGTGCAACCTTTCCCATTCCCAGGGGTGGCAAGCCTTATGCCGTGCTGACGGTCTACCACGACATTCCCGGCGCATTCGATGCGGAAATGGTCAATCTTCTCGACGAGATGGCGCGCGACATCGCCTTCGCCCTGGAAAGTTTCGACAGGGAAAGGCAGAGGAAGGAGGCGCAGGAAGCGCTGATTGCGGGCGAACGCCATTTCAGGGCCTATTTCGAGCGCGCCATGGTCGGCATGGCCGCAATCAACCCGGAAAAAGGATGGATCGAGGTCAACGACGCGCTTTGCAAAATGTTGGGCTATCCCAGGGAGGAATTGGTCAACATGACCTGGGCCCAGCTGACCCATGCCGATGATCTGCCCAAAAACGAGATCATGTTCAATCAGGTCCTGGCGGGCGAATCGGAGGAATACGAGTACGACAAGCGCTTCATCCGCAAGGACGGCGAAATCGTGTACGTCCATATTGCAGTGTGCGCAGTGCGAAAGCCCGACGGTTCTCTCGACTATACCGTCGCCATTGTCGAGGACGTCAGCGCCCGCAGGCGGGCCGAAAACAGGGAACACTTGCGAAATCGGGTGCTGGAGCTGATCGCCAGGGGGTTGTCCTTGCAGGAAATCATGGATTTCGTGGTGCAGGCGGTGGAGGCGGAAAACACCAGCATGCTTTGCTCCATACTGCTGCTCGACGAAAGCGGGCATCATCTTCTGAAGGGCTCGGCCCCGAACCTGCCTGCATTCTACAGCGCAGCCATCCACGGCGCGGCAATCGGGCCTTCCGAGGGTTCGTGCGGCACTGCGGCCCATACCGGAAAGCGGGTGATCGTCGAAGACATTCGCACTCATCCCTTCTGGAAGGATTACAGGGAACTGGCAGCCAGGGCCGGACTGGCTTCATGCTGGTCGGAGCCGATCTTCGGCTCGTCAGGCAAGGTGCTCGGCACTTTCGCCGTTTACCACGGGAATCCCGGAGCGCCCAACGAGACCGACATTGCATTGATCGAGAGCGTGGCCAATCTGATCGGCATCGCCATCGAGCGCAAGCGCATCGAAGAGGAGCTGCAGCTCGCTTCCATGGTTTACCGCAATACCAGCGAGGCGATGATGGTGACGGACGAGCACAACCGCATCATCGCCATCAATCCTGCCTTCACGCAAATCACCGGCTACAGCTTGAACGAAGTGTCGGGGAAGGATCCCAAAATCCTCAGCTCCGGGCGGCAGGACGTGGATTTCTACAGGGTCATGTGGAGCGAGATCCTGAACACGGGGCTCTGGCAGGGCGAAATATGGAACAGGAAGAAGAACGGCGAAATCTACCCGGAATGGCTCACCATCAACACGATTTTCAACCAGGACGGCTCGATATACCGCCATGTCGCGCTCTTTTCCGACATCACCGACAAGGTGAGGACGGACGAACTGATATGGCGGCAGGCCAATTTCGATTTGCTCACGGGGCTTCCCAACCGGCGGATGTTCTATGACAGGCTGGAGCAGGAAATCAAGAAGGCGCATCGCGCGGGACTGCTGCTCGCATTGCTCTTCATCGATCTCGACCGGTTCAAGGAAATCAACGATACGCTGGGGCATCAGACCGGCGACATTCTGCTCGTCGAGGCGGCGGGAAGGATCGTTTCATGCGTGCGGGAATCGGACACCGTCGCGCGCCTGGGCGGCGACGAATTCACGGTCATCCTGTCCGAGCTCTCCGAAGGCAATCATGCGGAGAAGATCGCCCAGAACATCATCGCGAAGCTCGTCGAACCTTTCGTTCTCGGCAACGAAATGGCCTACGTATCCGCGAGCATAGGCATCACGTTCTATCCCGCCGATGCGCTCGACGTCGAGCATCTTCTGAGAAATGCGGACCAGGCGATGTATGTTGCAAAGAATGCGGGGCGCAACCGTTTCAGCTATTTCACGAGATCGTTGCAGGAAAAGGCGCAATCCAGGCTGAGGTTGCTCAATGACTTGCGCGCGGCGCTTGGCGCCGACCAGTTCATGCTCTATTTCCAGCCCATCGTGGAGCTCGCCACAGGCAGGATCGTCAAGGCGGAAGCCCTGCTGCGCTGGACGCATCCGGAGCGGGGGCTGGTCAGCCCCATGGATTTCATCCCGCTCGCGGAGGAAACGGGATTGATCCACGACATCGGGGACTGGGTATTCAGGGAAGCCGCCCGTTGGGCGAAGCGCTGGATCGCTTTTGGCAACGGCAGTTTCCAGGTCAGCGTGAACGAATCCCCCTCGCAGTTCCAAAGCGAAAACAGGGACATAGACGCCTGGCTGGGTTGCCTGAAGGAATTCGGCCTTTCCGGACAGAATGTCGTCATCGAAATCACCGAAGGGCTCCTGCTCAATGCGGACAGCCATGTCACGGACAAGCTGATCCACTTCAGGGATGCCGGCATACAGGTCGCGATAGACGATTTCGGCACCGGCTATTCGGCCCTTTCCTACCTCAAGAAGTTCGACATCGATTACCTGAAGATCGACCAGACTTTCGTCAGGGATCTCGCCACCGATCCGAGCGACATGGCGCTTTCGGAAGCGATCGTCATGATGGCGCACAAGCTCGATCTCAAGGTGATCGCCGAAGGCGTGGAAACCGATGAGCAAAAGGCGCTGCTTGTCCAGGCGGGTTGCGATTATGCGCAGGGTTACCTGTTCTCCAAGCCGCTTCCCCCTGCAGAATTCGAGGCGCTGCTCAAGGCATGAAATTCGCGCTCGTTCCAGCGGCAGGGTCGGGTTCCAGAATGGGCACATCGATTCCCAAGCAATATGCCATGCTTTGCGGTGAGCCCATGATCCGTCATTCGATTGAAACGCTATGCGGCTTTTCCGCGATATCCAGGGTCTATGTGGTCCTGGCGGAAAACGATGTTCGCTGGAAAGAATACGACTGGTCGGCATTCGGCGACAGGCTCGTTGCCCTCAACTGCGGGGGGAAGACGAGGTTGAATAGCGTAATGAACGGCTTGAGGGCGATGGACGCAGGCGACGACGACTGGGTATTGGTGCACGATGCGGCGAGACCCTGCATCGATCACGAATCGTTGCAGAGGCTCATTGAAGGCACTGAAAATGAGGCCATAGGCGGAATACTCGCTTTGCCCGTCGCGGATACGCTCAAAAGGGAAGACGGAAAAGGGAGAATTGCAGAAACGGTGCCCCGCGCCAAGCTATGGCAGGCGCAAACGCCCCAGATGTTCCGCAAGGGTAGGCTGCTGGACGCGCTGTCGAAGGCGCCTGCCGACCAGACCGACGAGGCGGGCGCCATGGAAGCGCTGGGCTATTCGCCCCGGCTCATTCTGGGCGACCCCGGAAACTTCAAGGTGACCTATCCGGGGGACATGATGCTGGCTGAAATGATTTTGAAAGGCAGGATGGGAAAATGAGGGTTGGACAGGGTTTCGACGTGCATGCCTTGGTCGAGGGGCGAAAACTGATCATAGGGGGCGTGGAAATCCCTTTCGAGAAGGGGCTGCTCGGGCATTCCGATGCGGACGTGCTGCTGCACGCGATTTGCGATGCGCTGATCGGGGCGGCGGGATTGGGTGACATAGGCAGGCATTTTCCGGATACCGATGGGAATTTCGAGAACATCGACAGCAGGATACTCCTGAGGAAAGTGGGCAGCCTGATCGGTGAGGCGGGTTATAAAATCGCGAACATCGACGCCACGATCGTGGCCCAGAAACCGAAGATGATGCCCCATGTGCCGCTCATGGTCGAGCGGATTTCATCCGACCTCGGCCTGAATTCAGGAGACGTCAACATCAAGGCCAAGACCACGGAACATCTCGGCTTCGCGGGCCGTGGGGAAGGCATCGCTGCCGAAGCGGTGGCGCTCATAGAAAGGCTGTGATGCGGCTCTTTTTCGCCATCTGGCCTGACGAAACAGCGAGAAATCGCCTGAATGAACTGGCAAAACGGCTGCACGGTGCATGCGGCGGAAAGGTGACGAGAAGCGATTCGATCCATCTCACCCTGGTATTTCTCGGTGAAGTCGAAAAAACGGAAAGTCTGCTCGAAGCGGCTTCGGTCATTTCCGCCAATGCCTTTGAAATCAGGGTGGACAGGGCAACTTACTGGAAGCACAACCGCATCGCCTGGGCAGGAACGAGTGCCATCCCCGAGGAACTTGCGAAACTCGTCGACGCGCTGAAAAGGGCACTGGAGCAAAGGGGATTTTCTTTCGATGAAAGGAATTATGTTCCCCATGTCACCCTGGTGAGAAAAGCCGGGATGGCCGAAAATCTTCCGGAATTCGAGCCTTTTTCCTGGCGCGTATCGGAATTCTGCCTCGCCGCCTCTTCCGAATCCGGCTACAGGATCCTCGAAAAATGGCCGTTAACAGGCTGCTGAAAAAGGTCATGAGCGCAGCCGAGACAAGGCGAAAAATGGTGAAAAGCGGAGTTTACACGGAGTAAATGAGCATTTTTAGCCGTTTTTCAACGCCGTATCGGCAAGCGCAATAGTTTTTCAGCAGCCTGTTCAAAGGTAGATGCAGCAGGCGAGATGACCGGCTAGGGCTTTCTCGTCGATCTTGGTGTAATCCTTTTCGAAATGGTCTGAAACCAGGCTTTTCAGCACGGCGCTGGCATTGCCCTTGATCAGCCCCATGAACTGCGCAGGCGCGACGATGATCAGTCTCTGGAACGCATTGGCTGTCCTGCCCTGTTCCAGGTCCCTCGTCAATTCCATGGCGAACTGCTGAGCCTCGTTCTGCTTCGGGTCGGTGGGAGGCACATAGGCGCCGTGGCCGTTTCCGGCGCTCTTGTAGTGCCCTGGCCTGTCGGAGACGAGATCGGATGCCTTTTCCCGGCTTGCGGCATGATCGTATTCCCTGATTTTCTCGAGCCCCTTTTTCGGACCCCGGTTCATGTAAAGAGAGGCGGAGCTGGCATTGGCGACGAGAATCCATGTGTTCATCATATTCTCCCGATTTTGGAATGCATGTGTGCAATTCCATTATAATACAGCCTCGATTCGGACCTGCGCCTTGAACATACTCGCCTTCGATACTTCCAACGAATACTGCTCGATTGCCCTGTTGTCGGGCGGGAGCGTGATCGAGCGCGAAGAACTCGCAGGCCAGAATCATTCCGAAATGATCCTGCCCATGATCAGAGATGTGCTTCTCGAGGCCGCCCTTTCCCTGAAGGAACTCGACGGCATCGCCTTCGGTTCGGGGCCGGGCTCATTCACCGGACTCAGGATTGCCTGCGGCGTCGCCCAGGGCCTGGCGTTCGGAGCAGGGCTCCGGGTGGCGGGCATCGGGACGCTTGAAGCGCTGGCCGAAGCGGCCTCTTTCCCCCGTATTTTGGCATGCCTGGATGCCAGGATGGGGGAGATTTATCATGCCGCGTTCGAAAGGATAGAGGGTGTGCTCCATTGCGTGAGCGAGCCCGGACTCTATTTTCCCGAAGATGCGCCGCTTCTTCCGGGAGAGGGCTGGAAGGGCTGCGGAAGCGGCTTCCTGGTTCACCAGGAGGCATTGGCTGCGCGTTATGCGGGAAAGCTTGGTTGCCTCGAATCCGAAAGCCGCCCGCATGCCAGGGAAATGGCCAGGCTTGCAGCGCTCGAGTTCGATGCGGGAAGGGCCGTCGATCCCGAATTCGCAATGCCCCTTTACGTCAGGAACAAGGTCGCGCTCAAGGAGAAGGAACGTTGAGCGAAGGCTTCAGGATGATGGGCTTCATTGATCTCGATCGCGTCATCGAAATCGAAAGAAGGAATTACGATTTTCCCTGGACCAGGGGCAATTTCGCCGATTCCATCGAATCGGGCTATTGCTGCCTGGTCATGGAAAGGAGCGGGTTCGTCGCAGGATACGGCGTGATGATGCAGGTTCTTGACGAAGCGCATCTGCTCAATTTGAGCGTTGCGGTCAACTGGCAGGGCATGGGAATGGGCAAAAAGCTGCTCATGCATTTCATCGATACCGCGAAAGGCATGGGCATGAACTCCTTCCATCTCGAAGTGAGGCCGTCGAACAGCGTGGCGCTCAATCTTTACAGGCGTGCAGGCTTTTCAGAAATCGCGGTGAGGCCCGATTATTATCCTGCGGAAAAGGGCAGGGAAGATGCGGTATTGATGAGGATGGATCTTTGAACAAAATGATGCTCGAGGAACTGGGCCTTCAGCCGGTCTGGAAGCTCAGGGAACGGGAAAGGGAAGTGCCGGGAGTCGCTGCAATGGGCTGGGAAGAACTCGGGAAAACGATTTCATCCTGCACGATCTGCCCTCTGCACAAGGGAAGGAACAAGGCCGTGGTCGGGGCAGGCAACCCGCATGCCGACTGGCTTTTTATCGGGGAGGCCCCGGGGGCGGAGGAAGACCGGACGGGGGAGCCTTTCGTCGGGCAGGCCGGGAAGCTTCTAGACAACATGCTCGCGGCGATAGGCCTTTCCAGGAAAAGCAACGTCTATATCGCCAACACCGTGAAATGCAGGCCGCCCGGAAACAGGAATCCGGAGCCTTCCGAAATGTCGGCATGCCGCCCTTATCTGGAAAGGCAGATCGAACTCGTCGGCCCCAAGCTCATCGTGATCCTGGGGCGGATCGCCGCGCAGTCCGTTCTGGATTCCGATGCGTCGATCGCGTCCCTCAGGGGGAAGCGCCATGCCTGCAGGAACGTTCCGGCAATCGTCACCTACCATCCAGCCTATCTGCTCAGGAATCCGGAGGACAAGGCGAAAGCCTGGGAAGACCTGTGTTTCGCCAGGAGGTTCATGAAGGAACTCTAACCCGGAAATTTCATGATTGAGGTATCGGCACAAGCTTGAAACCCGCATACAATCAGCTTGCGAGAAGATTATGTGAGGGGTTGTGCCGATGCCAGATTGTACCGCAAGTGAAATTGATTTTGGGCGTCTTGGGCGCCGGGTTGTGGAAGCGAATTTTCTGGGAGGTTCGATCAGTTCCGACGGGGGGCTGATGCTGCTCGA
>JAJZVB010000009.1 GCA_021845885.1 Pseudomonadota bacterium
GGTATATAGCCGGAAACCTGTCCGTTACGGCGTAATCAATGGCATTATGCGGGACTTTCAACGCCCGAAACCGTTGTAGTAGGTTGTCGGTCCGTAGATGATCTGCGGGGACGGGTAAACAGGCTGGGGCTGCACATAGGCGGGCGCAGGTTGATATGCCCGACCGGCATAGTTGGGCGAAGGGACGGGTTGCACATAAGCCGGCCCGGGCATCACCCCACCGCGCCAGCCATCCCCACCGCGCCAGCCATCCCCACCGCGCCAGCCATCCCCACCGCGCCAGCCATCCCCGCCGCGCCAGCCGTCCCCGCCGCGCCAGCCGTCCCCACCGCGCCAGCCATCCCCACCGCGCCAGCCATCCCCGCCCCAGCCGTCGGCGCGGGCAAGACTGGGCATCAAAGACATGAGCATCATTGCAATCAGAAGCTTGTTCATCTTTTTCTCCCGTCTAAGCGATGTCATCTGGTTCAAAACCATTGCATCATAATCTCCGTCAATAATGGGCCGTCACGCCTACGGTGACGGTATTGCCAGGCTGCTGCGGCATGGTGGTGACCCCTTCATGGCCGCCATACAGGTAATGCACCTCGTACCCGGTCACCACCTGTTTCGATATGTCCTTGCATTGTTGCACCGTCCCGCCTGCGCTGCCGCCGCTGCCGTCATTCTGTATACGGTCGCCGGTGATGGCGCCTGCAATGGCGCCGACGGCTCCGGCTGCCACCCTGCCGCTGCCCTGCCCGACCTGGGAGCCGAGCAGGGCACCGGCTATGCCGCCCAATATGCTGCCGCCCATCGAACGTCCTCCCGAAGCCTGGGGTTGAGCCGGGACGTTGTAGCATTCCTGCCCGGTCACGGTCTGATAGATCGGTCTGGACGAAACGACCTTCGCCGTATCCGTGAAGTCTTCGGCACAGGCCTCCATGGAAGCGAAGGCAATTATTGCAGTGGCGATGATTTTATTATGCATGGCATTTCCTTGTAGCGGCATTGATAGGGTCCGTATTAAAGACCAGCCCTTTCGGAAATAGTTTCCCCTGCCTCAAAGACCCTGCTGCAGGCGGTCCGCAAACAATTTTTCCAGCTTGACCTGATCGACAGTGAACCCTCGAATGCCTTCAGCCAGCTTTTCAGTGGCCATGGCATCCTCGTTCATTTCCCAGCGGAATTCGGCTTCCGTCATCGAGGCAGGACGGGGCTTCGTTTCATTCGCGTAATGGAGACTGCGCTCCAGCACGCCGCGGGTATTCTGCAGTTCCTCCAGGAAATCCGGCCCTATGGTGAGCCTGTCGCAGCCTGCCAGAGCAATGATTTCTCCGCTGTTCCTGAAGGATGCGCCCATCACTGTAGTGGGATAGCCATGCATCTTGTAATGATGGTAAATCTTCCTGACGGAAAGCACCCCGGGGTCCTCCTCGGGAGCAAAAACTTCGCCCCTGGCCCTGTGCCAGTCCATGATGCGCCCGACGAAGGGAGAAACCAGCGTGACCCCAGCCTCCGCTGCAGCGCGGGCCTGTGCAAAGCCGAACATCAACGTCAGGTTGCAATGGATGCCTTCGTGCTCGAGAATCTCGGCTGCCCTGATGCCTTCCCAGGTCGAGGCGATCTTGATCAGCACGCGTTCGTTGCCTATGCCGGCTTCGTTGTAAAGACCCATCAGCTTTCTGGCCTTGGCCAGCGTGGCTTGCGTATCGAAGGAAAGACGGGCATCCACTTCGGTGGAGATGCGTCCCGGAACGATTTTCAATACCTCAAGCCCCACGTCCACAGCCAGCTTGTCGCATGCGTCATGTACCTGCTGCTGCCTGTCTTTGCTTTGCTTGCCGGCCCATTTGACGGAATCATCGATCAGCGGGACGTATTCAGGCAAAGCGACGGCCTTGAGCAACAAGGAAGGATTGGTCGTGGCATCTTCTGGACAATGACGCCGGATGGCTTCGATGTCGCCGGTATCCGCGACGATCGCGGTCATGGATTTCAGCTGTTCAAGCAGCGTGCTCATTGTTATTGCCCTCCTGCTGTTTGAGAAGAGGATTCATTCTATCCCAATAGGATGACGCAAACTGGGAAGTGAAATGTTTTTAATAATCCCGCATTCGCCTTCCCAACCGACTAGAATTCAGCCGGAGTGGCCGTTCGTATTGCTATAGACCCGAGCGGCATCCATCAAAGCGAGGAGATTTCATGATGATTCACCCAGGATCAGCACTACGCAGGGAAATTCGCGACGGCCAATTCATTGCGCCTTTCATCGGCATTTTCGATGCCTTTTCCGCAACCATCGCATCGAAGCATTCGCCCAACCTGTTCTACAGCGGCTTCGGCTTTGCAGCGAGCCAGTACGGACTGCCGGACATCGGCTACATCGCATGGAGCGACATGGTGCAGGCGGCATGGCGCATACGCCAGATCCTTCCCCGGCACAAGCTGTTGGTGGATGTGGACGACGGCTACGTGGATGCATCGGTCGCATGCCATGTCAGCACCCAGCTCGAGCGCATGGGCGTGGCCATGATCATGCTCGAAGACCAGAAGCGTCCGCGCCGATGCGGCCATTTCGAAGGCAAGATGTTGCTTCCGATCGACGAATACATGGAAAAGCTCGAGATGGTTCTTTCGCAGCGAACCGACCTGTGCGTTCTGGCGCGCACCGATGCTTCGGGGGACGAAATTTACCGGCGCATAGAGCGTATTTCAGGAACCGACGTCGATGTGATCATGGTCGACGGCGTGCGCTCCATCGAGACCTTGCGAGAGGTGCGCAAAATCACGGACAAGCCCATGCTGTTCAATCAGATCGCGGGAGGAAAGAGTCCGCGCGTCACCCTTTCCGAGCTGCGCGAAGCCGGCGCCAATCTGACCCTTTATTCCACCCCCTGCCTGTTCGCAGCCCAGGCTGCGATCAATGACTCGCTGACCGCCATTTTCTCCGATGACGGGAGGCTGCCCGATGCGACCCGCACGGTGGGGGTTGCCGAATGCAGCGCCCTGCTTCAGGAGAACATGGCCCATCATATGCCAGAATTCGGATCGTCCTGGCTCCTGCAGGCCTGACATGCTACAGGCCCTTCCCATCTATGTCGCGACCGGCTGTGCAGCCGGCTACCTCGCAGGATTGTTCGGCGTCGGCGGCGGAATCATCATCGTGCCCGTACTGGTGATCCTGTTCAAGGCCGCCGGAATTTCCCCGGAGATACTCATGCCTTTGGCCATCGGCACGTCCATGGCTGTCGTATCCGTCACCTCCCTGATGGGCGCGCGCGCCCATTACGCCAATGGCAACGTGGACTGGGGCAATGCGAGAAGGCTTCTGCCTGGGGTTCTGATCGGCGTCGTGGCAGGCGCCCTCACGGGCTCCTATGTTTCCCACGGCATCCTGGCAGGGTGCGTCATCGCTTTCGAAATGGGCGTGGCCCTGATGTTCCTGGCCCAGGTCATGCGCAGCCAAGAAGAAGGCGCCTTCCGGGAAAAGCCGCTTCCCCATGCCAGGATGCACTTCATTTCCGCTTTCCTCGGGCTGGTATCGAGCGTGGTCGGGATTGCTGGCGGCACGCTGTTCGTGCCTTTCCTGAATTTCTGCGGCGTCGGCCTGCGCAAGGCCATAGGAACCGCAACGGCGCTGGGCGCGCCCCTGAGCCTGGTGGCCGCTTTCATATACCTGCTGACCGGTTCGATGGGCCACAAGCCTTTGCCGCCCTACTCCCTCGGATTCATTTACTTCCCGGCGTTCCTGGGCTGCGTCATCGGCGGAATCTGGACCACGAAGCATGGCGCAAGGCTGGGGCTGAAAATGAACCTGCGCCTGCTGAAACTGGCTTTTGCCCTGATCCTGCTGGGCGCTGCAGGAAAGATGCTTTTCATTTAGGGAACCTAGCAGACCAGCCCGTCCTCGGCCACTTCGTCCGAAGACAGGTGAGGATGCCGGGTATAGCGCTGGTTGATGAAAAGCGAGTTGCCCGGCATCAGCTTGGCCTGCTTTTTCGCGCCTGAAGCCAGCCTGGAAACCTCCATATAGGAAGTGAACAATCCGGGCGGAATGATCACTGCGCCGATGGAAAGCGACGTCAGCGGATGGAACTCCTTCTCGAAACGCCTGTTCTCCGTGCAATAGCCGCCCCGCTCGAGGTCCTCCGGGCTGAAGAAGTTGCGTATCGATTCCCCGAACTCGGCGAGAGCCATTTCGCACCGCTCCTTCCAGTTGTGGCTGCGGAAAAGGATGATGAAATCGTCACCTCCGATATGCCCGAGGAAATCGAGGTCATGGTCGCAACTCCGGGAAAGCACGTTCGCGGCCAGCTGGATGACCGCATCCCCTGCGCTGAAGCCGTAAATGTCGTTGAAAGGCTTGAAGTGATCCAGATCGCAATAGCAGGCGTAGAAGGGAATCTTGGCCCTCAGCAGGCTGTCCATATGCTCGTGTATGGGGACATTTCCCGGCAATTGGGTGAGGGGATTGGCATATTTCGCTGCCTGAAGCTGCATTTCCGTGATCACCCTCACCAGATCCTGACCGTAGGCGATGCCCGAATAGCGCCCGTTGTCGAGCACAATGAATCCCTGCATGAGATGCCTTCTGTCCGCCGTCACCAGCAGTTTGCTGACCTCCTGAACGGTGGCGGCCTTGTCGACCATGAGCGGTTTGGCATCCATGAATTGCGTGCAGGGATTCTTTCCGAAGAGTTCGTGCCTGTAGCGCCTGGCGAAATTGTTGATCAGTTCGGGACGGGTGATGAGGCCGATCGGGATTCCATCTTCCTTCACCACGGCCACCGTCTCAAGCTGAGGCCTGTCCTCGAAAATTTTCAGCACCTCCAGATTGGTTTGGCCGGAACGCACGGGAGGATCCGCCTGAACGATGCCTCTTGCCGTGATGGAGTCGCGTGCCCAACTGTCCCTGCGCGAAACTTCCAAAGAAAAGCTCTTGATCGTTCTCACCACCTCCATCGCGACGATTATTCCCGGAAAGGGATGGGGACGGGCGACATAATAGCCCTGGCCATAGTCCACCCCCATGCTTTTCACCACCATGAGTTCTGAATGGGTTTCTATGCCTTCCGCAATGACACGGGTTCCCGCCTGTCTCGCGATTTCCTGTATGGACTTGACGAATTGGACCTTGAGCGGATCCTGGTCGATGTTCTGGATGAAATGGCGGTCTATCTTGACGAAGGCCGGGCGCAATTCGGACCATAGGCGGAAATTGGAAAACCCCTCCCCGAGATCGTCGATGGCCACGGAAAACCCGGCGTCGCAATAATCCGCCAGGACCTCCTTCAGCCTGCCCGGCCCCAAATCGCAGCAGGGGCCGTTCTCGATCAATTCGATGACGACATTGCGGGGATCGATGCTCCCCTGGAAAAGCGAATATCCGGCTTCCTTTTTCGTCTGGATCAGGGCTTCCGGGCTGACATTGAGGAACAGTTTTCCCGGCAGCTTGAGGCGCATGAATTCCTCAATCAGAATCTTGTGACAGAGGCTTTCGATTTCGTAAAGTAGGTCGCATTCGCGCGCCGCCTTGAAAAGGCATGAGGGGGAATGGAGCGGGCTGTCGGAAGGGCCGCGCACCAGCCCTTCGTAGCCGAAAATGCCCGCGCTGTCGAGATCGATGATGGGCTGAAAAAGCGCAGTGAGGTTTTCGGCCTGGACTATCCTTTGCAGAGAATCATGCTCGTCGGATTCGAAAACCCACATGCTGGAAGCCCCCTTGCAGATGATTTCCAACAATACGCGAGCATGATGACGCAAAAATGACATGCCGCTTTCAAATTCATGAAGCTCATTCCTGCCTGGAAAGCACGATCCCGGCCAATGGGGGCAGCGTCAGGGCGAGCGAATAAGGCCTTCCCATCCAGGGGGTCGCCTCGGCTTCCAGGGGATCCACGCCGTTGCCGACATTGCTTCCTCCGTAATAGGAGGAATCCGTGTTCAGCACCTCGATATAGCGACCTCCGAGAGGCAGGCTGATGCGGTAGCCCTGACGGGGGACGGGAGTCAGGTTGAGCACCACGACCATCAGCTCCCCGCTCTTGCCCTTGCGGAGATAGGAAAGCACGGACTGCTCTGAATCGTTGCAGTCTATCCATTCGAATCCCTCCCAGCTGAATTCCTGCTGGAAAAGCGCAGGCGAACCCGTATAAAGCCGGTTGAGGTCCTTCACCAGGCGCTGCATGCCCTGATGCAGGGCATAGTCGAGCACGTACCAGTCGAGCACCCCGGCGCTGTTCCATTCCCTGCCCTGGCCGAATTCCGTGCCCATGAAAAGCAGCTTCTTGCCCGGATGCGTGAACTGGTAGGCGTAAAGGGCGCGCAGGTTCGCGTGCTGCCGCCACTCGTCACCGGGCATCTTGTTCAGCATGGAGCCCTTTCCGTGCACCACCTCGTCATGGGAAAAAGGCAGCATGAAATTTTCCGTGAAGCAGTAGAGCATGCTGAAGGTCAGCATGTCGTGATGGTATTTGCGGTGGACCGGATCGTTCGACATGTAGCGCAAGGTATCGTTCATCCAGCCCATGTTCCACTTCAGATCGAAACCGAGGCCGCCTGTATAGGTGGGGCGGCTGACCTGGGGCCAGGACGTGGATTCCTCGGCGATCATCAATATGCCGGGGCACTGGTCGTGCATCGCCACGTTGAGTTCGCGCAGGAATTCGATGGCCACCAGATTCTCCCGTCCCCCATATTCGTTGGGGATCCATTCCCCTTCCTTTCTCGAATAATCGAGATAGAGCATCGATGCGACGGCATCCACGCGCAAGCCGTCGATATGCATTTCCTCCAGCCAGAATACGGCGCTCGAAAGCAGGAAGCTTTTCACCTCGTTGCGCCCGAAATTGAAGATCAGGGTCGCCCAGTCCATGTGCTCCCCGAGGCGCGGGTCGGCGTGTTCGTAAAGCGGCGTGCCGTCGAACCGGGCGAGCCCGTGCGCATCCTTGG
This sequence comes from Pseudomonadota bacterium, assembly GCA_021845885.1. Lineage (GTDB taxonomy): Bacteria > Pseudomonadota > Gammaproteobacteria > Burkholderiales > JABEVD01 > JABEVD01. Next base: position 6,934 of record JAJZVB010000009.1, read on the forward strand.
GAAAATGGGCGGGAACCCAGTCGAGCAGAACGCCCACGCCGTTTCTGTGGCAATGGTCGACGAAATAGCGGAAATCGTCAGGCTCGCCGAAACGGCTGGTCGGCGCAAAATAGCCGGTGGTCTGGTAGCCCCAGGAAAGGTCGTAGGGATGCTCCGTGATCGGAAGCAGCTCGATATGCGTGAACCCCATGGTTTTCACGTAATCCACGAGGCGGTGGGCCGCCTCGCGGTAATCGAGGAATTCGCCTTCCTGGTCCCGCTGCCAGGAACCCAGGTGCACTTCGTAAACGGACATCGGACTGTGCTGCCAATCGTGATGGCGGCGCATTTCCATCCATTCCCCGTCGCCCCAGACATAATGGCTGCGCGCGGCAATGATGGAAGCCGTGCGTGGCCTGAGCTCGTACCGGCGTGCATAGGGATCCGCCTTCAGCAGGATTTGCCCGCTGTGCCGGTTGCGGATCTCGTACTTGTAGACATGTCCCGGGCCGAGATCGGGAATGAAGAGCTCCCATATCCCGCTCCCGCCCCGCACGCGCATGGGATGGCGTCTTCCGTCCCATCCGTTGAAATCGCCGACCACGCTGACCCGCTCGGCATTCGGCGCCCAGACCGCGAACAGGATACCCGCCACGCCTTCGGCCTCGTGCTCGCGCGCCCCTAAAACATTGCAGGCATGCCTGTGCCTCCCTTCCCCGAAAAGATGCAGGTCGAGGTCGCCCAGTTGCGGCGGGAAAGTGTAGGGATCGCGAGCGATATGCTCGCGATGGAATTGATCCCGCCAGATCAGGCTGTAGTGCAGGGGGATGGACGCCCCTCTCCACTCGAAATGATCCGAGCCTGAAAGGCGGTTCATGGGCAAATTGCCCTCGGCGATGCGTACTTCCTCCGCATTGGGGATATAGGCGCGCACGATGACGCCCTCCCCTTCGGCATGGCTTCCCAGCACTGAAAAAGGATCGTGATGGCGCGCTTCACTGATGCGCAAAAGCTCGGCTTCGAGGTGATTGTTCATTTTTTTTCCTGTCAATATTCATGGGCGAGGATGGCTTCAACGCGCCTGCACAGTTCCCTGCCGTAATCGGTCCATATGCCTTCCCCCCAGTAGCGGTAGCAGCTCGTTTCGGCTGAAAGGAGATGGAAAAGGGCATTGCGGTAACGCGGCTCGCGGGTCGGCATGTTGCGCTCGATCACCTTTTCGAAGAAATGCGAGCTCGCCGCTTCCATCGGCTTCAGCACGCTCTCATAACCCCTGACCCAGGAAAGGTTGCTGGTCCAGCTTCCCCCTTCCATGTGGAAGCGGTGATTCTCGCGCCGGATTTCATCGGTGACCCGGGCGAGCTTTTCCGGGCCCTCGCCGGGCTTCATGCGCTCCCAGATCATCCTGTGGAAAATCGGCTGGATCGCCGGAAAATCTTCCTCGGTGAGGCCGAGCGCGAAAAGGTGTTCGAGGTATTCCGTGGCATTCATGGCGGGCGTTTCCGTATGGCTCGACTCCCGCATCACGTCCATGTACTTCGGGGGAAATTCGTTCATCATCACGCCGCCGTTCTCGCCGTCGGCGATCTGCGTCACCAAAGGCGGCACCTCCCTTCCGGCAAGCGACATCCTGGAGAGGCTGCGCGCCTCGTAATAGGGCTGCATCTGCGCCACGAGCTTGGTGTCCGAGCCCTGCGTCTTGATGATGGCGATAATGCTCGCGGTCTCCCCTCTTGAATTGGTGCAGACCAGTCGATGCGGCAAATGGGGGCGGCGCGGACTCCAGCCGTCTTCGACCTGTTCGACCGTGTGCTCCTGGACAAGCACCCACTGATAGCCGCAATCCCTGAGGGTTTTGACGAATTCGTAGGCGACGTCCGGATGATTCGGCAGGGCCATTTCGGATGGCGAGAACCCCCTCACCCGCCCCAATGCCTCGAAACCGAAAATGGAAGCGAAATGATGCTGCCACGCCCTGACGTGCAGCCGGTAATCCTGCACCGGAGTGGATGGCGCAACCGCATGGCCCCAGGGCATTCCCAGCCATTCGACGCAGCGCCGGATATCTTGATTGCAGGTGATCGTTTTCAGCGCGTCGAGCACGTCGTGGGCGCCCATCTTACGCAATCCGTGGAAAAGCGTGCCCGAGTATTCCAGCATGATGCGCGGCTCCTTCCCTTCGGAAGCGAGCTGCGGAATGAATTCCCCCATGCGCTTGTAGCACCAGAGAAAGACCGGGGCATTGTGGTTGTCCCCTATGCCCGGGTTTTCCATCATGTGCTGCAGATTGCCTATCACCTCTGCGGTGCGGAGATCGCCCCCTCCCGCCGGGATAAGGGGCTGATGCATGTGCAGCGCATTGGCATGGGCGCTCTTGATGCGCCCGAAATCCATCCTGCTTTGCTCGAGAAAAACCGGTTTTTCCAGGCCTTCTGCGACGGCCCGTTCTATCTCGCCCTCCGAGCCGCAGAGGTTGGGAAGCCCATCGACATATTCGGGCAACGGAATCATTTCAAACCCTCCTTTCGCCGCTCACTTGTGGCGGATCAGTTCGTAGACGTTCAAATAGTCGGCGCCAGGCCGGTTCCAGGAATAGTCGCAGCGCATGCCGCGCACGGCAAGTTCTCCGAATCCCGCCTGATTCCCGAACCATAACGCAATGGCGCGGTCAAGCGCCGATTCTATGGCCAGGTTGTCGGTCTGGTGAAAAACGTAACCGTTGCGCGCCGACATGGGACGATCCGAATAATCGCGATCGAAAACCGTGTCGGCAAGCCCCCCCACTGCCCGCACGACCGGAACCGTGCCGTAGCGCAGGGCGATCATTTGCGTGAGGCCGCAAGGCTCGAAAAGGCTGGGCACCACGAGAATGTCCGCCCCGGCGTAAATAAGATGCGCCAGTTCCTCATCGTAGCCGATTTCGAGATGGCAGTCCGGGTTGTCGTTGAGCTCATGCTTGAGCTGCCAGAACTCGGCATTGATGCCGAGTTCCGGGCTTGCGCCGAGCAGGACGAACTGCGCCCCCCGCTGCAGCGAACGGAAAAGGGCATGGCGAATCAACCCCACCCCTTTCTGCATGTCAAGGCGTCCGACATAGGCCACGAGCGGCTTTTCAGCCTCGCTCATCCAGAGGCGCTGGCGCAGCGCCGTCTTGTTTTTCCTTTTCTCGGAAAACGAATCGGCATGGTAATGCTGCGGAATATGCGGATCGGCCTCCGGATTCCACATGTCGTAATCGAGCCCGTTCAGGATGCCGCCGAATTTGTTCCGGTGCACATGCAGCATATGACCCAGGCCGTAGCCCCATTCGGTATGGCGGATTTCCCAGGCATGCCTGGGGGATACCGTGGTGATGAAATTCGAATAGACGATGGCGCCCTTGGTGAAATTGATCGCACTCGGATTGAAGTCGTCGCCGAGTCTCGCCTTGTCGTAATAATAGCCGGGCCGCCCGAGCCCCGTGAACCAGAGCACGTTCTCCCCGGCTATGCCCTGGTGCTTGACATTGTGCAGCGTATGGCAGACCCGGCAATGGCCCATGCCGACATGCTGGTAAATCTCGTAGAGCATGACGGGCACGAGCGCGGTTTGCCAGTCGTGGGTATGGATCACGTCCGGCCTTTTTCCAGAACGGTGCATGAATTCGAGCGCAGCCTTGGAAAAGAAGGCGAAGCGCATGTGCTCGTCGGGAAAGCCGTAATAGGCGCCGCGATTGAAGAAATTGTCGGCGGAATGCGGCTCGATGAAATAGCATTTGCGTCCGTGCACGAAGCCGAAATAGACGGTGCAGTGGATATGGTAATTGAACCAGGGTACCCAAAGGTCGCGGTAGGCGACTTCCAGCCCCCAGATATGGTCATAGCGCATGCAGTCGTACTTGGGCAGGATGATCTCGACCGCATTGCCGCGTATTTCCAGTTCGCGGGAAAGGCCGAAAACCACGTCCCCCAGGCCGCCGACCTTGGCCACGGGGGCGCATTCGGAAGCAACCATGACGATGTACATTTTTCTCCGTCTCCTTGAGGGGAATTACATCCCCTTCGTTCTTTCCAGGCAGGCCAGGCTTTCGTCCAGATCGCTGTGGGCGCGGGAAACCCAGTCCTCGCCCCAGAAAAAATTGCAGCTGGTTTGCGCCCTGAGCAGGTGCCACATCGCCTCTTCGATCCAGTGGGCATCCTGCCCGTTTCGTCTGCGTGCATCGTGCACGAGACCGCTCACTTTCGCCACCCTGGCCAGGGCATCCTTCTGGCTCTGAGAACCTGTCCATTGCAGAAAACCCCGGCCATGATGCCAGCCCGTATTCCAGGCGCCCGCATCGACATGCACTTCGCCGTGGGCGCCATGACGGGCCAGATAATCCTCGATGAAAACCGGACGGATCCTGCCCATGGGCGAGCGCGCCATGTCGAGCAGGCTTCTGTAAAATCCCCAGAAATTGGCCGCATATTCCGGGTTGCGGAACCATCCGCCGTTGTCGCCATCCGTAGCCGTGACGACAAGCGGAGGAAAATCGCACCAGCGGGTGCGCGACTCGACTTCGGAAGAGAACCATTCGACATCCATTCCCGATTCCTGCGCATTCGAAAGGTCCCTGTCCCTCACCACGACGACGATTTCCACACCATTATAGCTTGCGATATGGGGACGATAGCGCAGCTCCTGCCAGGACATCGGCGTCACTGCGGAAACATGCTCGCTGTCGACCAGCACATACCGGTAGCCGAGCCGCCTCAGCAGGGGAATCAGCTCCATGGAAAAGCCCATCTCCGGGGGCCAGAATCCCTGAAAATCGTTGCGCCAGAAAAGGTGGGAAGCAATGCCCTGCCACCGCTTCAATTGTTCCATTCTGTCGGCCTCAGGAATCAGGGGGAGAACCGGATGGTAGTAGCCCGTGCCGAGAATCCGGAAAAGGGAAAGGTTCTGGTAATGCCAGAGCAGGGAACCGCAATCCACCGCGCCATATACGCTTTTCTGGAATCCGGGATCCCGCAGCGTTTCGAGGAGCGTTCCGGATGTCGCCAGATGCACCCGTGCAACATCCTCGTAACCCCATAGCGAACGCGGTATGCGATCGAGCGCGAAGAGAATTTCGGGCGTCTCGGAATCGAAGAGCGCCTGCAGATTGCCGGCCGGCTGATGCAGATTCAATACCAGGGCATGATGGACATCATTCGGCATGGCAGGGCGCTGAGTTGAGGGCCGGTCGATTGTATTGAATAACCCGGCGCCCGGTCAAGGCAGTTTTTCAACCCAGGAGCCTGCCGAATTCCTCTTTCAGTACCCTATAGCATTCGCAGCATTGCCCTTCAAGGCTGGAGCGATCATGCACCGTGATATTTCCGCGCCTGTAACCGATGATCCCGGCTTCCCTGAGTTCGCCCGATATCTTGGTGACGCTCTCGCGACGAACGCCGAGCATGTGGGCGATCGCCTGTTGAGTCAGGGCGAATCGGTCAGAAAGCATGCGGTCGTGCATGAGCAGCAGATGAAGGCAAAGCTGCTGGCGCAAGGAATGCCGGCGTCCGCAGACTGAAATTTGCGCCATCTGGATGAAAAGCGCCTGGGCGTAAAGCAGCATGACCTGTCCCAGGACTTCGCAGCGATCGAGCTCCGTTCTCAACAGCTTTTCTTCCACCCGGAAAGCCTGACCCGCGGACTCGACAATCGCCACGTAAGGCAAGGTGTTCCCGCCGAGAACCGAGGCGATGCTGAGCATCCCTTCGTTTCCGATCAGGGCGATTTCCGAGGAAAGGCCGTGATCCATGGGGTAATAAAGGGAAAGCGTTCCGTCGACAGGGAAATAAACATAGCGCGATCTTTTGTGCGGCTCGATCAGGACTTCGCCCAGGCGGAGGGAAACCCTATCCAGCATGGGCAGCAATTGCTCGTATTCGTTCTGGGGCAGCATTTCCAGAAGACGATTCCGTCTTGGATCGGCATTGTTATTGTTCATTAGCATAACGGATGTTCTGGCAACAGGAATGTATAATTTATTTCAATTATATGGCCCTCCCCGCGTCGGGTCTGTTCGCCAACTCACATATCCAGGGTTGAATTCTCGCCCCGGAAAGGCAACAATATGACCGCGATCATCCATATACCTTCATATACCTTACAACCCTATGACTGAAAAAGAATTGCTTGACCAGGAAATGGAACGGGTCGTCAAAGCCGTGGGAATCCCCCCCAGACCCGCGATATTGGTGCAGCTCGATGCCGAAATGCAGAAGGACGACCCGGATTTCCGCAGGATTGAACAGCTGGTCACGTCGGACGTGGGCCTGTCTGCGGCGCTCCTCAAAACCGTCAATTCCCCGTTTTTCGGGTTGAGATCAAAGGCGACGACGATCGGCCAGGCGATTCCCGTGCTCGGCCTTTCCACCCTGGCCAGAACCATTACCGGGTTGATGCTGCGCAAGGTTTTTTCTTCCGCCGGCCAAATCAACATGGAACGCTTCTGGGATGCCTCGGCCAAGGTCGCGTTGACGACCGCCTTTATTGCAAAACAGCTGCCGGGCATGAACCTCGACGAAGCCTATACCTTTGGGCTTTTCCAGGACTGCGGCATTCCCATTCTGATCCAGCGCTTCCAGAACTACAAGCAGACGCTCGGGTTCGCCAACCAGTCATTGGACAGGAAATTCACCGAGATCGAAGACGAACACCATCAGACCAATCATGCCACCATCGGCTATCTGCTGACGAAAAGCTGGAATCTTTCCACCGAGCTCTCCAGCGCGATCCGATTCCATCATGAATATGCGATGATCCTGGAATCGCAGCTGCCCGTCGAAAGCCAGCATCTGATCGCGCTCGCCCTGCTTGCCGAGCGTGCCATCCAGCTGCACACCGGCCTTTCCAATTCCGTCGAATGGCGGAAGGGAGGGGATATCGTGCTCCAGCACCTTGGACTCTCGGGCGGGGAATTCGATGAAATTGTGGACGAAATCAGATCGCTTCTGGACAGGAAGGATTGATCGCGTCAGGCCCAAACCCAAGGACACGGAATCCCATTGAAAAACGAATCATCGGATAATTTCAGCGAATTCGGCCCCTCGAATTTCATCATCAAGACCCGAGACGGGGTCCTTGTCGAGCTTTCCAGGCTTGAATCGTCTTCCCAGTTCATGCTTTTCGCAGAAAGGGTTTTTTCCTCGGGCTATTATTTCACCGGCCTCGTCTACGGCGCATTCCTGGAACTGCTTGTCGACTATACGCCCGAGAAACTTTCAGAAACCCTGAACGATCTCGGAACCCGGGGCAAGGCGACTGCGCTCCGCTTCGCCTCGGACATTCAGTCCTTCCCTGAAGCAAGGCGCTCGCTTTACAGGCCCCCCAGGATCATTTCAGGCAATGCGGAATACCTTTTCGAACCCGTCATAGTCGAAAAGGTCGTTGAGGAACCCCTTCTTGCCGAAAACGAGGAAGGAACGATGGAAATCGTCGGGATGGAAAAGCGGACCGTATCCGAAAAATGCATCCTTTCCTTCGACGAATTCGTCGCGGCCATGTGGGCGAGCGGCATACGCTACGGCATCGAGGCCGATGCGGTAAGAACCATGATCGCGAGCGGAAAATCGGGCAGGCTCGTTTTCGCGCGCCCCCTCCCTCCCCGGAGCGGACAGGACTCCTGCCTGAAGGAACAGACGGACAGGCTTTACCGGGACAATTCCCCCCGCGAGCTCCGCAACGGGAAAATCGACCTCAGGCAGTTCAGGAACCGCTTTCCCCAGATCAGGAAAGGCGAGCGCCTTCTGATGAAATCGCCCCGCGTTCTCGGCGTCCCGGGCAGGGACATCGGCGCAGGGCAGATCGAACCGCCTCTCCCCCTCGATTTCGACCTGGAACAGCTTGCAGGCCCCGGCACGCATGTCGAACGCACTGCGGAAGGGGAATTCATCGTCTCCAGCCTGAACGGCTTCCTCAATCTCGACAACCAAACGAACCAAATCGCCGTCACGGAAAAAATCGTCAATTATGGCGGCGTGAGCATGAAGACCACGGGCGATCTCGCACTTGACGGGGAACACTTCGAGGAGCATGGCGACATTCAGGAAAAAAGGACCCTCGAAGGCAGGAGCATCACCGTTCTGGGCGACGTTTTCGGCGCCGTGGTCTCAACCGGGGGAAAGATTCATTTCAAGAAGAACCTGATGGGTGGCTCCGCGACAAACCGTGAAGGCGATGTAATCATAGACGGGCTGGCATCGAATTCGCGCATTCATGCCGGATACGGAACGGTTTCTCTGAAAAGGGCGGAAAACTCCCTGATTGTCGGCAAACAGGTGATTGTCGAGCATGCGGTCAATTGCACGATACTGGGGGAGGCCATCGAAATCGAGGTTTCAGAAGGATCGGCCATAGCCGGAAGTGCCGTGAGCATCAAAACCGCATCCCCTAGAAAGGGAAACCCGACCATCGTATCGTTATTGCTTCCGGATCTTTCAGGATTCGAGGAAAGGAATGTTCAAATCGGAAAAAGGATTGCCGAAATCGAAGTCGGAATCGAGGCATTGCGAAAAAAATCGGAATCCTTTACTTCGCAACCGGAAGTGAAAAATTACCTTCTCCTTTCCGGCAAGCTGCAAAGAAAAGAAATTGCCCTTTCCGAGGAACAGAAAGGCCATTGGCAGAAACTCGGGACGAAGGTCGCGCCAGCCCTGAAAACCCTTTCCTCCATCCATGCCGAAATCCAGGCGCTGCAAAGCGAAAAGGAAAGCCTGATGGAAGAGGCGCTCGCCCTGGAAGAAGAGGAACTGGCCACCTCGAGCGGGGTAATCTGCTCCATCGACAGCCTCTCGACCGATACGCTGGTGAGGAAAAGAATGAACGCCCCTTCCCTTTTCGATCTTCAGCCCAAGGAGCTGAGGATCGCCTCGCGCGACCCGGGTCTTCCGGAAGACCGCCTTCCGCACAGCGGCCATTTGTCCTGGAAATACCGCTAACCCGACATCCTCGCATCGATTTTTTCGCGGTCCAGATGCGGAGCGAAAAGCCTGATGAAGTCGTACATGTATCCTCTCAGGTAGCTGTTCTTCCGGACTGCGATCCTTGTCATGCTGGGTTCGAAGAGGTGCGATGCATCGATCGCCCTGAGATGCCTGTCCCGCTGGGAATCGAAGGCCATCTTGGCCAGGATCCCTATGCCCAGCCCCATTTCGACATAGGTCTTGATGACGTCCGAGTCGATCGCGGTGAGGACGATGTTCGGACTCAGCCCTTTCGCCTCGAAAGCCTTGTTGATTTTCGAACGGCCGGTGAATGCGAAATCGTAGGTGATGACGGGATATTGGGCAATATCCTCGATCTGCAATTCCTTTTTTCTCAAAAGGGGGTGTTTGGGCGGCGTCACCACGCACCGGTTCCATTCGTAGCAGGGCAGCATGACGAGATCTTCGAAAAGTTCTATCGCCTCGGTCGCGATGCCGATATCGACTTCCCCCGCTCTCACCATTTCGGCGATCTGCATCGGGCTGCCCTGGTGCAGATTGAGCACCACACCCGGATATAAAGCGATGAACCGCCGCACCACTTCCGGCAATACGTAGCGAGCCTGGGTATGCGTCGTGGCGAGCCTGAGGGTCCCGACAGGCCGGCTGCCGAATTCCTCCCCGACCCGTTTCAGATTCTCCGCATCCTGCAATATGCGCCTGGCTATGGAAACGACGGCCTGCCCAGGCTCGGTGACGGCGGAAAGACGCTTGCCGTTGCGCACGAAAATGTCGATGCCGAGCTCCTCCTCGAGCAACCTGATCTGCTTGCTGATGCCGGGCTGCGAGGTATAGAGCGAACCTGCGGCATCGGACACGTTCAGGTCCTGTTTCACCACCTCGCACAAGTATCGCAGTTGCTGAAGCTTCACCTCGCCCCCTTAATTCCATTAAGTTATAAAACTTTAACACGAAATTATTTAGGAATATATAGACGGCTTGCTATGATGAGCCCAGTTTCATCCATGAAGGAAGCAAATGGACGCGGGATATGCCTTGTCAGGCTTGGCGATAGGGGCGGTCGTGGGCATGACCGGGGTCGGGGGCGGATCCCTGATGACCCCGCTGCTCGTGATCGCCTTCGGCATCTCTCCTGCGGTCGCGGTCGGCACGGACCTGCTTTACGGCGCCATCACCAAGGCCGGCGGCGCATGGGTGCACGGCTCGAAAGGTCATGTCGACTGGAGGGTTGCGGGACTGCTCGCCATGGGCAGCATCCCGGCAGCCCTGGTCGGCATCCTGCTCCTGAAGGCGCTTTCGGTGGACAGGCAGGCGATCTCCTCCCTGGTTTCGAGCACGCTGGGGATTGCGCTCATCCTCACCGCCCTTTCGCTCTTTTTCAGGGAAAGGATCAGCAGGATAGTCCGAATTCGCGAGGACAGGATAGGTCCCGCAACGGTGATGGTCGGGGCGATCCTCGGGCTGCTCGTTTCCATTTCTTCGGTTGGAGCCGGGGCGCTCGGCACAGTGGCCCTGTTTTACCTTTATCCCCGCCTTCCCGCAATCAGGGTAGTCGGGACGGACATCGTCCATGCCGTGCCCCTGACCGCGATCGCCGGGCTCGGCCACGCTTCGCTGGGTACGGTCGATTTTCACCTGCTTGGCAGCCTGATTATCGGATCTCTGCCCGGCATTTATATCGGCAGCCATCTCAGCTCGAAAATCCCTGAAAGGATGTTGAGAGGGGCGCTTGCCAGCATGCTGATTCTGATCGGCGGAAAGCTTATGTTTTGAAAAAGGAAATAACCATGAAACTGATCCATTCCGAAGAAATAGACCGCTATGAAGCCTCCCTTGAAGGGTACTTCAATCTGCAGATCGATGCGGAGCGATTCACGGCCATCCGGCTGCAACAGGGCGTCTACGGCCAGCGCCAGGATGGAGTCAACATGTTGCGGGTGAAGATTCCGGGCGGATCGGTCAATCCTGAACAGCTCGAAGCGATAGCCGATGTGCTGGATAGCCACTCCCAACTCGATTCAGTCCATGTCACGACCCGCCAGGACATCCAGATCCATTCCGTTCCGCTCGGGGAGACACCGCAGGCGATGCGCATCCTGGAAAAGGCGAATCTCACCACCAGAGAAGCCTGCGGCAACACCGTGCGCAACGTCACGGCCTGCCCCATGGCGGGCGTCTGCCCCAAGGAACATGTGGACATTTCGACCCATCTCGAAGGCGCCGTATTGCATTTCCTGAGGAATCCGCTCAGCCAGCAGATGCCCAGGAAATTCAAGATCAGCTTTTCCGGATGCGAAGCCGATTGCGCCCAGGCCATGATCCACGACCTGGGCGTCGTCGCCGTGCACGAGGCCGGGCGCTTCGGCTTCAGGATCACGGCGGGAGGGGGCCTCGGTCACAAGCCCAGGGAAGCCATCGTCGTCGAACGATTCGTCGAGGAAAAAGACCTGCTCATCGTGATGGAAGCGCTCGTATCCTTGCACAACCGCTACTCGGACAGGACCAAGCGGGCCAAGTCGAGGATCAAGTTCCTGGTCGACCGCTTCGGACCCGAAGGCTTCATCGGCAAATACCGGGAGGAGCTTGAATTGACCCGGAGCGCCCTGGCTAGGCACCCCTATCCGGTTGGCGACTGGAAAAGGGGGCTTCCGGGCGAATCGCCGTGCGGACAGGGTTCGCCGAGAAAAATCGTGAAACAGAAGCAGGAAGGACGGGTGATCTTCCCCATTGCGCTTCAACTGGGCCACATTTCTTCGAAAGCATTGCGCGGGATCGCGGAAACTGCCAGGAGGCTGGCTCTTTCCGATCTCAGGACCACCCAGGACCAGAATCTCATGATCCTGAACGTACCCGAAACGCTGGTTTGCGCATTGCGATCCGAACTCGCGGAAATCGGCCTTTTCGGACCTAAAACCGGCGACAATGTGACCGCCTGCCCGGGCACGTCCACCTGCAGGCTGGGGATCACCTCCAGCATGACTGTAGCGCAGAAACTGGAGGGCGGAAGCCAAGACCTGCGCATCAGGGTTTCCGGATGCCACAACGGCTGCGCCCAGCCCGAAACCGGAGACATCGGCATCTACGGGGAAGGCAGGCGGATTCACGGCAAGCTCGTGCCTCATTACCAGATTTACCTGGGCGGGAGCGGAACGGGCGAAGGTGCGCTCGCCATCAAGGGGCCTTCGATTCCTTCGGCGAGGATCATGGAGGCGATCTCGCGATTGAAGGAAGCCCATGCCATGGAAGGAAGCGATTCCTTCTTCGCCTGGGTGAGGAAAAAAGGACAGAGTTACTTTTCGGCACTCTTTTCCGATCTCGTCGAAGTGAAGCCCGAGGAAATCCTGGCAGTCCTTCACGACCATGGCGAAGCTCGCGAATTCAAGGTGCTTCAGCTCGGCGGAGGAGAATGCGCAGGCGCCTCCCAGGTGAGGATAGGGTCCAGCTTTTTCGAGGCCGCCCACGAGCGCCGCTACCGGGATGCGCTCTTCATGCAGCGCAAATACGGGGAAGCGGCAAGATGCGCGGAATCCATTCTTTCGCTGATCGGACAGGGACTCGTTCAACTGCATGGCGGCAGCACGGGGAGCGCGCTCTCGGAAATCGCCCCGAACCTGAAAGCCCTGGTTCCGGGAAAGCTGAGCGAGCTTTTCGAGGATATCGCGCACCGCCTTTACAAGGTCGAGGCGGAATCGCTTTCGAGCCTCTTCAAGGCGATCGATGCCTGGACCCATTCCGCGGCCGACCATTGCCTGATGCACGACCATCAGCTCGATCTCACCGAAGCTTTGCCCAAGGCGGCCTGAAATGGAAAAAATCGAAAAATTGCGCAACACCCTGGAGCATATCGTCGAAAATCATGCCCCGGCATGCCTTGCATGCAGCTTCGGCGCGGAAGACATGGTGCTGATCGACATGGTCGCCAGGCACGATATCGGCATTTCGGTATTCACGCTCGACACGGGCAGGCTGCACGAGGAAACCTACAGGCTCATGCAGGAGGCGAAGGCACGCTACGGAATTGAAATTGCGGTCTATTTCCCGAAGGCGGATGCTGTCGAAGCCTATGCGCGGCAAAACGGCCCCAACGCCTTCTATGATTCCGTGGAGCTGAGGAAAAGCTGCTGCCATATCAGGAAAGTGGAGCCCTTGCAGCGCGCGCTCGAAGACAAGGGAGCCTGGATCACCGGCATGAGGCGCCAGCAGTCGCCCACCCGGATCGACCTGCTTGAAGCGGAATACGACGAACAGAACCGGCTTTACAAATACAACCCGCTCCTCGAATGGAGCGAAAAGGAAATATGGAATTACGTCCGCATGCGGGGCGTTCCCTACAATGCGCTGCACGACAAGGGGTTTCCCAGCATAGGCTGCGCCCCCTGCACGAGGGCGATCGCCAAAGGCGAAGACATTCGCGCAGGCCGCTGGTGGTGGGAGGATACTTCGAGCAAGGAATGCGGACTACACAGGAAAAAGGCATAACATGGGAAATCTTCATATCATTCACCGCAGCCTCAGCCATCTTGACATCCTGGAGAGCGAAGCCATCCACATCATGAGGGAAGTCGCGGCAGAATGCGGCAATCCCGCCCTGCTCTTTTCAGGGGGAAAGGATTCCATCGTGCTGCTCCGGCTCGCCGAGAAGGCATTCCGCCCGGCGAAATTCCCTTTCCCGCTATTGCACATCGACACGGAACACAATTTCCCGGAAGTGATCGATTTCAGGGACAGGCGTGCAAAAGAACTCGGGGAGCGGCTGATCGTGCGCTCCATGGAAGACTCTATCCGGAAAAAGCGCGTCATATTGAAGCGCCCTGACCAGAGCAGGAATGCCTTCCAGTCCGTCACCCTGCTCGATGCCATTGCCGAATTCAAATTCGATGCCTGCATGGGCGGTGCCCGGCGGGACGAGGAAAAGGCCAGGGCGAAGGAAAGGATATTCTCGTTCAGGGACGAATTCGGCCAGTGGGATCCGAAAAACCAGAGACCCGAATTGTGGGACCTTTACAACACCCGGGTCCATCCAGGCGAAAACATCCGGGTATTCCCGATCAGCAACTGGACGGAGCTCGACATCTGGCAATACATCGAGCAGGAAAAACTCGAAATCCCGAGCATCTATTTCGCGCACCCGCGCGAAGTGATCCGGCGGGGTTCGAGCCTCCTTCCCGTCTCGCATCTCGTGAGTCCGATGGAAGGCGAAAAAATCGAGAGGCTTTCCGTCCGCTTCAGGACAGTGGGCGACATGACCTGCACCTGCCCGGTGGAATCGACCGCGTCCACCTTGCAGGACATCATCATCGAGACGGCGAAGACCCGGATCACGGAAAGGGGAGCGACCAGGATGGACGACCAGACTTCGGATGCTTCCATGGAACTCAGGAAAAAGGAAGGCTATTTCTGATGAAAAACATAGAATTGCTGCGCTTCATCACTGCCGGGAGCGTCGACGACGGCAAGAGCACCCTGATAGGCAGGCTGCTCCACGACTCCAAGTCGATTTTCGAGGACCAGTTGAGCGCCATCGAGAACACCACGAAAAAGCGCGGGCTTTCGGGCGTCGATCTTTCCCTGCTCACGGACGGCCTGCAGGCCGAGCGCGAGCAGGGCATCACGATCGATGTCGCGTACCGCTATTTCGCCACCCCGAAGCGCAAATTCATCATCGCCGACACGCCCGGCCACGAGCAATATACGCGGAACATGGTGACGGGCGCATCGACCGCCAACCTCGCCATCATCCTCATCGACGCGAGACGCGGCGTGCTCACCCAGACCAGACGCCATGCCTATCTGGCGAATCTCGTGGGCATCCCGCATCTCGTGGTCGCGGTCAACAAGATGGACCTCGTCGGCTACTCCAGGGAAACTTTCGAATCCATCGTGAAGGAATTCGAAGGCTTCGCGTCAGGGCTCGACATCAAGAGCATCATTCCCATCCCGATCTCTGCGCTGGCCGGAGACAATGTCGTTGAAAGGGGACAAAACATGCCCTGGTACAAGGGGGAAACCTTGATGGGCGTGCTCGAGAACATCGAGATCGACCATGACATCAACCTGGAAGACTTCAGATTTCCAGTGCAATGGATTTGCAGGCCGCAGACCGGGGAATGGCACGATTTCAGGGGATACATGGGCCGGATCGAATCCGGAAGCATCAGGGTCGGGGATGAAATCACGGTATTGCCGAGCGGCAAAACTTCGAAAATCCGCGAAATCGCGACCTATGACGGCCCCCTGCTCGAGGCCATGGCCCCCCAGTCGGTCACGTTGCGCCTGGAAGACGAACTGGACATCTCGCGGGGCGACATGATCGTGAAATCGGACAACCTGCCCAAGCTTTCGAAGGAATTCGACGCGATGCTCTGCTGGCTTTCCGAAGAACCGCTCGAAATGGGAAAAAGATACTTGATCAAGCATGCAACGAAAACGGCGAAGATCCTGCTCAACCGGATCGATTACCAGGTGAACGTCAACACCCTGGAAAAGGAAGAAGGTTTAGACTCGCTTGCCATGAACGACATCGCCAAAATAGGCTTCAGGGTTCAGCAGCCGCTCGCCTCCGACAGCTACAGGCACAACCGTTCGACGGGAAGCTTCATCGTGATCGACGAAGTCACCAACAACACGGTCGCTGCAGGCATGATGATCTGAAATTCATTCCGGTATAATGGGGGAAAGTCACTTCTCCCCCTAGGATACCGCAATGAAATTTTCGCCTCTGGCTGCCCTGCTGCTGCTCAGCACCGCTCAGGCCGCCCCCCTGCCGATGCCTTCCGCCCCGCAACTGGACGCGAGAAATTACGCGCTCGTCGATCCCGCCTCGGGGCAAATCCTGACCGAACACGATGCGGACAGCAAAGTGCCTCCGGCCAGTTTGACCAAGCTGATGACCGCCTACCTGACCTTCCAGGCGCTGTCGAACGGAAATCTCAAACTCGGCCAGAATGTCGGAGTCAGCCATGCCGCCTGGAAGGCGGGCGGCTCGACCATGTTCCTGCAGCCCAGTCTTCCCGCAACAGTGGAAGAGGTCATCCAGGGCATGGTGGTGGTTTCAGGAAACGATGCGGCTGTTGCGCTCGCTGAAGCCGTCGCAGGCAATGCGGAAAGTTTCGTGCAAATGATGAATGCCGCAGCGCAAAAACTCGGCATGACCGAGACGCACTTCGTCGACGTGGACGGATTGCCGGATCCCGCGCATCTCACCAGCGCACGCGACATCGGCCTGTTGACCGAAGCGATCATCCGGGAATACCCGCAGTATTTGCACTATTTCGGTGAAAAAACCTTCACCTACAATCACATCACCCAGAAAAACTGGAACCCTCTTGTATTCAGCGATGCCACCGTGACCGGCATGAAGACCGGCCACACCGATGAGGCGGGTTACTGTCTGGATGCCGTCGCAGTGCGCAACGGCCGCAGGCTGATCGCGGTCGTATTGGGCGCATCGACCAGGGAAGCCAGCGCAAAATCGGCTGAAGCGCTCCTGGATTACGGTTTCCGCTTTTTCGAAACGCACCGGGCCTATGCGGCGGGACAGACCGTCCAAAACATCATGGAGCCGAAGGCAAAACCCGAAAAAATCCCCCTGGGCCCTTCAGGCGATGTCTATGTGACCGTTCAGAACGGCACCTATTCCGAGCTCAAATCCAGACTGGATCTCCCTCGTGAAATCCCCCTTCCCTTGAAGCGCGGACAGGTCGTCGGCAAGCTCATCCTGAGCGACGGGAACAGGGAAGTCATGCAGGTGCCGCTGGTCGCATTGATCCCGGCGGAAAAGGCCGGGTTCCTGGCCCGCTGGTGGCATGTCGTCAAGGCCAAGCTTTGAATTAATCGGGATAAACAGTAGAATTCATGCCATGCTGGTTTTCCGAGGGATTCCCGAAAAAGCCGAGACACCGGTTGCGCTCACGATAGGCAATTTCGACGGGGTGCATCTCGGACATCAGGCCGTGCTAGCCCGTCTCGTTCAGAAAGCGCAATCGCTTTCCGTGCCTTCTTGCGTCATGACCTTCGAACCGCATCCCAGAGAATTCTTCGATCCGGAAAACGCCCCCGCAAGGCTCACCGACATGAGGGAAAAGCTTTCGCTTTTCGCAAAGCTGGGCATAGATCGGGTGCATGTCTGCCGTTTCGACGACAAATTTGCAAAAATGGAATCTCGCGAATTCGAGTCGAGAATCCATTCCGGGCTCGATGCCAAATGGGTACTGATCGGCGACGATTTCCGCTATGGCGCAAGGCGCAAGGGGGATTTCGCCTCGATGCATGAGGCCGGAGCGGAATTCGGATTCGAGGTCGAGTCCATGCACAGCGTCAGGCTGGATGAGCATCGCATTTCGAGCACGCTGGTGAGGGAGGCGGTCAGATCGGGAAAATTCGATCTGGCGAAAAGCCTCCTAGGGCGGGATTACAGCATCGTGGGGCGCGTCGTCCACGGCAACAAGCTCGGAAAAACCTTAGGCTTTCCCACCGCGAACATCAGGCTCAGGCACAACAAACCACCGCTTTCCGGAATCCATGTCGTTGAAGTTCACGGCATCAATGAGACTCCCGTCAGGGGCGTGGCGAGCCTGGGCGTGAGGCCCACGGTGGTCGAGAAAGGCAAGCCCGTTCTCGAAGTTTATCTTTTCGATTTCGAAAAGAACCTCTACGGCGCTCGCCTGAAAGTCGATTTTCTGTTCAAATTGAGGGAAGAACAGAAGTTTCCCGACCTGGAAACATTGAAATGGCAAATCGGCCAGGATGTGCTCAACGCAAAAAAATATTTCGATCATGACTGACTACAAGAAAACACTGAATCTTCCGGATACGCTTTTCCCGATGCGGGGCGATCTCGCCAAGCGGGAGCCCGGCATGCTCGCATCCTGGAAAAACCGCTATGGGAAAATCAGGGAAGTCGCGTCCAGCAGGCCGAAATTCATCCTTCACGACGGCCCTCCCTATGCCAATGGCGACATCCACATCGGGCATGCGGTCAACAAGATCCTGAAGGACATCATCGTCAAATCCAAGACCCTTTCGGGGTATGATGCGCCCTATGTGCCGGGATGGGACTGCCACGGCCTGCCCATCGAACTGATGGTCGAAAGGCAGCTCGGCAAAAAGGAAGTCGAGCCTTCTGAATTCAGGCGTCTTTGCAGGGAATATGCCGCATCCCAGGTGGAAAGCCAGAAGCGGGACTTCATCAGGCTCGGCGTCCTGGGCGACTGGGACTATCCCTATCTCACGATGAATTTCGAAACCGAGGCGGACATCGTCAGGGCGCTCGGGAAAATACTCGAAAATGGTCATGTCTACAGGGGGCAGAAACCCGTCAACTGGTGCATAGACTGCGGTTCCGCCCTCGCCGAAGCCGAGGTCGAATACGAGGAAAAGACTTCCCCTGCGATCGACGTCGCTTTCGAAGTGAAAGACAGGGAGGCCTTGGGCAGGGCATTCGGCTTATCCCTGCCTGAAGGTGCGAAAGCGTATGCGGTGATCTGGACCACGACGCCATGGACGCTCCCGGCCAACGAAGCGGTCAGCCTGAACCCGGATTTCGATTATGTACTCGTCGACACGCCCAAGGGACTTTTGATCCTGGCCGAAGGACTGAAGACGTCCTGCCTCGCCCGCTACGGACTGGAAGGCACCGTCATTGCAAGATGCCCGGGAAAGGATCTCGAGAAAATCCCGCTCAGTCATCCTTTCATGGAAAAGCAGGTTCCCCTCATCCTGGGCCATCACGTCACCCTGGAAGGGGGAACCGGGCTGGTCCACACCGCGCCGGCGCATGGCGTGGACGATTATCTGGTCGGGCTCGAATACCGTCTCCCTGTCGAGAATCCTGTAGGCGGAAACGGCCAATTCCTCGAAAGCATGCCCCTGGTGGGTGGCCTTTTGGTCTGGAAGGCGAACGATGTCGTGATCGATATTCTGGAAAAGAGCGGGCGCCTGTTGAAGGTGGAGCGGATCAGGCACAGTTATCCCCACTGCTGGCGCCACAAGAGCCCGATCATTTTCAGGGCGACTTCCCAATGGTTCATCGGCATGGACAGCGGCATGAAGCCCCTCAGGGAAATCGCATCGAAAGCCGTGGAAGAAACCGCGTTCTTCCCTTCATGGGGAAAGGCGAGACTCGAAGGCATGATAACTAAGCGCCCGGACTGGTGCATTTCCCGCCAGAGGGACTGGGGCGTGCCGATTCCCTTCTTCGTCCACAAGGAAACGGGTGAACTCCATCCCGACACCATCGAATTGATCGAGAAAGTCGCGAAGAGGATAGAAAAGGCGGGGCTGGAAGCCTGGTTCTCCCTCGATCCATCGGAAATCGGGGTCGATCCTTCCTATGAAAAGCTGAACGACACGCTCGACGTCTGGTTCGATTCGGGCACCACGCATTTTTCGGTATTGCGGAAAAGAGAGGAGCTCGGCTATCCCGCCGATCTCTACCTGGAAGGTTCGGACCAGCACAGGGGATGGTTCCAGTCCTCCCTCCTTTCCGGCTGCGCAATCGATGCCAGGGCGCCCTACAGGGCGCTCCTCACCCATGGCTTCGTCGTCGACGCCCAGGGGCACAAGATGAGCAAATCGAAAGGCAATGTGGTGAGCCCGCAAAAGGTCATGGATTCCCTGGGCGCCGACATCCTGCGCCTCTGGGTCGCTTCGACCGATTATTCCGGGGAGCTTTCGATTTCGGACGAGATACTGAAGCGGGTGACGGAAAGCTACAGGAGGATCAGGAACACGATACGCTTCCTGCTCGCCAATCTCGCCGACTTCGACATGACAAGGCACGGCATGGCGGTGGAAAACTGGCTGGAAATCGACCAATACGCAATCGCGCTGACCGCTTCCCTTCAGAAAGAACTGAAGGATTGTTACGAACGATACGAGTTCCATGTCGTCGCCCAGAAACTCCATCATTTCTGCTCGGAAGATCTGGGCGGATTCTACCTCGACATATTGAAGGACAGGCTTTACACTTCGGGTGAGCATTCCGCTGCGCGACGTTCAGCCCAGAATGGGCTTTATCATGTATTGAACAGCCTGCTGAGGCTGCTCGCCCCCATCCTTTCCTTCACTTCGGAGGAGGCCTGGACCTTTTTCATGGACGACCAGGAGGAAAGCCTCTTTTATCATACCTGGCACGAGTTTCCGGCTGCGGATGAAGCGTTGCTCTCAAAATGGGGAAAATTGCGCGAATACCGCTCGGAAGCGCAGAAACACCTGGAAGAAGCCAGGCAGTCGGGCCTCATCGGCTCCTCCCTCGCGGCTGAAATCGAGATCCATGCAAAAGGTGAAAAATTCCGGCTGCTCGAATCCCTGGGGAACGACCTGCGCTTCGTGCTCGTGACCTCGAAAGCGAGACTCGTCGAATCAGGCGACGAAAAGATCCTGGTCACTGCAAGCGCCCATCAAAAATGCGAGCGCTGCTGGCATTACCGGGAGGAAGTGGGGAGCGATCCGGCCCATCCCGCGCTCTGCAGTCGCTGCACTTCCAACCTTTTCGGCGCGGGGGAAGCGAGGCAATATGCTTGACTGGATTCGCTGGCTCGGCCTGAGCCTCATAGTCATCGCCCTTGACCAGTTGTCGAAATGGCAGATCGTCAAGGGGCTTTCAGGAGAAAGCGAAGTCGAGATCGCATCGTTTTTCAATCTTGTGCTTCTTTACAACAAGGGCGCTGCGTTCAGTTTCCTGAACGATGCGGGGGGCTGGCAGAAGTTTCTTTTCATCTTCATCGCCATGACCGCATCGGTATTGATCCTGTTTCTCCTGAAAAAACACAGCGGCGAAATCCTCTTCAGCGCAGCCCTGGCCTTCATCCTGGGCGGTGCACTGGGCAACCTTTTGGACAGGATCAGGATGGGGCATGTCGTCGACTTCCTCGATTTCCATATCGCGGATCACCACTTCCCTGCCTTCAACCTGGCCGACTCGGCCATCACCCTGGGCGCAGCGCTCCTGATTCTTGACAATTTCAGGAAGGGGAAATCATGAAGGTGCTGCTCGCCAACCCGAGGGGGTTCTGCGCCGGAGTGGACCGCGCAATCGAAATCGTCGAGCGGGCGCTCGCCAACTTCGGCGCTCCGATCTACGTGCGCCACGAAGTCGTGCACAACAAGTTCGTGGTCGAAGACCTCAAGAAAAAGGGGGCCGTATTCATCGAGGCTCTCTCCCAGGTGCCAAAGGGCGCGACCCTGATCTTCAGCGCCCACGGGGTTCCCCTTTCCGTCAGGAATCAGGCTATGGAAGCGGGATTCAAGCTATACGATGCGACCTGCCCGCTCGTCACCAAGGTTCATGTCGAAGTGGTCAGGATGAGGGATCAGGGCAGGGAAATCGTCATGATCGGGCATGCCGGGCATCCCGAAGTCGAGGGCACCATGGGCCAGTCCGAAGGCGGCATGTATCTCGTCGAAAAGCCGGAGGACGTGCCCTTGCTCGATGTGAAGAATCCTGAAAATCTCGCCTTCGTCACCCAGACCACGCTTTCGGTCGACGATGCCGGCAAAATCGTCGAAGCCCTGAAAGCCCGGTTTCCCGAAATCAAGGGTCCGAAGAAGGACGACATCTGCTATGCTACGCAGAACCGCCAGGATGCAGTCAAGCTGCTTTCAAGCCAATGCGACCTCGTCATCGTGGTGGGTTCGCCGAACAGTTCCAATTCGAACAGATTGCGCGAAGTCGCCAGATCGAAAGGCGTGGAATCTTACATGATAGACAACGCTGGAGAGCTCGAAGAAGCATGGCTTTCCGGGAAAGAATGCATAGGCGTCACGGCAGGCGCATCGGCCCCCGAAAAACTGGTGAGGGACGTGATTGAAAAGCTGAAGGCGCTTGGCGCAGACGAGGTCTCCGAATTGCAGGGCATCGCGGAAAGCGTTTCCTTTCCCATCCCGAAACAATTGGTTGGCTGAGACCTCAACTGGAAAACCCCTCCTTCACTCCCTATAATGTGAAGTGGAACTGCTCAATTTGAAAAGGGATTTCATCATGAATTCAACTGAATCAAAAGAAAAGCTTATCGGCGATTTCAAGGTCGTCATTGCCGATGCCGAAGCGTTGCTCCAGGCCACGGCAAGCGAAGCCGGGGAAAAATTCTCGGCAACCCGGGTTCAGCTCGAAAAAAAGCTGGCTGAAGCCAAATCGAAGCTTCTCGAAGCCGAAGGCATTCTCCTCGACAAGGGAAAGGAAGCGGCCAAGGTCGCCGACAATTATGTCAAGGATAACCCCTGGAAAGCGGTCGGCGTGGCGGCCAGCATCGGCCTCGTCATCGGCATGCTGATCGGGCGCCGCTAGAGCGCATGGACAATGACTCGCCGGGGCTCTTTTCTTCGGTAAAAAGGCTTCTGGCGACCCTTTTGGCCATCGTCAGGACGCGCGTCGAGCTTTTTTCAGTGGAATTCGAGGAGGAAGTCGATCGCCTCGCTTCGCTCCTGTTGAGCGCCGTGCTTTCGCTTTTCTTCCTCGGCATCGCCATCATCCTGATCGCCGTCCTGATCGTCGTCGCCTTCTGGGAAGAAAACAGACTGGCTGCCCTGGGGTTTCTCGCGCTTTTCTTCTCATGCATCGGCATTTTCTCCGGCGCCGTCTTTCTGAAGAAGGTCAAATCGAGAACCAGGCTTTTTTCGCAGAGCCTGGACGAGCTGACGAAAGACCTGAGCGAACTGGAATGAACGGAAAAACGAACCTGCTCGCGCTGAAAAGGAAAATGCTTACGGCGCGCATAGCCCGGCAAAGGCTGGATCTGGCCCATGACGCGAGGATCCTCGAAGTGCCCTTGGGTGCAATCGACAAGGGGATTTCCTTCCTCAAATACATGAAGGCGCATCCCGTCATTCCTGCCGCTGCCGCTGTTTTCTGCTTCGTCCTGAAGCCCGGAAAAACCTTCAGATGGGCCAGGCGGATCTGGTTCTTCGCGAAATTCTACAAGAATGTCCGGAATAAGCTCGCAGCGTGATTCCGCTGAAACCATCACGCCTGCAGTCTATGCGCTGCAGGCCTTCTCGTTCTTTTTCGGCATCACCTACCTGATCGCGGTCATCATCAATTACGTCAAGCTTCCCGACGTGAGGGGAACTTGGCTCGAATCCCATTTCAGATGGCAGATCAGGACATTCTGGTTCAGCCTGCTGTGGGGCCTCATCGGATCGCTCACCTATATCCTGCTGATAGGCTGGGTCATTCTCGGACTGGACGCGGTATGGGTCATCTACCGCATCGTCAAGGGATGGCTCTATTTCAGCGACAGGAAACCGATGTACATTTGAAAGAAGAACAATGAAATACAAGGATCTGAGGGACTTCGTCTCGCAACTGGAAGCGCGAGGCGAACTGAAAAGGATCTCGATCGAGATCGACCCGAATCTCGAAATGACTGAAATCTGCGACAGGGTGCTCAAATCGGAAGGCCCCGCGCTCCTTTTCGAGCATCCCAAAAATTCGGCAATCCCCGTTCTCGCCAACCTGTTCGGCACGCCGGGCAGGGTCGCATTCGGCATGGGCGAGGAAGATACCGGCTCCCTCAGGGAAGTCGGGAAGCTGCTTGCCTACCTGAAGGAACCCGAGCCGCCGAAAGGACTGAAGGATGCCTGGGAGAAATGGCCGGTTCTGAAGCAGGTGCTCAACATGGCGCCCAAGACGGTAAGGCATGCGCCCTGCCAGGAAGTCGTATGGGAAGGCAAGGACGTCGATCTCTCCAGGCTGCCCATCCAGACCTGCTGGCCGGGGGATGTCGCCCCGCTCATCACCTGGGGGCTCGTCGTCACCAGAGGCCCTTTGAAGTCCAGGCAGAACCTCGGCATCTATCGGCAGCAGGTCATGGGCAGGAACAAATTGATCATGAGGTGGCTCGCCCACAGGGGGGGCGCGCTCGATTTCAGGGATCATTGCGCAACCCGCCCCGGTGAGCCTTTCCCGGTCGCGGTCGCCATAGGCGCGGATCCGGCGACCATACTCGGCGCTGTCACCCCCGTTCCGGACAGCTTGAGCGAATACCAGTTCGCGGGACTGTTGAGGGGATCGAAAACGGAACTCGTGAAATGCATGGGTTCGAACCTCGAAGTGCCGGCAAGCTCGGAGATCGTGCTCGAAGGGGCGATCCATCCCATGGAGACCGCACTCGAAGGGCCCTATGGGGACCACACCGGCTACTACAACGAACAGGAAAGATTTCCCGTATTCACCGTGGAACGCATCACGATGCGGGAAAATCCGATCTACCACAGCACCTATACCGGGAAGCCCCCGGACGAACCCGCCATTCTAGGGGTTGCGCTCAACGAGGTTTTCGTGCCGCTTTTGCAAAAGCAGTTCCCTGAAATATCGGATTTCTACCTTCCCCCCGAAGGCTGCTCCTACCGGCTTGCCGTGGTGTCCATCAAAAAGCAGTATCCCGGACATGCGAAAAGGGTGATGTTCGGCATCTGGTCCTATCTCAGGCAGTTCATGTACACGAAATACATCGTCGTGGTCGACGAAGACATCGACATCAGGAACTGGAAGGAAGTGATCTGGGCGATCACGACCAGGATGGATCCCGCACGGGACACGCTGCTGGTCGAGAATACGCCTATCGACTACCTCGATTTCGCAAGCCCGGTTTCCGGCCTCGGCAGCAAGATGGGGATGGATGCGACCAACAAGTGGGCGGGAGAAACCTCGAGGGAATGGGGAAGGCCGATTTCCATGGATCCCGAGGTGAAGAAGCGGGTCGACGCCCTCTGGGCAAACCTGGGGCTCTAGCGCTTCTTCTTTTTCGTGCCCGCCGCCATGGCCTTGAGTTCCTTCAGCCTCGCCTCGACCATGGAATGGGAATAGAAATCGCCATCGCCGGCTCTTTCGGCGAGCTGCAGCTGATCGATCGCAGCGGGCAAGTTCCCGACGAGGTAATAGGCCTCCGCCTGGGCCTGATGCTGAAGCAGGTTCTTGCCCAGAACCGCATAGCTTCTGGCGCGCAGCTGGTAGAGATGGAAATCGCCCGGATCGTCCGGAAGGCGCGACGCCACCAAGTCGAGCGCATCCTTTGCCTTTCCGTTGTCGATCAGCGCGCCGGCATAATCGTATACCAGCGCCTTGTAGCCCGGATAATTGTCGAGATCCTTCTTGTATTGATCGAGCGCCGCCTGGTTCCGCCCGAGCGCGAGCAATACTCTGCCCTGCATGGTTTCGATGATCGGGTTCTGTCCCAATGCCTTCCTGACCTTATTCAGTTCCTGCTGGGCGCGCCCGAATTGCCTGACTCGCATCAGGGCCTCGACCAGGCCGAAGCGGTAGGCCGCCTCGTTTTCGTATTTCTTTTCTTTCAGCGCAGTTTCGAAAAAAACCAGCGCATCGTTGGCATTGCCCTGGTCTGCCAGCAGCTTTTCCCTGAGCAGCCAGAAATCCGGGCTGTCCACGACCTGCTTGTAAGGATAGTTCTGCACCCTGTCCTCGATTTCAGAAATGCGCTGGCTGGTCAGCGGGTGGTCCCTGAGATAGACAGGCGCATTGTTTTCATAGAGCCTGGTCGATTTCTGCAGGCGTTCGAAAAAGGAGGCCATGGCCCTCGGATCGAAGCCGGATTTCTCGAGGACATTGAGCCCCACCCTGTCGGCTTCCTCTTCATGCGCCCTCGTGACGTCGAGCTGGGACTGGATGGCATTCGCCTGGGCAGCGGCGAGCGCCCCCTCGCTCACCTGGGAATTGGATCTCGCCGCAAGGATCGCCACGGCCAGGGCGGCGAGCGATTCCATCGTACTTCCCTTGGTTTCCCCGGCCATCCTCGCATAATGCCTCTGGGTGACGTGGCCGAGTTCGTGGGAAAGCACGCTCGCCAGCTCGGATTCGCTTTCGGCCGTCAGGATCAGCCCGGTATTCACCCCGATGAATCCGCCGGGAAGGGCGAAGGCATTGACCGTGTTGTCCTGGATCATGAAGAAATTGAGGGAAAGGCCGGGCATGGTGCTGTTCACGACGAGGCGCTGCCCGAGGTCGTCCAGGTACTGGTCCAGCTCGGGATCGTCGAGATAGGAAGGATCGGCCCTGATCTGGCGCATCACTTCCTCGCCCAGCGCTTTCTCCTGCTGAGGGGAGAGCGCGGCTGCAGCGGAATCGGCGATATCGGGCAGCCCTTCGGCTGCGATGTAAACCGAAGAGAAGCATAACAATGCGGCCAGAATCCATTTCATGGCCATTATGATAAATCTTTTGCGATATAGTTCCTACCGCTGCTTGAAACGGACGTGATCATCCCTATCTAGAGATGCAAAAGTCTCGCGGAACTTGCCTTATCGGCAAACCGTCTTTAGCATTACGCACGGAACGTTTATTGGGACAATAGCAATGAGTTTCAAGCATGTCGATGCGGCGGGGCTGCTCCAGCTGCAAAAAACCGGGAAAATCAGGCTGATCGATGTCAGGACGGATGCCGAGGTGGCCAGGGGAATCATTCCTGGCGCAATCCACATTCCGCTGCACCTCATCCCTGTCAAAATGAACGAAATGGACGAAAATATCCCCACCATCATATACTGCCAGTCCGGGGGACGTTCCGGGCAGGCCTGCGGTTTCCTTGCCGCCAAGGGATGGCGCGATCTTTCCAACCTCCAGGGCGGGATCCTCGGCTGGGTCGCCTCGGGCAACCCGCTGGCCCAGCTTGGCTGATATCCCCTACAAGCAGCCGGTTTCGGTGCTGGTCGTCGTCCATACCGCGGACCTGGACGTCCTGCTTCTGGAGCGCGCGGATCATCCGGGCTACTGGCAATCCGTGACGGGAAGCGTCGAGGAAGGCGAAAGCCTTCGGGCCACGGCGATGCGGGAACTCGGCGAGGAAACAGGCCTCAAAAAGGGTAGGCTGCTCGATTGGGAAATGGAAACGGAATACGAAATCTATCCGGAATGGCGCCACCGCTATGCGCCCGGGGTGACGACGAATACCGAGCATGTGTTCGGCTTCAGGCTCGATGAGCCCGTTCCCGTTACGCTTTCAGCCAGGGAACATTTGAATTATCTCTGGCTCCCTTTCATGGAAGCAGCGA